>DASXXQ010000225.1:0-150035 GCA_036502985.1 Buttiauxella sp.
GCGCCAAACAGTTCGCCACGACCAGAGGCAAGAAGATCTTCTTTTGTATAGGATTCGCGTTTATCTACCATGTCTACAGTAAGCCTTTTTATAATGAAGCACGCAGGTTAGCTAACACGTGTACGCTCAACAAGTCCGATCAGTTGTGGTTGAACCAGTTGAGCCAACGCAGCGGCCACGGATATCGGTGTCGAATGTCCTGCGCGGATGCCTGTGCGATTCGCTCCAGAACCGCGCGCATCAGAGTATTTTGCCCTTCGCCATCCCATGGCAGATTCGTTAATAAGGGTAGTGCATCGGTGACTTCGTCGATGGCCCAGATAGAGAATTTTCCCTGCTCAACCGCTTCCAGCACATCCTGATGCAGACAAAGATGGCGAACGTTAGCCACCGGGATGATAACGCCCTGGATGCCCGTCAGCTCACGCTGCTGGCAAATGCGGAAGAAGCCTTCAATTTTCTCATTGAGGCCGCCGACCGGCTGAACTCGCCCGAACTGATCGACCGAGCCGGTAATCGCAATATGCTGATAAATAGGCACGTTGGCCAGAGCGCTAATCAGCGCGCAAAGCTCGGCCATTGAGGCGCTGTCGCCGTCCACTTCGCTGTATGACTGTTCAAAGGTGATGGAGGCAGAGAACGGGATTTGCTGTTCAAGCTGCAGCTCGGACATCAAAAACGCCTGCATGATCATCATGCCCTTGGCGTGTATATTTCCGCCCAATTCCGCCTTGCGTTCCACGTCGGTGAACTCGCCGTCGCCGACGTGGACAACGCAGCTGATTCTTGAAGGTTCGCCAAAGGCGCGCGGATGGCCCGGGAACTCAATCACGGACAACGCATTGATTTGCCCGACCATTTCACCTTCGGTTTCGATCAGAATCTGCTCGAGCAGGATTTCATCCTGCATACGTTCGGCGAGGAAGCCTTCGCGCCATTCACGCTGTACCAACATCTGGGAAAGCTGCTCGGCGCTAAACGTTTCGTCTTCGGTAAAGGAGGCGACTTCTCTGAGCTGGCGAGTTAACCACAGCGGATTCAGCGGTAGCGTTTCCTGATCGCCCGTGTAGCGCACGGCTTCACGAATCAGAGCGGGCCAGGCATCCTGAGCAGGAGAAGGTAAATGCTTTGCCAGGGCGACGGCACGAACCCACTGGCACCATAAGGCCATTTCTTCGGGGGAGGCAATTTGCAGGTTTTCTTCAAACTCGCTGTAGATGGCTACGGAAGCCATCTCCGGTTCCATATCCTGGAAATCAGCCAGCGACTCGCGCTCACCGACCAGAATCAATTTAAGATTCAGAGGCAGAGAAGGGATATGAACGGGCAGCGGACGAGATTCATCAGGCGAAATCCAGTCAAAGCGGCCCTGGGTCACCATTTGTTTCAGGCGCAGCCACAGCAAAGGCTGGGCCAGCACGCTGCGCAGGGAGAGAATTAATACGCCGCCGTTAGCGCGATGGATGACCCCAGGCGTCAGGCTAATTTCACCGGCAAACTGGCGCACGCAGCCAAACAGCTGCTCTGCCTCTACCCAGTCGGCGATAACAACTTCACCTTTGCCCGTAAAGTCGCCTTCGGTTTCCGCCGCAGGGCTTAGTGTGATACGGCTGCCTTCAATCTGATAGTGTCCGCCGGTCAGCGCGTCGGCAGGCTGCCAGACTTCGCTGGCTGCGGCAGCAATAAGGTTGAGGTACTCGGACTCTTCAGCCGCTTTTACCAGCATCAGATCAGCCGAGGCTACCGGTTGGCTCAGCTGCTCAAGCCCGTAGAACAGGCGTGACTGGACAGCGGAGAAAGGAGCAGAGTCGGTGTCATAAGGCTGCGCAAAAATGTCCTGAAAACTCTCGGTATCAGGAACAAGGGCACGCCATTCAAGTCGATTAGTCGTCAAAGTCGCTATTTATTAAGTAGATTTCAAAGGCGCGATTATACAAGAATAGACCGGACAGCACACGGTTAATACTGGGATTCAGGTTCACCCGGCTCACAGCTTTCATTTTTCAGGTGAGCGAAAACGGCAAAAACTGTTATCCTGAAGTAAGTTACACGGTCACACTGAGATAACGATGAAATATCAACAGTTAGAAAATCTCGAGAGCGGCTGGAAGTGGAAATATCTGGTGAAAAAACACCGTGAAGGTGAGTTGATCACAAGATATATCGAAGCCAGTGCGGCAAAAGAGGCCGTGGATGCTCTGCTAAGCCTGGAAAACGAACCTGTTTTAGTGCTGGGCTGGATTGAACAGCATATGAACCCAACGCTTCATAACCGTATGAAGCAAACTATACGTGCCCGTCGTAAGCGTCATTTTAATGCCGAACATCAACATACGCGCAAGAAGTCTATCGATCTTGAGTATCTTGTCTGGCAACGGCTGGCTGGGCTGGCTCAACGGCGCGGCTGTACGCTCTCTGAGACCATTGTGCAGCTGATAGAAGATGCCGAACGCAAAGAAAAATATGCCAGCCAGATGTCAAATCTCAAGCAGGATCTTCAGGCGTTGCTGGGTAAAGAGTAGCCACTTTGTTTGCCTGGCGGCTTCGCGGCTTCATTAAGATATTTAGTCGATTTCAGAAAACAAAAAACCCCGCCGAAGCGGGGTTTTTTTATAACGGTAACTTATGCCGCAGGCTGAGTTACAACGTCTTTGATACCTTTAACTTCGATCTCAACGCGACGATCTGGAGCCAGGCAATCAATCAGTTTAGCTTTAGGAGCTACGTTATCACAGGTGTTGCCAGTAACCGGGTTAGATTCGCCCATACCGCGTGGGGAGATCTTGTTAGCTGGGATACCTTTAGAGATCAGGTAATCAACAACAGACTGTGCACGTTTGTCGGACAGTTTCTGGTTGTACTGGTCAGAACCGATACGGTCGGTGAAGCCCAGAACAACAACGGAACCATCTTTAGGATCCAGGTTGCTCAGCTGGGTGTACAGCTGATCCAGAGCCTGCTGACCTTCTGGTTTCAGAGTGGATTTGTTGAAGTTGAACAGAACATCAGACTTCAGAGTGAAGTGTTTGGTCTGTACTTCTGGAGCTGGGGCCGGAGCCGGAGCAACAACTGGAGCCACTTCGGACTGGCCGAAACGGTAAGAAACACCCAGGCTCAGCATGCCGTTGTCTGGACGAGTACCAACAGTCTGCGCGTCACCGATGTTGTTAACCCACTGGTATTCCAGACGGGTAGCGATGTCACGGGTCACTGCCCACTCAACGCCGCCAGCGAATACTGGGGAAACGCCAGTGTCGTGGTCTTTCAGACGGTCACCAGCAGCGTTAAGCGCGGTGGAGTCTGCACGCCATACCATACCACCCAGACGGGTATACACGTCCAGATCGTCAGTAACTGGGTAGCCCAGTTTAGCAGTCAGCTGAACGCCCTGTGCTTTAAAAGCACCGTTCTCTTCGCTGCCTTTGTATGGCATACGACCTAACCAGTCGTAACCCATTTCAAAACCAACGTACGGGTTAACCTGGTAGCCGCCGAATGCGCCCGCGCCCAGTTGACTTTCGTGGGTAGGGCCATTGCCGATACCACGGTCATAACCGTTACCGTAGAAACCGGTGTCGTGGAACTGAGACCAGCCCAGTTTACCACCAGCATACCAGGTGTTATCTTTCGGTGCGGCCTGCGCTACGGTAGCGAAGCCAGCCAGTGCCACTGCAATCGCGATAGCTGTCTTTTTCATTTTTTGCGCCTCATTATCATCCAAATAGGCCATGAGCTCTAAACTCACTCTAAAGCCCAGGGTTAAATCCTTCGCCCGGGTTAACGCTCAATTGTTACTCTACCGATCAATCGGTGTTATGAAGAGCAACCCTGGCGAGCTAAAGTCTACAACGTAGTTGAAAACTTACAAGTGTGAACTCTGTCAGGCATATGAAAAAAAACGACTTGCATACATATCTGGTAACAAGTTTGCCTGAAATTTCACCGCGCCGTTTCGTTCAGAATCGCGTGACAAGCGGCTTGCGCCGGGGATTCGCGATAAATGACAAGGTGTTGTCAATTCCGAAGAAAATTTGCCAGGATTTATCTTAAATTTACTTAATGATACAAACTAGAATGAATTTTTAGACCCGTTCGTGGTCTGCAACCGGATCCAGCCGTACGGGTTGGCCGCATAATGAACCCAATCGCGTTACCTTTTTCAGCTGCATTTAAGAGCCGAAAATGTTCTTCATCCGTTAGTTCGGCTGGTAACCAACCGATAACAACGCTGTAATTTCCCGTCTGTAATGCTTTTACCATAGCATCCACGGTAAAAAGTGGATCCACCTGGTTTGCCTGCATTACTTTTGTGAGGGGTAAGCCTGCTTCCTGCACCCACTGTCGACTTAATTTCTGCTGCGGAGTTAACCACAGCTGCCAGCGAGACTGTTGCCCAAGCTGTTTGAGAAGCGGCAGCAATAGCATGTGGGTCATCCATGGCTGATCTTCGCTGTAGACCACTTCACTGATCAGTCCTCTAACGTCGTTTCCTGCAAATGATTCTGCTGAGGTCAACGCAACCGATGGGCTGCTAGTTATAGGGTTACGATAGTTCTGTGTGTGCATAGTGAATCCCGCCTGATGGGTTACTGTATGTTTATACAGTAATGCCTGTTAGAGCAAAGATCAATCTAAATTTCTGAAAGCATCTCGCAAATTCTGGATGTAATTCCCCTAAATTTAAAATTGTGATTGCAGCAAGCTATCAGGTTAATTATTGTCCTGTTAGCGGAACCGGTAAATTATAAAACCGGTATTAATTCATGATAATAAAGGAATTATTCATGAAAATTAAATCTTATCATCGGATTCATCAGTCTCAGGAATACCTCGCGCCTTTGGGCCATGTTGACTATCGCTCGCAGTTTGGTGGTTACAGCCTGGCCATAGAAGACGTTGTGTTTGGAATAGTGTCAGAGGGTGAACTTTATCTGCGGGCCTGTGAAGAAACAGAAGGGTATTTTGTCAACAAATCGTCCCCGTCGCTTATCTACAGTAAACGCGGCAAGCCTGTCATCCTTAATTACTTCAGGGTTGGGGATGAGCTTTGGCGGGATCCCGACAGGCTGCTTCAGCTGACCTCCGAAACGCTCACTCACGCTCGCCGTGAGAAGTTAATCACTAAAAACCAGCAGCGGCTGAAGGACCTCCCAAACATTTCGGTCAACATTGAAATCTGGCTCTGGCAGGCAGGAATCTCTGATTTCCGTACCTTACAGGCCTATGGCACTAAAAGATCGTGGATTAAGCTCAGAAGCATAAAAAAAAGCGTGGGGGTAAAAATACTGCTTGCGCTGGACGGAGCCATTTCAGGTATTCACGAAGCCGCGCTCCCGGCAGTAAGACGCCAGGAGCTGGTTGACTGGTACCAGCGTTATGAACAACATACAAAACGCTAGTCGGAGATTTGGCTAATCTGCTGCTGGAGACGTGAAATCTCCGGCAGCAGCGACACCATCAGGCCGATTTGCTGAAGTACCAAAGGTTCTTTTGTCTCCGGGCCGGGGTCGATACAGGCAATTCTTTCTGATAATCCCTCTAACGCTTGCCGAACGCGCTGTTCATCGGCTGGCAAATGATGCAGGGCATCGTCTACATAGCAGACAGCATCGTCCAGCAGCAGCAGAATCTCTTCGTTATTGAGTTTCTCACGGTGTGCGCCAAGCGCTGAGACATAGCTGTTAAACGTATGATTCAGACAGAGTAAGCGGAAAGCCGTCTCCCTGGTTTGTGGTTTAACCCGCGGTTCGGTCGACATATTCGATACCACGGACGCAAGTTCAGCGTCTTTGTTATGCGCATCACGGCGCGCGATACGGTATTCGAGACGGTCATCTCGCCCCTGGTGATACTGCTCAAGAATGGCATCCAGATAGCGGCAATTGGCATTAAATGCCCGCTCAACCACTAAAGACAGCCGACGGAAGCGCCAGTCAGGCCAGATAAAGCTGACCGCGGCCCATGCAATCGCGCAGCCGAGCAGGGTGTCGATAATGCGTGGCAATGCGACTTCAAAACCTTCGCCCAGCAAGTTGAAGCACAGCAGAACAAGCAGGGTGATAAACATCGTGGCATGAGCGTACTGAACGTTGCGAAATGCAAAAAACAGAACCCCGGTAATCACGATTAGAATCAGCTGTCCTTCGAGAGAAGGAACAAACCAAAGGATAGGCAGCCCTATCGCGACGCCAACCAGCGTGCCGATGATGCGTAGCGCTAGTCTTCTACGGGTCGCGCTATAGTTTGGCTGACAAACAAAGAGGCTGGTCAGTAAAATCCAGTAGCCGTGCTGTAATCCGGTGAACTGAATAAACGCGTAGCCGACGCAAAGCACCGCCGACATACGAACTGCATGGCGGAACAGAGCCGATTCAGGCGTTAGATTGCGCGCCAGCCGCTGCCACATATCACCCAGGCCGGTTAATTTATCATCGGCCAGACTGTTTTCGTTCTCGCTTCGCGGTGCAGCCTGGGCCTGCTCGGATTCTATAGTCGCAAGCTGCGCGTCTATAGCTCTCAGGTTGTTGAGCAAATAGCCAAGCGCTTTCATTTCACTACCGGGAGCAGAGCCGGAACCAAGGCGTTCAATCGCGGCTTCCAGATGGGTGAATGCTCGCTCGAAACGAGGATCGTGCTGGTAAGGCACGCGCAATAGAATGGAGCGAGAAAGCTGCTGACAGGCCTGGGATTGCAGGCTCATCAGCCGCTGGAAGCGAAACATGATGTCGCTGTGGCGAAATTTTTCCCGCAGGGACTGATATTGAATGTGAGAGGAGCTGGCTCGCTCGTGAATATCCTGCGCCACAAAGTAATAGTGCAGGGTTCTTCGCGTGCCACGTTGCCCTCTGTCACCACGCAGGCGGGTTAACAGCGAAGCTTTCGTCTGGTTTAAAGTGGTGACCAGCTGGCTGTTTGCCATCGCAAGTTCGAGTACCGGGGCCTGGCTCTCTTCTTCTATATCGGGATCAAACAGCGTGGCTTTAATTTCCAGATAGTGTGCCAGGTGGTCATAACAGCGGGCCAGATTATCCTGCAGCGGGCGTATCGGGAAAATGAGATGTCCTGCGAGCGTCAGCAGGTTGTACCACACGGCTCCTGCCAGCAGGAACAGCGGCTGCTGATACCAGTGCTCGTAGAGCGAAATGCCCAGCATCGTATAAATAGCGATGAGCAACGCGCCAAAAGCGATGGTGGCATAACGTTGGCCAAGGCCGCCCAGGAGGATAAAACCGCTGGTGGAGAGCATTAGCCCAAGGGCAAAGAGCCATGGCCAAGGGAACAAGAGCTCAACGGAAGCGGAGGCTATAAAGAAGCTGACAAGCGTGATAAGCAGATTACGCAGACGCCCGGTCAGTCTGTCATCCAGATCGGCCAGTGCGGCGGCCACCACGCCGAGCGTCAGCGGAATTGTTAGTTTAACTTCGCCCAGCCACCATGGCAGGGCGGCGGTGCCGGTGAGAGCAATAAAAATGCGCAGGTTGTAGAGCCATGCGCTGTTCCAGGTGTAACGGCGCAGTAAAGGACTAAGCATTAGCACGCAATATCCTCTGCGTTACTTAAAACGTCGTTGTGCATTGGCATTTCGTGCCGCCTGGGCAGTTTCAACGGAAACCACGCGACGGCCAACCGGCCACAGCGCAATGGCGGCAATTTTGAAATTTGCAATGCCAACGGGAATGCCGATGATTGTCACGCACTGCGCAATACCGGCCACGATATGCATGACGCACAGCCACCACCCAAAAAAGACCAGCCAGAAGATGTTTAGCAGCGTGCCGCCGGTGTTCATGATCGCGTTTTTATCCTGCGGGTTCAGCTCGTCGACGTGAACGGCTTCGTTGCCGAAGGGCACAAAAGAAAGTTTGGTGATTTCCCAGCAGGAACGAGTCAGCGGCAGCGTGAAGATAAGGACGATGCTGACAAGAGTGGCCAGTAGCCAGGACAGGGTTGTCAGGAAGCCACCCAGCACAAAGTTCAACACATTAAGGACTGTACGCATAATCACTCTTCGTTGGTAAATGTCATAGAATAAATAACCACAGCAATTGTAACGCGTTTTTACTCTGGAGCCTCATTCCATCGGCGGGTAAACTTAGCGGCAACTTCTTCAACCTGAGCAGACAACGCGCAATGGAACTCAAAGCGACCTCCCTTGGCAGGCATTTAGCACAGCATCCTTACAATCGCGTGAAGCTACTCAGCGCGGGCGTTGAGGTCAAAGGCGACCGCCACGAGTACCTTATCCCATTTAACCAACTGGTGGCGATTAACATCAAGCGCGGCCTGGTGTGGGGCGAGCTCGAATTTATTTTGCCGGACGATAAAGTCGTGCGCCTGCACGGCACGGAATGGGGCGAAACCCAGCGTTTTTATCATCATCTGGATACGCTCTGGCAAGAGTGGAGCAGGGAGATGAGTGGCATTGCCGCTGAGGTGCTTAGCGAACAGTTCAACGAAATTGTCCGTCAAACCCAGCAGGAAAGATGGTTCAAGCGCAGCGATATGGAAGCTCTGCAGCAAAATGTGCGTGCTGCTTTTGCGGCGCTGCCGTTGCCGCAGGCCAGGCTTGAGGAGTTTGATAACTGCCGTGAGGCTTGGCTAAGTTGCAAAGCGTGGCTGGAGCAGGGCGACAGCCTGCGGCATGAAAGAAATACGGCCTACACGAACCGCATGCTTGAAAAGTACGCAGAATTTTTCCGGCAGGTCGAAAGCTCACCGTTGAATCCTTCCCAGGCCCGGGCTGTCGTAAATGGAGAAGATGCTCTGCTGGTGTTGGCCGGAGCCGGAAGCGGCAAAACCTCTGTGTTGGTGGCTCGTGCAGGCTGGCTGTTACAGCGCGGGGAAGCTTCTGAAGATCAAATTCTGCTGCTGGCCTTTGGTCGTCAGGCTGCCCAGGAAATGGACGAGCGCATCGCCGAACGTCTGCATACGGATGCCATTACCGCCCGCACGTTTCACGCGCTGGCACTGCACATTATTCAACAGGGCAGCAAAAAAGCGCCGCGGGTTAGCGAGCTGGAATCAGACACCGCGGCTCGTCATCAGCTGCTTATCGATAGCTGGCGGCAGCAGTGCCGCGAGAAAAAGGCACAGGCGAAAGGCTGGCGCGAATGGCTAAGCGACGAGCTGGCCTGGGAGGTGCCCGAAGGCGAATACTGGCAGGACGATCGCTTAGCAAAACGTCTGGCCAGCCGCCTCGATCGCTGGCTGGGGTTAATTCGCATGCACGGTGGCTCACAGGCGGAAATGATTGCTGGCTGCCCGGATGAAGTGCGCGATTTGTTCTCAAAACGAGTGAAGCTAATGGCTCCCCTGCTGAAAAGCTGGAAGAGTGCGCTGAAAGCGGAAGAGGCGGTTGATTTCTCTGGCCTCATCCACCAGGCCATTAACGTGCTTGAAAAAGGTCGTTTCATCAGCCCGTGGAAGCACATCCTCGTGGATGAGTTTCAGGATATCTCCCCGCAGCGTGCGGCGCTGCTGGCCGCGCTTCGTCGGCAGAATTCACATACTTCGCTTTACGCTGTCGGCGACGACTGGCAGGCAATTTATCGTTTTAGCGGGGCGGATATGGCGCTCACTACGGCCTTTGCCCACCATTTTGGGGAAGGCGATCGCTGCGCGCTGGACATTACCTATCGATTTAACGATCGCATTGGTGAAATTGCCAACGGCTTTATTCAGCAGAACCCGAATCAGCTGGCCAAGCCGCTGAACAGTCTGACAAAAGGTGACAAGAAGTCGGTCACTTTATTGGCCGACGATCGGCTGGAGACCCTGCTCGACAAGCTCAGCGGCTACGCGAAGCCTGAACAAAGGATTCTGGTGCTGGCGCGTTATCATCACCTCCGTCCGGCCATTCTGGAAAAGGCGGCAACGCGCTGGCCGAAGCTCAGTATTGATTTTATGACCATTCATGCCAGTAAAGGCCAGCAGGCGGACTACGTTATCGTACTGGGCCTGCAGGCAGGCAAAGACGGTTTCCCGGCTCCGGCGCGGGAATCGGTAATGGAGCAGGCGCTTTTGCCGCAGCCGGAAAATTATCTGGATGCGGAAGAACGCCGATTACTCTATGTCGCGATGACGCGGGCGCGGCATCGTGTTTGGCTGCTCTTTAATAAGAAAGAACCGTCGGATTTTGTCGACGTATTAATACGTCTTGGCGTGCCGACGGCCAGCCGCCCGTAACTATTTCAGCCGTTCTGAAAGATAGCGCTGATAGTCCGGGATGAGGATTTCCACGTCCTGGCTAAAGCCCGGCGACTGAATAATGAAATCAGCGGTCGACAGATTGGTTGCGACAGGAATATTCCACACGGTAGCAAGGCGCAGCAGGGCTTTTACATCCGGGTCGTGAGGAACGGCGTTCAGCGGATCCCAGAAAAAAATCAGTACGTCAATTTTCCCTTCTGAAATCAGGGCACCTACCTGCTGATCGCCGCCCATCGGGCCGCTGAGCATGGCATTCACCTCAAGGCCGCTAGCCCGCTGGACCAGATTACCGGTTGTGCCGGTGGCGTACAAAACGTGATTTGCCAGAGAGGCCCGGTGGCGCTCCACCCATTTTAGCAGGGCTTCTTTGCAGTGATCGTGCGCTACCAGCGCAATGTGCTTTTTGGCGGCAAGCGTGCGGGTCGTTAATTCCATGGGGAAATCCTGATTGATAAGCGAAGGCTACAGCTTACTGGAAGTCACTGATGCTGCAAGAGAAGTGAATCAAAAAAGCGTGCGTTCAGGCGAAGTTATTAGGGTGAAGGATGCTCTTTCACCCACTGCAGGAAACGTTCACGAGTCGGTTTATCTGCCTGCACAAACCAGTATTTAAGCCGCTGCTCGGTCAGGGTTTCCGACGGGCGAGCAGGCGGGTCGAGCTCGGAGGTTCTGGACAAAAGGGTGCTGTCATCCGCCATCATAATGGCGAACTGTGGCATTGAGGCGGCCTTCTGCGCTTTGTTGTAGCGCTGAGTATCATTTTCGTAATCTATGCCCTGCGGCGTCGTTTTAACTTCCATCACATCAATTTTAATGGGCAGAGCCACCGCGCTTCCATCGAGCAGCTGCAAATGGGGGGCGTTATCAAAAATCTCACTGTCTTTTTCATTCTCGATTCGCGGTAGATTGAATTTTACCTGGCTAATTTCCTTCGTATCAAAGCTCACTACCAAAGGCGCGGAGATATACAGTCTCTGCTCGCGCGCGTTCGCGCGCACGTTTTTTTCGACGCGAAACACCAGCTGGTGCGGTCCGTTGTCCAGTTCTATGCTATCCGCTCCTTTTAACAGAAAACTGGAAACTTTTTTGCCGTCCAGCACCAGTAAATCAACATCCGTGGAAAGGTGTAAGGTGGTTGCCCACCCGGAACAAGGTAAGAGCAGGGCGCACCATAGGGTGAGACAAAGCCCGATTTTCATTCTTTCCTCCTGTACGAATACAATCAGCCCATGTCGTTCCCGAATGTTTCAAAATTTTTCACATTATCGGTTCATTAACATATAGACATATTCTGAACTTTTGCTCTCATACATCCGTGTGGGAAAGATGGTGAGACAGTAACGTTTGTCATACACTTCTGAAGAGTTCATCAAGGCGGAGAGCGTCATGAAACAGACGGATATTGAAAGTATTCTAAAAAATACGCGGACCATCGCCCTGGTGGGCGCCAGCGATAAACCCGACCGGCCAAGCTATCGGGTGATGGCATATCTGCTGGATCAGGGCTATGAAGTGATTCCCGTGTCGCCAAAGGTCGCGGGCAAAACGCTGCTCGGCCAGCAGGGATATGGCACGCTGGCAGATATCCCGAAAAAAGTCGATATGGTTGACGTATTCCGCAATTCCGAAGCCGCGTGGGATGTGGCAAAAGAGGCGATAGCGATCGGTGCGAAAACGCTGTGGATGCAGCTTGGCGTGATCAACGAGCAGGCGGCAGTGCTGGCTCAGGATGCGGGTCTGGCGGTGGTGATGGATCGCTGCCCGGCGATTGAAATTCCGCGTCTGGGGCTGGCGAAATAAGAAAACTACATTTTTTCCTGCTTTGTCAGCCATTAAAAACCCCGCAAAAGCGGGGTTTTTTGTCAGTTACGCAGGCGAGGTGCCAGAAGCTGTTGCCGTATCGATTCGGCCAGTTCGTCCATGGAAGGCTGCTCGGGGTGCTCATCCTGCGCTTCCCAGCTGAGCTGAGCTTCGGCCAGATAGGTATGCACGGCCTGGCCATCATCATCTTCCATCACGACATGATACCAGGGAGCGGTACGCAGGCTGTCGTTATCAGCCAGTTCGTCTTCCGCTGGTTCATCAAGGGAATACTCGGGATCGATATCCACCACGACCCCTAAATACCCCAACAGCGAATGGCGCACCTGCTGACCAATTCCGAATTTGCTGGCAATCATAGTCACCTCCCGGGAAACATTACTCTGCATAGTGATATGCGGGTAATTTTCCGTTTTTCAACCTACATGACGCGACAGGCAAACCCTTTGAGATACAGACCTTCCGGATAGGTTGCGATCACCGGATGATCGGCCGCCTGACGGAACTGCTCTATAAATTGTACATCACGCCCGGCGTCTACGGCGGCGTCGGCAATGATTTTCTGGAATAAATCTGTGGTCATCAGGCCCGAGCAGGAGAAGGTCATTAGAATGCCGCCCGGATTCAACAGCTGGATAGCCAACATGTTGATGTCTTTATAGCCGCGACACGCGCCCATCAGCTGGTTCTTGTTCTCGACGAACTTTGGCGGGTCCATCACGATAACGTCAAACTTTTCGCCCAGGTCGCGATACTTGCGCAGCAGCTTAAAGACGTCGTCGCGCAGAAATTCAGCTTTGCTGAGATCGAGCTTGTTCAGCTCGACGTTTTGCTTCGCCACGTCCAGCGCGTCCTGTGAGGTGTCGACGCTCACCACCTGGCTACAGCCGCCCATCAGAGCGGAAACGGCAAAGCCGCCGGTGTAGGAAAAGCAGTTCAGCACGCGTTTATCTTTCACGTACTGACGCGTGGCAAAGCGGCTATCGCGCTGGTCGAGGTAATAACCCGTTTTATGACCACCTTTAATATCAACCAGCAGCTTCATGCCGTGCTCTTCAATCGGCAGCAGATCCGGCGGCAGCTCGCCGCTTACCGGGCCCTGGGTTAATTCCATGCCTTCTTTCTTGCGCACGGCCACGTCGGAACGATCGTAAATGGCGCATTGCGGATACAGATTTTGCAGTGCGGCCACCAGGGCAGGGCGCTGGTATTCAGCGCCGGCGGAAAGCAGCTGCAATACCAGGAAGTTGCCAAAACGGTCGATGGTCACGCCCGGCATACCGTCGGACTCACCGGCAATCAGGCGGTAGCTGTCCAGGCCATCACGGCTGGTCAGCCATTCGCGCCAAACCTGCGCCTGCTTTAAACGGCGGGTGAAAAAGGCGATATCAATACTTTCATTGGCGTCGAACGTCCAAACGCGAGCACGGATTTGTGAAGAGGGAGAGTAGGCTCCGCGGGCTAACCACTTGCCCTGGCTGTCTACGATATCAATGGTTTCGCCGAGGTTGGCCTTTCCTTCCATGCGGGCCACTGCACCTGAAAACACCCACGGATGACGGCGCAATAAAGATTTTTCACGCCCTTTGGTTAACACTAAACGTACGGTCATATTTTGCTATGCTGTTTTGCTAAGAATTGGGCGTCATTTTCCGGGTTAGCACGGGGAAATGCAACGCAAGAACCCTAAACGGAGGAAGTTATGGCATCAGTATGCACGCTCGCCTGGGTCCACGGCATGGTTCAGGGCGTCGGTTTTCGCTATAGCACCCAGCGGGAAGCGCAGAAGCTGGGCTTAACCGGCTACGCGCGTAATAGGGATGATGGCAGCGTTGAAGTGCTGGCCTGCGGCGAGTCTGAACAGGTTGAAAAGCTGGTGGACTGGTTAAAAGCCGGGGGGCCACGCAGCGCCAGGGTGGAAAAGGTTCTCACCGAGCCTCATCACCCCGACCGCGAGTGGACCAACTTCGGCATTCGCTATTAAATGCACTTCACCGGTTTAGGCAGGCCTGCAATTTTGGTTGCCTGCTTAGCCGGGCCTTTTGGAAACAGGCGATACAGATAGCGGCTGTTGCCTTTTTCTTCCCCGAATTTGTTTGCCATTGCTTTGACCAGCATGCGAATGGCGGGGGAGGTGTTAAATTCCAGATAGAATTCGCGCACGAAACGCACCACTTCCCAGTGCTCAACGGCGAGCGTAATGCCTTCTTTGTCGGCAATGATTTCAGCCAAAGGCTCGCTCCACTCGGCGCTATTTTTCAGATACCCGTCGGCATCCGTCTCAATTTCTCTTCCTTCAAACGTCAACATAGTTTTCCGCGTTCTTAATCAAACCGGCCGCAGTGTAACAAATTTGCGGCGACAGAAAAAACAAAGCCCCGCACGGGCGAGGCTTGAAGTTGAAACGATCGTGCTGACGTTAATCGCGGCTGGCAAAGCCCAGAATGCTCAGCAGGCTGATGAAGATGTTGTACAGCGAAACGTACAGGCTCACCGTGGCGCGAATGTAGTTAGTTTCGCCGCCGCGAATGATGTTGCTGGTTTCAAATAAAATCGCGCCGGAAGAAATCAGGATAAACACCGCGCTGATGGCCAGGTGCAGAGCCGGCAGCTGCAGGAAGATGTTCGCTACCATACCTACCAGCACAACCACGACGCCCGCCATCAGCATGCCACCCAGGAAAGACATGTCTTTGCGGGTGGTTAGCACATAGGCTGAACAGCAGAAGAACACCAGCGCCGTACCGCCTAGCGCCATACCAATCACATCGCCCATTCCGGCAGAAAGGTAGGCGTTCAGGATAGGACCAAGGATATAGCCCAGGAAGCCGGTAAAGGCGAAAGCAGCAATAATGCCGGTTGGCTTATTGGCCAGCCGATAGGTCAGGAACATCAGGCCATACATGCCGACCAGGGTCAGAATCAGGCCCGGTGAAGGCAGCATCAGCACGGTGCTTGCCGTGGCGACCAGGGCGGAAAATGCCAGCGTCAGGCTGAGCAGGAAATAGGTATTTCGGAGCACCTTATGGGTACTTAGCAGTGACGAACGGTCACGCGGGGAGGTAATTATGCGATCCATTTCGAAACTCTCTCTTATAAACAGGTGTATATGATGGCCGAGAATAATCGGCACCTTTATTGCGCGAAAGGCTTTTTACCCATCTTTACCTGGTATTGTCAAAAAAGTCGTTCAGATTTCGTTCCATAGGGCTCACTTATAGGCTGCTGAAAAATATTGCGTTATGCCGTTTTGATGGCTAAGAGTGATATCCGTACCGTCATCAATAACTCCTATAAGGCGTGTGTCATGAAAGCAACCAACAATAAGACATTTATCAAATCGTTTATCGCCCTCAGTTTAATCAGTGCCGTATCCGGCGCGTGGGCCGCTAACGTTCCGGCAGGGACTGAGCTTGCAGTAAAACAGGAGCTGGTTCGCAATAACGGCAGCGAACCGGCTTCCCTCGACCCGCATAAGGTAGAAAGCGACGTTGAATTCAACCTTATTAGCGACTTCTTCGACGGGCTGGTCTCCGTGCGCAGCGACGGTTCCATCGAACCGCGCCTGGCGGAAAAATGGGAGGAGAAAGACAGTACTATCTGGACTTTCCATTTACGCCCAGGCATCAAATGGTCAAACGGGCAGCCTATCACCGCTCAGGACGTTGTCTGGAGCTGGCAGCGCCTGGCCGATCCTAAAACCGCTTCTCCTTATGCGAGCTACCTCGGCAATATGCATATAGAGAACGCCGCCGAGATAGCGCAGGGCACCAAAGCGGCAGAAACGCTGGGCGTTAAAGCAGTGGATGACCATACGCTGCAAATTACCCTTACTCAGCCGACGGCGGCTTTCCTCTCAATGCTTGCGCACCCGTCGCTGGTGCCGCTGGATAAAGCCCTAATTGAGAAGTTTGGTGAGAAATGGACCCAGCCCGATAATTTCGTCAGCAGCGGTGCGTACTCACCTAAGCAGTGGGTAGTGAATGAGAAGATAGTTGCCGAACGCAACCCGCAATACTGGGATAACAGCCATACCGTCATCAACAAAGTGACTTACCTGCCTGTCAGTTCCGAAACCGCAGACATCAACCGCTATAAAGCAGGTGAGATTGATATCGTTTATAGCCTGCCGCAAACGTTATTTGCGTCGCTGAAAAAATCCATTCCTGACCAGGTGCACGTCACGCCTAAACTCGCCACGTACTACTTTGAGTTCAACACGACGAAAGCTCCCTTCAACGATGCGCGAGTGCGCAGAGCGTTAAATATGGCGCTGGATAAAGACATTATCGCCGATAAAGTTCTCGGCCAGGGCCAAATCCCGGCCTGGGTTGTCAGCCAGAAGAAAATCGGTGGCGTCGAGCTAAAGTCGCCTGACTATGCGAGCTGGAGCCATGAAAAACGCGTTGCAGAAGCGAAGAAGCTACTGACAGAGGCCGGGTATAACGCGTCCCATCCGCTGGTTTTCAATCTGCTCTACAACACCTCGGAAAACCACAAGCGTATTGCTATCGCCGTCAGCTCCATGTGGAGTAAAAATCTGGGCGTGGAAGCGAAGCTGCAAAACCAGGAATGGAAGACCATGCTTGATACCATGCACAGCGGTAATTTTGACGCGGTGCGCTATGCGTGGATTGCCGACTATGACGACGCCTCAACCTTCCTGAACAACTTCCGCACCGGGGACAGCGAAAACACCTCGCAGTACACCAACGCCAACTTTGATAAGGCGCTGAAGAACGCGGCAAAAGCCGATAATGTGGTGGAGCGGGGCCAGTTCTACCAGCAGGCGGAAAATCAGCTGGCCGAAGACGTGCCAGCGATCCCGGTTTATCACTATGTTCTCGCTCAGCTGGTTAAACCTTATGTAGGAGGCTATGCGCCGAGCAACCTTGGCTTCTACTACACGAAAGATATGTACATTAAAAAGCACTGAAACCTTTCAGAAAGGACAGGCAAAAGTGTTGTTAAACTAATCAAATTGTTGATGTTTCGGTCAATTGATGCCGGATTGGCTGTTTTTCAGGCGAACGATCAAAATCGTGCTTTACATGAAGTACGGGTATGTTTATAGTTCGCCTCGTTGGAAGCGTGGCCGAGTGGTTGAAGGCACCGGTCTTGAAAACCGGCGACCCGAAAGGGTTCTAGAGTTCGAATCTCTACGCTTCCGCCAAATTCGAAGCCCAAGTCGTTATGCGACTTGGGCTTTTTGTTTTCTGCCAATTTCCAGCATGCCATCCAGTATGCCATTACCGTCTGGCTTGCGATGGTAGTCCTGAGAATGCATTGGACGGGTTATCGCCTGGCGTATGTTTCACCTTGCTGCCAGCGTTCCCGGATAGTGCCTGGCGATGATGTCATTTAGCTTATCAACCAGTTCCGGCCGCTTAAAAGTGATATGTGCTGTTCCCTTCTGAAAGTATTTGATTGCAAACATCTCATCCTCGTAACGGTTGATGTGCCTGTTCTCATGAATATGATCGCCCAGGCGTCGGGTGACATCAGCACGGTTGTCAGGAACAGGCTTTCCGTCAAGGATCATCAGCATGCGTTCAAGATCCGCCAGACGATCACGTTGCCATCCCCAGTTAAGTCCAAATCCCCATTGGTCATGTTTCACCAGTCCATTCACGATGATCTTTTTTCCGAATTTACACGGGCTGTTGCTCTTAAAATTCCAGCTCAGGCCTTTAAATACATTGATGACACCCCGTTCAAACACCTCTTCCTTGCAGTAATGCAGTGATTCAAAAGTGCTGATAATATTCTTTTCGCTAATTGCCGGGATATCGTCCTGCTCCAGACTTTTGTACCATTCATCGCGGGCCTGAGCATCCATGAGAGATTGCATACCCGATTGATTCATCAGGTCACGCCAGACGCTGCGGTCGATATTACGGGTAATGGCCTTCATCGCTTTTACCCCGGTTTCAGTAAAACAGCAGTCATAGCGGTGACCCTCCCGCATTCCCCATTCATTTGCTGTGCCGCCGCCGATGCTGCTGGTCAGTGTCGAGATATCGTCAAGCTGACGGATTAGCGCTTCAATCTGTGCCAGCGCAGCGTTACGTCCGGTGACGATGCGTTCAATACTGGTGGAGCAAATTACGTCGGTGTGCCCGGTTAACACTTCGGCTTCAGTTTGCATTGTGTTCTCTCCATAAAAAAGCCCGCAATGGATGCGGGCCGGGGGTTGTGGGTCCATCAGGACCACGGGTGGTGTGTGAAATCATGATCGGTAAAGCCGATCGATTTTCGTAAATTGATCTGTGAAATGAATTATCCAGCCTGATTATCCCTGTGCTATATTCCCGAAAAGAATTTAACGTATTGTTTATTAATATATTTCCTGTCTTTTGAGGAATGGGCTCTTTTGCCTTGCGAATACCGCAGCGGAATACGACAGCGAGTGATGGAATGAAAAGATGCGCCAGGTGTAATAAGAAAAGAGCCCTCCTGGACCGGATTTTTGGGCTTGATAAAGATTACTGCGACCACTGTCTGATGGTGTTTAACCAGGAAATCAGAGAAAAACGCGAGGTATCTGTGCCAGTGCGAAAACCGCCGGAACGCCCCTCCTGAGAGTGATCACCATGTGTCACTGGTGGCCCCACAACAGAAGGACATCCCCGTTCAGGTACTACTGGTATACCCGTTATCTGAGCACCACTGCAGTCCGGTTAATCAATTGATTAGATGCCCTCGGGGGGCTGTCGGGATTATTAACATGACAGGATGTGTAATAGATGCAATCACCTGCTGAACTGATATCAGGACGACATTTTCTTGATAAATCACACATTAAGCTTTCGTACATCACCCATTTTTACTGTAACCAGGACTCCATTGATTCAGTAGTTTCTCTGTTGCGTGAATATGAAACATTTCCGGCAGACATTATTGACGCGATTGAGTTTGTGATTGTTGACGATGGCTCGCCTCTTGAGTATCAGGTCCCGGCATTAAATTTAAACTACCGGTGGTTGAAAGTCACAACAGATATTCAGTGGAATCAGGGCGGTGCGCGTAACCTTGCTGTGACATACGCCAAATCAGATAAAATCCTGATGGTGGACCTTGATCATGCCTGCCCGGCAGAAACACTCCGGTATCTGATTAAAACCGCTAATCCGGGGCGGAAGTTTTATAAATTACGCAGAAAAGATATACACGGTAAAATATATAAAGGACATTCAAATATCTTCTTCATGAGTCGGGCAAGATTTTTGCGCTTTTACGGCTATGATGAAGAATACTGTGGTCATTATGGGGCGGAAGACTACCGTTTTGTTAAGTTTCAGAAACATCATGGTTCTCAACAGGCTTATCTCCCTTCACGCTCTGGTGTTATTCCCGTGAATTAGATCGTAAAAGTGCTTACCACAGCCTGAAAAGAGATCTGAGTTTTAATACCCCGGTCGACAGACGTAAACAGAATGAATGTGCATTATTCGGCGCTGAATATGGTCACAGCCGACTCTTTCTTAATTTTGAGTGGAAAGTCCTGAGTGCCGATTCTCGTCAGCCACTGACACTGCCGGCAGTACGACGTTACTGGAAGCCCTCCTGGCGCTGATGCTGTTGAGGTGGTGATCGTCGGGATCACGCTATTTGATATTCGAGCAAACACGACAACATGTGGACATCGTTTCTTGCCAGTCTAAAATCCAGGGCAGCAGGATGGCAGTGTCGGTTCGTCTTCGTCGTTGCCGAAGATAATGTCTGTGCCACAGTCAATATTGTCCTGCAGCCAGTCGATCAGAATATCGGGAGCTGTTTCAGGGGGTTAATTGTGGCATGAAAATACCTTGTGATTACCGGGGATGCATTACCAGTCAAAGGCGGTAAATCCGGGCAAAAGTTCACCTGAAGCATCAAAATGGATGATGTCGGCGGAGTAACGACGCATAAGCGTTACCACAAGGCGACGACAGGCCTTTGATAACCCCAATCGCTTCAGCTCCAGTACAGGGTATAAGCGGGCGTTGAGTCTGAGCAGATAGCCATAGCCGGTGTACAGTACCCAGTCGCTGTTGCTGCCGTCGTGATGCTGAAGAGAGACCTGGTCCAGAATAGCGTTATCCCCGGGGGTGATATGCGCGGTGCTGCATTGAATGCCGTTGAAGCGGGCGACGGGCGGAAGCGGATCTTCAACAACCAGTTTTCCGGGCTTATCAGCAACGCGAAGTGAATATCCGTTTTTACAGACCATATCAACCAGTTCAGCAAGTTCAATACCGTCGATATCCACGGCGATCCGGCCCATGTTGAGGGCCAGTACGTTAATGGCATCGGCTTCCACGGTCAGGGATAATTTCATGAATGTGGCTCCTGAGCCGCGTTCCCCGCGATGAGATGAGTTACCCTTTTATACCCGTTGCGTTGCATCAGCCCCGTTGCCCGCCTGGCCCGGAGAATATCAATCACTCCGATAAAAGGGGACTGATGATGAATGGAAAAACCGGGACGATCAGTTCGCACCAGCTCAGATTTTTCAACGAGAAAATTGAGGGCATCCGCCAGTGAAATACCGGCGTCAATATATTGCGTAATAACCTGCTCATCGGAAAATGGTGTGTCGTTAAGCGAAAAGCCGTAATGCTGCTCCAGCAGATACGTGAGTAACTGTTGCCAGATTTCAACGGGGGACACGCGTGATGGTGCCTTCCGCGTCGGGATGGCGGGTAAGGTTTGCATAAGGACATGCTCCTGGATGAAGTCGGGTTGAAAAGAGTGACGGGTAACGGGATTAACGGGTTACGCTGTTGTCTGGTGTCGGATAAATCGCGATATAAATGTAGCCATGCGAGCCGAGGGAGTCAGCGTCGCAGGTGAGTCCTTTTGCATACAAGGTAACACGGTGCGGATGGCGGGGAGTGAGCTCGCCGGAAACGAGCATCAGCTCCAGCTGTCTGAGCAGCACCGGAAACGCCTGGTCGAGATGGCGTAAATCCGCGTCGCTGAATGTCCCGGCGATACTGGCGCGGTCAGCCAGATAATGCAGGCGGTTGCCTTCCTGTACCAATCGGGCACCAAAACACGGCGTGACGGTGGGTTTAAGTCCCCGCCAGGGTTCGGCAATATTAGGGTTTACGGGCGGTGTGTTATTTGACAATTGAAGTACTCCTTAAAGATGCGTTAATTCAGGGTAACGCTGCGCAATACGACATAAGGACCGTTGCGGTCTTGGCGGCGTTCAGCTAATACGGCCAGCACGCCGCTGATATCCTGCACCTCCCGACCGGCATAGTGGCAGATACTGCCGGACCATGGGTATTTCCCGGTACAGAAGCGAAACAGACGGGATTGTGGGTGCTGACGGTAAATCGTCATTGCCTGGCGTTTACTGATGATTTTCATCCCTGTTCTCCTTACAGCCAGCCGCGTTCGGCAAAAGAGACAATATCCATCCCGCCGACCACCAGGTGGTCCAGCAGACGAATATCAACCAGGTCCAGCGCCTGTTTCAGGCGTTCGGTGATCCGTCTGTCTGCGCCGCTGGGTTCAGCGAGACCCGACGGGTGGCAGTGCGCCACGAGAATGGCGGCAGCGTTATGTTTCAGCGCAGCCTTCACCACCTCCCGTGGATGTACCTGCGTATGGTTGATGGTGCCGGTGAACAGCGTTTCGTGTGCAATCAGCCGGTGCTGGTTATCGAGGAAGAGCGCGGTAAATTCTTCGCGCTCCAGTGTGGCAAGCTGCAGGCGCAGCCAGTCGCGGACGGCATGACTGGAAGTAAATGACGCCCCGGGTTCGCGTAGCTGTCGCTCCAGCAGGGTCAGTGCTGTCCTGACCGTCTGCTGGTCGGTGGGGGCCAGTTCACGGGCAAACAGCGGGAGTTGTTGTTCCATGGTGCATGCCCTCAGTCGATGATGTGCATAATGGCGCCGGATTCCGGGTGATTCAGCGCGTAGTCCCGCAGGCGGTAATAGTGCTCTATCATGGCATCGCATTCGGTACGCATGGCGTGGTGGCAGTACGTCATCAGGCAGACGGCAATACCGGCGGCTTCGCTGCTGAGTTCAGCCCCGTTGCTGTTCATGCTGTTAAACAGTGCCCATTTCCCGTCACTGTCACCGCCGGCTTCCGGTACCATAAAGGCCCCGCCGTTGCTGAGTGAATAAAAATCCCAGATACCGCCGCTGTAGTCCGCACAGAAACGGTCCATCCAGGCGAAGATATGCGGTTCAAGGATTATCCACTGCGGGATGCTGCCGAAGTGCCGTGGCCAGAAGGCAACACGCTGCTCATCGGGCACCGGCGTGCATACGATGCCGTCAGCATCAGCGTGCGGCGAGACGAGTGATTCAGTCACCGTGCTGGTCAGGGTGTGTTTGTTATTCATCTGATTTCCTTTGTATTCTGAGATGGATTGTTGAGACGAAGTGACGGACAGGACTGCGCTTAGCCATCCTCGTCACAGCGTGAGGGCCAGTGGCCCTCAGGGATGCTTAAGCTGCACAGGCTGCGTTCACCGGAACGATAAAGAAGGTGTGAGCACCAGGCGCAGAGGTCGTCGTCAGAGATGGAGCGGCAGCCGGGGGTGTTCTCCGGGGAGTGCGGATAAGAGGTGGCCTGGCGGGCGTTATCAGGCAGCGCTGGCATCAGCTCAGTGCCTGCTGCAGTTCTTCCGCCATCACCCAGAGTGCCCGGTTGAGCTTAACGTCGCCGTCGATACCGTTCACGGCGCGGGTACGGCTGCGTTTTCCCTGTGCGGTTCGTCCGGCAAGTCCGCCTTTCAGCAGGTTCTCCTACAGCTTCTGGTATGTCGTCCACAGGTCATCCTGGCGGTCCTCATAACGGCGCGGCGTCAGTATCTGCGTTGCCGTGACCGGCTGGTGCTCTTCACCAAAGCGGTAAGTCAGCGCCGCTTTTGCCATCGCCTGCTGGGCATGTGGAGGCAACAAAAGTGATTCCATTGCATCGCGCTTCTCTTCCTCCCGGTCAAAGATGCCGAGCACCTCGTAAGCCCCTTCAATGACTTTCCCGACGATATCGCCCCGGTGCGGGACTCGGATTTCGCCAAATGACTGGCCGCAGACGAGTGAATTTGTACATACGCTTCTGAATATTCCTGGAAGTAACTGAAAACTCGAAGCGCCACCGTGCGAATTCAGAATAATGATTTCTGGCACATGCTGACCGTTTATCTGGCCTGCCCGGCGCAGGCGCAACAGGTGTTTGGTATGTTCACGACGAGCCGGGTCACGAACCCGTGACTGGCAGGCAAAAAAAGGCTGGAAACCCTCGCGCTGCAGATTTTCCAGCAGGGTGATGGTGGGGATGTAACTGTAACGGTCAGAGCGGGATGGGTGTTTGTCTTCCCCGAAGACGCTGGGAACGTGCTGCATCAGTTCTTCGCGGGTCAGGGGGCGGTCGCGGCGTATCTGGTTAATTCGGCCAAAACGGCTGGCTAAACGCATGGTTATTTCCTTTCTGAGAGACAAAAGAAAACGCCCCGCTCGAATGAGCAGGGCGCTGGTGGTGTGTCGCTGATGTTTTAAGCGTTGCGAATAAGGCTTACGGAAGGGCAAATTTCGGTATGCAGCCGTTATCGCCAAATTCAGGAATAACGGCGGCAGCACCGTTGAGCGTAAATGCTGCTGGTTTTACGCCGGTTCCCGAGACAATGACACGTTTGCCGTTACGTAATTTATTCCATGCCCACATCACATTGTCTGAACCCACATGGGATCCGCTTTCGCTGATATTCGCTTCTTCTTCGTTATCAATTTTCATGGTCAGCTTCTGACCGCTGTCCATACTGACCTGATGGCCGTTTACGTCGGTGAAGATAATCGTCGCGGCCTGTGAACCGGTACTTTCGCATGCAAGATATAACTGTGACTGCCCCTTACCGAGAATGGTGTATTCAGCGGTTCCCTGGGCATAACCACTGACCCAGGTATCCTGGTTACCGAATGCCTGTGCGCCGGTGGAGAAAATCAGTGCTGCCAGCAGCAGCCCCTTCAGATGCGTATTTTTCATTATGAATATCCTTATTTGTTCACTGTCACGCAGGGCTGATACCCAGCGCACCCATTGCGGCCATAAAGCCAATAAACCAGCCGATAAACTGTGGAACCACTGCCCAGAACAGACGTGCTTTGATGACTGCGCCGGTGCTGCCATACACGGCATCCGGCATAATCAGCTTCCGGATAACATTTCCCAGCCAGACTCCTAGCCCCGGAAGCGAGCAGAGTAAAATGACTGCCCACACCGAGAACCAGAATCCGGATATCCGGGCATCACCAAACGCAATAATCAGACCGGCCAGGGTCGACAGGCCGAGACAAAGACTCAAAGGCATCGTTGCCCTCCTTCAGATGTGACTACCCCCACGAAGACATCGTGTTGATTTTCATTGAGTAAATGCAGAAATATAAAATCCCGGTAGATTCTATAACCATGTTGATGGCATGGATAATGAATAAACCCGATCGGTTCGATCGAGAAAATTGATCGTAATTAAGTAAAAAAACTTATCGATACGGGAATGCCGGTTCATCGAAACTGCAGGGGTTAACCGAAGAAAAACCCCCATAGCGAACGGGCCGCACGGGCAACGGTATGTGTGACGGCATGCAGTGCACTGCGGGCCACCTGCGGTAGCGGGGCCAGGTCAATAATCTTATCGATAACCTCCACCACGGCATCGCCAAAGCTGCTGCTGGCGGTACTGATAACGGTATCAGTGCGATACCCGGTCTGCAGGTGGGGAACAAGCGGGCTGCGGGCCTGCTTTGGGAGACGGGTAATCATGGCCTCCACCAGACGGGACAGACGATAGCGTCCCCGGACCGAGACCGGCAGGATATCGGTTTCGGCGATACCTAACTGGCGGGCCACTGCCTGTTGCTTCTGCGCAATGCGTTCGGCCTGTAATGCTGATGGCTGAGCTGATGGCCAGTTCCATTGTTCGGCAGGCTCTGTTTTGTCGACCTGGTTGAGTATCCACAATACCGGCGGCAGCGGGCCGACGAACTGCGTGAACACCGACTGATAAAACTGCTCCTCCACTGAGAAAGCGCGGTCATCGGCTTTGAGCACCCACAGCGCCATATCGAGTTGTGGCAACAGCTCCCGGTAGAGTTGCCGGTACTCATCGTCGCGTGTAACGCTCTCACCTACGCCGGGTAAATCCACAAGGGTCAGATAATGTTGACCAAAGCGCAGGCGGATGCGCTGAGGCTGACGCGTACAGGGCTCAACTGCGTTCATAGCGCAGACTTCACTGCGGAACAACGCATTGCACAGTGAGGATTTGCCGACGCCAGTTTTCCCCATGATGCCAATCACGGGTTCATAGGTGACCAGTCGGTTGAGCTCCTGCAGTAAATGCTGACGCAGCGCGTGCGGATAACGCCGCAGATGGCGGCGGATAAGGGCGTAGCCCGAGGGATTTTTCATGGCAGATTCCAGATAGCAAAAAGGCCATCCGGGGCGGATGGCCTGTTTAAGTGATATGAAAGGGAATTCATTAAGGTGATATATAACTGAGGATTATTTAAAAAAGCACTAATCTCATATTAACTGGCAGGGTATCGCCAGACCGGTATTTTTCGCCTGTTTTTTTGTTTTTCTGGTAAAGAAATCACTGACAAGTTAATTTTCCGGAATCGGTTACTTCACTAATTTAGTCCAACGCAATCGGATTGTACTAAATATCAGTTTTTTATATTGACTTGCGATCGCATTCCAGATTAGTTTTCAATTATCAAAACAACATATTCGTGAGGTGTTGTCATGCAAGAGTTTCCATTTAACGCTTTCCCAACGTCATTGTTTGAAACTATTTTTGATATTGAGGATTGTACACAGGCTCCGGCGGAATTAATTGCTTCAACATTGCTTAGTGGATTGTCGCTGGCGTGTCAGAGCCTGATTAAGGTAAAAATAAAAGATACCATAAAGTCTCCGGTGTCATTGTATTCATTCGTGATAGCAGATTCTGGCGAGAGAAAAACAGCGGTGGAAAAACTGGTATTTAAACCTTTTCATGAACATGATTTGCGTGTATTACGCCAGTATGAACAACAGAAAAAAGACTATGAGTTAAAACACAAAATATGCCACCAGGAAGAACAGGCTATATTGAAACTTATCAATAAAGCTACTACGAAAGGATTATGTATAGATGAACTGACACGGAAGTTAGAGAAGTTATCCGCTGAAAAGCCAGTGCCACCGAAAGCCAGAAGGTATATTTATAACAATGTCACCCCTGAAGCCCTGCAGTTTGAAATGTATACACACTCGCCACAAATAGGACTAATAACTGATGAGGGGGCTAATATACTTAGCAGACGGACCATGAGTGATTTTGGATTTATGAACTCTATATGGGATGATGAAAATTTCCATGTCAATCGGAAATCTGGACCGAGTTTTACGATTGAGAATGGACGTATTACGTTGTTAGTCATGGTACAAAAAGCAATATTTGATGATTATTTAAAACGCAAGGGCGAACATGCACGCGGGAGTGGTTTGTTTGCGCGTTGTTTTGTCCTGAATATTGATAAAAATTTATCAACACAGGGTTATCGTTTTTTTCGTCGTCAATCCGGTTATCAGTCATGTGACCTGAAATATCTTAATGGTTTCTACCAACGTATCAACGAAATGTTAGAGAAAAGTGCTTCTCATAACCTGGCGGGGTCTCAGGCATGTTTAACATTCGAGCCATCAGCCCTGGAGGCGTGGAAAGAAATTCACGATGAAATAGAAAGCAGTATTGGCCCCGATAAGGAATATGCAAACATGAATGATTTTGCATCCAAACTGCCAAATAATATTGCGCGCCTGGCCGCGCTGTTTAGTTACTATACCGAAGGTGAATGTGCGATCAAAAAAGAATATGTTGAAAATGCCTGGTTGCTGTGCGAATGGTATATGCAACAGGCGATAAAGCTCTTTGGGGCTCAGGAGGGATATTATGAAGCGCTGCTATTATCATGGCTGCGTCGTGAGTACAAAGAAACCGAGATGGATTATGTCAGATTTAATACAATACGAAATGCCGGGCCTAATGTGTTACGTAGAGGCAAGTTACTGGAAAGAGTCATTGTCAGGCTTGAAAATGAAGGCGTGATAGATATCGTCTACTCAAGACGCGGGGCGAGACTGGTATATGAAGGCGGTTATTTTCATAACAATCCATTTACAAAAAATGCAGCGTATAAGCACTACTGGCCGCGATAGTTGCGACTGATCGCAACTAATCGCGGGGGGTTAGCCTGAGAATATACCAAAAACACCCCAAACTAATATCAGAGTGAAATTATTTGCATGGTAATTGTTTTTCGTGGGGTTTACTCAGTCGGAGGTGCTTATTGTTATATTTTTAGTGATAGATTTACTGTCGGTATAGTAATATATATTTGTTATATATATTTGTTATTAATACATCTACTCTCTGTCTAGAGTATTTATTATTAGCATACTAATACACTATAACCATACAGCCAGTTAATTATAACTCAGTGCTTATTGAGTATGTACCATCATACGGTTAATGATTACCACCCGGTAATGTTCAGGTGCATAACCTCCTGCAACATAATCATGATTGTTAATCGTATGGTTACTTATATTTACTTACCTCAATGTTAATTATTGAACAGATTATTTATTCAGGTTTATATATGCCAAACGATTCCTTGAATGTTGATTACCAGCAGGCATTTTACAATGTTATTTGTAATGCTACAGAAGAGTTTCCACGTACGTTAGCGCTACGTGTTGATCTACGCTTTCCGGGAGATTATCGATACGGATTATCGAATAAAGATGTTACCCGTTTCATTGAATCATTGAAGGCCAAGTTGCTGGTGGATTGTCAACGTAAAAACAAGCACTGGGGACGTAACTGGAATAACCGGTTACGGTATGTATGGGTACGTGAAGTTGGTGAACGTAACCGCCGTAAGCATTACCACGTATTACTGTTACTGAATAAAGACTTCTACCACGGTGCCGGAAGTTATAATGCCGATGATAGTTTATACGCATTAATCCAGCAGGCATGGTGTAGTGCGTTGGGCCTGGAGTCAGCTCAATATTCGGCTTTGGCGAATATGACGGAAAACGGGTGTTTTTATTTAAACAAAAATTCCCCTGATTATATGAAACAGGTTACCGTATTACTGAAGCGTATGGAGTACCTGGCAAAAGACCATACAAAATGCTACGACGACGGATATCGCTCTGTCGGGATGAGTCGGAGGTAGGGTTACCGTGAGCTTTCTACAGCCAGTGACGGGGAGCATGATATTGATAGTTTGATGGATTATTCCCTGAGGAAGCATCGTGTTGAATGTGAGAATGGTATTAGCGTTAACGTTGACTCAAGGGAATGGCTCTGGATATCTGCCTTGTATTCGCGCTTTTCTCCTGTCCCTGATATCACAGGTGCATTCCTGCGGCGTTAACGCGTTGTTCATTAAGTTATCTCCTGCTCCTGCCTGAATTATCGGTAGTATCAGTACGGGATACCGGGTGAATGTGTTGAGCAATCATTATCGGTTTTACTGTTATTTCTGGCAGGTATACACCGATAACCCGCTGGACGATAAATATCGGGGCGAATGGTATCGCCTGCTTTTTTTGCTGGCCTTGTTAATGACTACACAACTGTGGGCAATAATGTGTCCAGTGCCTTCATGGTAATCCAAATATCTCTTTGTTATTCCGGATACCAGGGACGGGGCGAATGCGTTATCAGTTTTTCCGGCCACAGAGGGCGGGAGAGCATGCAATACATCCTGAGTTAACTGGGTAAACAGTCGCAACGTACGGAACGCAGGATCTACAGAGTCAGCACTGTTCCGGCACCGGCGGTGAGTGGCAGACGTCGCAGGGGATAATATCATCGAATAAAAAATAACTCTCCGGGCATATCATTTGAAGAAGTCTGCACCATTCGAATCCCTGACTTCTTCTCCCGTACATTCAAGGAGAAAAAACGATGACTACCTCAACCAGCCTTCTTACCGACAAGTTCGTCGATATGGCGTTTATCACACAGCTCACCGGCTTAATGGACAAATATTTCTATAAGTTGATAAAAGACGGCAGGTTTCCAAAGCCGATTAAGCTGGGCAGAAGCTCCCGCTGGCTTGAAAGCGAAGTAGAGACATGGCTGCAGCAGCGTATCGCAGACTCCCGGAGCTGACTGCGATGCGCACCGTGATTATCCCTACTCGCTGGACATGCGCTAAATGCTGTGGCGCGACGCCCTGCCCATTCTGCTGCCGGATCAATACATCAGTCTTTTCATAAACTGACAACGACTCACCGCTTCTTAATTCAACATTCCACCATCCACATCTTCCCTCTGAATGGTGTGACACTGTCGCCAGCAGAGGTGACCATCATGTCACAAACCCCGGCACAGACCACGTCAGTTATCAGCACCGATGCCAGCACCTACGCTACCGGCGACGACATTACCCGGGCTAAAGGTATTCCGTTGATGATTACCATTTCGGTCGTCAACGCCTTCTTGGCCATGTTGCTGATGCGCACAATTCTCTGAACAAGGACCCCTTATGGAGCTGGAAAAATATATCGAAGAACTGCGTTCTCTGGTTAACATTGATTGTGGGACACAAACACGTGAAGGCTTAGCTGAAGTGGCCGAAATTATGTGTAAGTTCTGGCAACAGGAAGGCTGGCATACCGATACGGTGGATTTAGGTTCCGCAGTTGGCCCCGGATTATTCGTCACCTACAAACCGGCAACTGAACAGTTTGATGTACTGCTGGTCGGGCATCTGGATACCGTATTCCCGGTGGGTACCGTAGCAGAACGTCCAATGGGACGTGACGAAATACGCCTGTATGGCCCCGGTGTTTCAGACATGAAAAGTGGCTTGCTGAATATTTTGTGGGCAATACGCAGCCTGGCGACTGAACATCATAAACGCCTCTCCATTGCCATTGCCATTGCCATTGCCATTGCTATGAATCTGGATGAAGAAACCGGTAGCATCCATTCTCATGAATGGATCGGAGCGTTGGCAAAACGAGCCCGTTGCGTACTGGTATGTGAAGCAGCACGCGCAGACGGTTCGCTGGTTAATGCACGTACCGGTGTATACGCTGGATCGCCGCCCCAATGGGGGGCATTGCCGGCGCATTAGGGGCTGCATTTTCCACCAACGGTCCGCCGGTAGTCATTTACGGTATGTTGCGTAACCTCGGTCCGGCGGCATTTCGCGGCACCCTGAATGCGTTTTTCACTGCCAATAATATCGCCATTATTGGCGGTCTGGCGACCAGCGGCATTCTGACCGTTTCGACGGTGAAACTGGTGGCATTCTGTATACCGACCATGCTCCTTGGTTCGATTGTTGGTCAGTATGTTCATAAACGTATTCCGGTCAGTGTATTCCGCATTATGGTCTTTATTTTGCTGATTGCCTCAGGGGCAATGCTGATTAAAGGTGCGACAGGTATTTCAGCCATGCTGGCGCTGGGACCGGTATTTGCGACTCTGATGGTGGCTCAACTGATTTTTGGCAAGAAGGTGGCGGCAATCCGGGCGCAGGAGGAAGCGAAAAAAATGAGTCTGGCGCAGGAATGAAGCCCTGAACGTGATTAACTAAACCAATCTGTACTGACGGCATCTCCGTGACAGGAGATGCCGTTAAACGTATTACCCCGTCATTTATCTGATTACGCCTGGATTTACCTACCCTTTGCCCCATGCATATTAATATGGACAATACCTGGTGAACGGGCGAAAAAAGGCATTTAATCCGACCAAAGGGCGAGGGGGTCGTAACCGCCAGTAAACCGTTACTTGCTAAACGGCATTGCCTGAATCAGATTCAAGGTTACCTTCAGAAAACTGTATTCATAAACCACATGGTTTTATCATGTAATAGTTTGATGCTGCAGCAAATTTAACGGTTACCCCTGGTGATAAAATCACGGATGACGATATTATATACTTCCGCTACTGTGTTTTTGACCTTGTCCAGAAAAGGGCTATTCTTTCATTTTGGCTTCCTCCCGCGCGAAATTACCACCAACCCACCTCATTGATGACCTGCTACAGGGTACCGTTCTTTTCGTTATCGACGAACATGACAACAGAGAGCTGAAGCGCGATGCGACCTTTTATTGCCGTGGCTGCGGGTTGGTGGAAGCGCTGAAGGCGAAGCTTGAAAGACTTAACATGAGCGATGAGTTTACGGAGCATAAACCGACCCGTCCGAGGCACGTTCTCATCACCATTTAATCAGTTGAAAACATGGGTACAGCCCATGGAATCGCCAGTAGCCATGGTAGAAGTGGAATTGTAGGTTATCCACCTCGACCCGTAACTTCCCAAACCGGGTGGGGACGAACGCTCGAACAACTGATTGAATGGAAAGGAAAACCGGTAGCAATACGTTGCGATAACGGGCCAGAATATACCGGAAAGATATTGATGTCATGGGCGGCTCAGCAGAATATAACCCTTCGTTTTATTCAGCCCGGTAAACCTCAGCAGAATGCCTATATTGAGCGATATAACCGGACAGTGCGTTATGACTGGCTGGGACAGCACCTGTTTACATCACTGGATGAATTGCAGGACTATGCCACGCGGTGGCAATGGTTTTATAATCACGAACGCCCGAATATGGCGCTGGATGGCTTGACGCCAATGCAGCATATACAACGCATGGGCTGATTCTACTTATCACCTCCGTTAAAATGGGGGGATTACCAGACCCATTTTATCGCTTAAGTTGTTAACGGGGCGAAATATCTTAATTACCCATAGATGAGAGTAGTTAAGCACGGGAAGAAATATGAAATTTAGGCGATTATTCTGGTTTTTTTTGCAATTTGTTAATTTTTTCTATTGGGTTTGGGGTGAAGATTCAATTAAAAAACAGGTTACTGAATCCTGATTCAATATTTTTGGTGTATTGTATGGTTTTGTTGTTATTTTTTGGGTGATGTGTCGGTTATTTCCTTGTTTCATAGTTTTCTGGTTTAATATCCGAGCTGGCAAGAGTGTACGCATTAACAGCTTGCGCCAGTTCCTAAGGCTGGCGATGCAACACCGTGCGGGAATATGTCAGTCAGTGGTTAAACAAAAAGACGTCTTAGCCACATAAACGTCTTATGCCCTGGATATTGATTAAAATGAATTACTTCAGTAAACATAAGCGCTTGCTGCATCTTGCTCCTATTATACTACAGGCTATGACCCCACAAGCTAATTCTAGCGGCATCTACCTGACCGAGTGGCCAACCGCGACCATAGCTGGTTCGACACTTACAAGTACTTTGTCCACCCGACTATACGGTGACGCTCAACTTCCTTCCGAAGGCTTCTGTACTCATAGCACAGGAACTGCAGCTGCTAATGGTAACTGTACCCCTTATGATTGGGTTGGCGTTTTTACAATGGATAGATCTTCTGGTGGGGATGCTGTGGGGCGCTACAGTATTTACAGCTTCGCCAAGAAGGGGGCTGGCGTTGAAACGAGTTCCTTCAACGCTAATGAACTTACGATAACACACACTCTCAGCAATATATCCGCATCATCAATTGGTACTCGAACACATACCCGTGTCACCACTTTGAACACAACGCTATTCGGAACTAATATATATGCATGCGCGGGTTTTGGGAGCTATTCTGCTGGTACTGTAACCACATTCCAGATATCTCTCCCCAGCACTGGCATTCTACAGCCAGGTACCCGCTTATCCCGAACTACGCCCTACGGCGCGAAGGAGTTTATTACATGCACAGGTCTTATTCCTAACCAAGATCTGTACGAAATCATACTCGAAAATCCCACAGCATCCACCCTGGACATACATGGACCTGTATACACTCAAACGCTGGATGTTGTTGTCCCTACGACCATCAAACTGCTTGGGAGGGTTGTGGCTGCTCCGTCTTTCATTACGGCGTCTATTGACAACACTAACTCTACTGGCAGCGCGACCTGCACAGCCATCGCGACCAGACCCACTGATATCCATTCTGCCACTGGCACGACCGTAACCTGGACCGTTACTGGCCAGCGTGCCGGTAATTATACCTGCACGGCTATCTTAAATGTATCTATCCTTTGACCTTTACGTCAGGGATGCGCACCCATCCGGGAGCTTCATCCCCTGATAGGCACACATGACGACGTCAAATGACCACACTAATGTTGCTAGCACGGGGCATGTTAATACTGAAGGAGCCGAGAATAAAAACGCTGTTGTTCAAACGTTCTTGCTACTTCGGTATTGTCACAACGATTGTTCGCACTATTGCTTAACGCATTGACGTCACCATCTCTATACACCGAAATGTCGTGGTCAAGTAATATTGGCCAGGTTTTTATGGTAAGAACGGTATCGGTTCCCTGATACTTCCGGCGTCAGCCATCCGTTGTAATGGTGAGGCCAGACGCTATTGCAGTAGTTCAATATATAACCACTGATTTGCTGCCGGGCCTCATCTCTGCCCAGGTAACCATTTTCTGTAATTCTGACCGTTCTTTGTTGGAGGAAGTGTAAGTATCCCAGTAATCCGAGCCATTCACTTTTAGAGATCTTCCGACATACTGATTATGTCCTCTGAGGAGATCGCCATGCGCAAAGCCCGATTCACTGAACACCAGATCATCACCGTACTTAAGTCCGTCGAAGCAGGCCGGACCGTCAAAGATTTCTGTCGCGATGAGGGAATATCGGAGCCTCGCCCTACAACTGGAAAGCAAAGTACGGTGGTATGTAAGCCTCTGATATTAAAAAGATGAAAGACCTTGAGGACGAAAATCGTCGTCTCAAACGTAAGCGTACAGAGTGAACCGTCTGGTCATAAACTGAAGCATCCGACACAGTGGTGTCCACCAAATAAGTAGTGGGAACCAAAGTGTCAGATATGCAGAAAAATATGACCCCCTGGCAGGCGTAAAGGCTGCCCTAACTATTCTCCCGAGTTTAAACATCAGCTCGTTGCTGCCTCCTGCGCACCCGGGATATCCATCTCAAAACTGGCGCTTGAAAATGGCATTAACGCCAATCTGTTGTTCAAATGGCGTCAGCAGTGGCGTGAAGGTAAGCTCCTGCTGCCTTCGAAAAACCTTCCTCAGCTACTTCCTGTAACACTCAACGCCTCTGCTGGATCACTGACGGTGCATCAGAACTGCCAGCAGAAGAGCCGGATACCCTCAATATCACCTGTGAGGTGGCATTCTGGCACGGAACGCTCCGCCTCAACGGCACTGTCAGCGAAAAGCTCCTGACTCTTCTGATACAGGAGCTCAAACGGTGATCCCGTTACCAACAGGCACCAAAATCTGGCTGGTTGCCGGTATCACCGACATGCGCAACGGCTTCAATGGTCTCGCCGCAAAGGTGCAGACGACGCTGAAAGATGATCCGATGTCCGGCCACGTCTTCATCTTCCGGGGAACTACAATGGTCTACCGGTGACGGGCTGTGCCTGCTGACCAAACGGCTGGAGAGCGGCCGCTTCGCCTGGCCGTCAGCACGTGATGGAAAAGTGTTCCTGACGCCGGCGCAGCTGGCGATGCTGATGGAAGGTATCGACTGGAGACAGCCAAAGCGGTTGCTGACCTCCCTGACCATGTTGTAGGCCTCTTTATCCTGGTTGTCGCAGAAGAAGCCTGGTAAAATACGGGCCTATGAATGACACCTCTTCTGACGACATCCTTCTGCTAATACAGCGCCTGGCCGAACAGGAAGCGTTGATCCACGCCTGCAGGAAAAGCTGAGCAATCGGGAGCGTGAAATAGACCATCTGCAGGCGCAGCTGGATAAACTCCGCCGAATAAACTTCGGCAGTCGTTCCGAAAAGGTATCCTGCCATATCGCACAGATGGAAGCTGACCTTAAAGCGCTTCAGAAAGAAAGCGATACGCTGACGGGTCGGGTGTGGTGGATGATTTTAACCGGGAAGTATTGGCGATAGAAATCGACCTGAATATCCCGGCTCAACGTGTTGTCCGGGTACTGGAGCGGATCGTGGCAAACCGTGGCTACCCGCTGAAAATGCGTATGGATAACGGACCTGAACTGGTCTCACTGACGCTGGCACAGTGGGCTGAAGAACATGGTGTATTGCTGGAATTTATCAAACCTGGCAAGCCGACACAGAATGCCTTCATCGAACGGTTCAATCGGACGTACCGGACAGAAATCCTGAATTTTTACCTGCTCAGAACACTGAATGAGGCCCGGGAAATCACAGAGCGCCGGCTGACGGAATAAAACAGCGAACGCCCTCAGGAATCCCTGAACAACCTGACGCCGGAAGAGTACCGGCTGATGGCTGAAAAACGGAAGTCTCAAAAAGTGCGTGGAACTAAAACGGGTATGCTTACAGAAGAATTCGGCCCGTACTTCTTTATCCAGGCGTAAAGTCTGTGGGTAGTGATACCAACGCTGGAAACAGAATGGCCGCGATTGACAACCTGCTTCTACTTTTAACTCTTTGGGATAACGCTCACCGCTCATGGGCCCTCTCTTTAAGCCATCTTAAATGGCTCTGTGGTGTCTGTTAAACCCGTGGCGATTCAATCCGGGCGATATTGTGCTGTGTCCAGGCCCCTTATAAAACTGGTATTAACTTTAATCATTTATTCTCCATAATTCCCCTACGCATGGGTCTTGTTTAGGCATTGTTTAATCACCCTATGGCTGGGTAGATATTACGAAATGTACATTTTGTGCACACAAGATAGTTTTACAGTAACGTTACTGGGGGAAATTCCTAATAAAATAAGTTGTGCTAAATTATTTTATTGATTTTAAAGGGGGATCTCACGGTTATTCTTAAGGGATTGGCTGTGGCAGTATGGATATTTACAGGTGTTGATGAGTGAAGTATGCATTATTTAGTTTGATGTTCTTATTTTATGAAATTTACGGACTGTTTGTGGTATTTTATTCTGCAATTACCAGTAATTTAGCTGTTCTTGCTGTGTGTGTGTTGATTTTTCAAATGAAGCTGTAAAAGGTATATAAAGACTCAATGTAGTAGGGAACATGCTGCAAGGGTAATGACACATTACTTTTTCGCCGTTAACAATGTGCCACCAAGTTCTTTTGGATTTAAATACAAAGGGTATCAAATGAAAATCGCAAAAATCACTACTTCATTGGGAATGACTCTGGGTTTGGCAATGGGGGCACATGCAGCAGATCAAGGACATGGTCAGGTGAACTTCCACGGTTTCATTATAGAAGCACCGTGCTCAATTGTATTCGAATCCATCTCTCAGTCTGTTGATCTAGGCCTGGTGGCAACGGTTTCCTTGCAAAAAAGTGGCGAGTCCACTCCGGTACCGTTCAGTCTCAAATTAGAACATTGCGTACTTGATGCAGAAAATGGTTCTTCTCTGGCCTCAGTATCCTTCACGGGCGATGCATCCACCAATTCTGACCTGCTTAAAATTGTCGGCGAAGGTCAGGGCGCGGGTATCGCAATTGCCAAAGATGGTAACGATATAAAGCTGGGAACCGCATCTGTAGGCCAGGAAATGGTTAATGGCGATAACGTTCTTAACTTCACAGCGCGTCTGATTGGTGACAGCGATAATGTAACTCCGGGTGAATATACCGCTATTGCTAATTTCGCAATGTCCTACGAGTAATCACTGATAGAGCCACTTTACAGGTAATACTCCCTTAATGCAGGAAAGCTAGTCATATAGCTCTCTTTAGCAGGGAGCATGAATATGCAACCCTATATTATCTTCGCATCTCTACTGTTGCTAATTGCCAGTTCCGTTAACGCTTCAACGTTAAATAACCAAGGGGAGTGGATGTTTCTGGTAAGATTATTAAATCAGTCTGCACAATTGCCGCTGATGATTTTTATCAGAATATTTTTTTTGCGAACATACTGAGCAAAGTCTTTTGGAGAAAATAGAGTCATTTATTCCCACTGCGCTTACAGAATTGTTGTTTATCCGTTAAAGGCGCAGCTGTTCAACCTTAATGCAGATTGCTGTTACAGGGGGGGGGCGGGAACAGCAATGATATTTTCGCCATAACAGGAACAGGAACAGGAACAGGAACAGGAACAGGTTCTAGTGTGGGAATTCAGTATTTCCAATACGGGTAACCATCTTATCGTGCCGACAAATATATGCCTGCGGCGTTAAATGCACCAGGCTATGCCTTGGATTAACCTTGAGGCTGGTGCTGACGAGGAACCGATCCGGTACGGTGATTATCACAGCACACTGAGATTCATGATTAATGATCCGTGAGGTTCAACTATTTTTATACGCCGATTACTTCCTAGGCTTATGTTATTAGAGATATGAATTATGCAAGGCTCTTTTTGTGATTTTTTTAGGCTTAACCCATTAAATTACTTTTTTTTAGTTACGTTGTCCATTATATCCAGCCAAGTAAATGCGGTTGAATTTAATGTTGATATTATGGATGCCGCAGATAAGGAAAATATCGATCTGTCCCGTTTTTCCGAAGCTGGATATATTCCACCAGGGAATTATCTTCTTAATTTGCGGGTCAACGGCACAGGGATACAGGATGCTGAGTTCCCGTTTTACACCCGTATGATGCCGCTTTCCGGTGAAGATAGTAAACCCCGGGTCGATGCCTGCATCGGTGAGGCCCTTGTTCCGTTAATTGGCCTGAAGTCGGAAGCTGTGAAAGAACTCGGACGCTGGCATGACGGGCAGTGCGTCGATTTTAGCCCTCTCAAAGGCACCATTGTGAAAGGTGACCTTTCTGAGTCAGCCATGAACTTAAGTGTCCCACAGGTATGGCTTGAATACAGTGATGCTACCTGGCTCCCGCCTTCTCACTGGGAGAATGGCATTCCGGGCGTTCTACTTGATTATAATTTTAATGCGTCGGTTAACCACCCGACCCAAGGTGCGGAGGCCCGCAGTGCCACTGTCATTGGCACTGCGGGCCTCAATGCAGGTCCGTGGCGTCTGAGAGCCGATTACCAAGGTAATTACTACAGTGCATCAGACGCGGAAAGCCGACACCGTTTCAACTGGAGCCGAGTGTATGCCTATCGGGCAATCACCTCCCTGCGTGCAACGATGACGATGGGGGAGACCTATATCTCCTCGGATTTATTTGACTCCTGGCGCTTTGCCGGTGCGTCTCTGGTCAGCGATGATCGCCAGTTGCCACCCCGTATGCGCGGCTACGCGCCTGAAGTGCGTGGCATTGCCCGTACCAACGCTAAAGTCATTGTCAGTCAACAGGGGCGTGTACTTCATGAAACGACCGTCGCTTCCGGCCCGTTCAATATTCAGGATTTGAGCAGCGCCGTAAATGGTCAGTTGGATGTTCGGGTTGAAGAGCAGGATGGCAGCGTACAGACCTTTGTGGTGAACACCGCGACGGTTCCCTATTTGACTCGTCCTGGCCAGGTGCGTTACAAACTGGCAGCAGGCCAGCCTCAGAGCTATCAGCACACGGCTGAAGGGCCTCTGTTTACCACGGGTGAGTTCTCTTGGGGCGTCAGCAACGCCTGGTCATTGTATGGCGGTGGCGTCGCGGCCGGGAATTACAACTCCGCCGCACTGGGTATTGGTCGTGACCTGTTTAGTATCGGTGCAATTTCCGCTGATGTGACACAGTCTCTGGCGATGCTTCCGGACACGGGCACTCATCAGGGTAAATCCTGGCGACTGAGCTATTCCAAACATTTTGATGAATCCAACAGCCAGGTGACCTTTGCGGGCTATCGCTTCTCGGAGCGTAACTTCATGTCGATGTCCGAATATCTGAACAGCCGTTATCGCGGCTCCCGGGTTTCCCGCGACAAAGAAATGTACACCATCACGGCGAATAAAAGTTTCACTGACCGGAGGGCCAGTGCCTACCTAAGCTGGAGTCACCAGACTTACTGGGACCGGGCCGCAATGGACCGTTATAGCCTGTCTGTAAGCAAATACTTTGACATGGGTGACTGGCGGAACCTGTCTGTCAACGTAAGCGCTTCGCGCAGCGAATATAACGGACGCCGTGATGACAGCGTGTTCCTGTCACTCAGCATGCCTTTGGGTAAGGGCTCGATTAACTACAACGCCAATATCAACGGTGGACGTTACAACCAGACGACAGGATTGTATCAGACGCGTGATAACGGCGATAACTGGCGTCTGTCTGCCGGTACGCAGAACAACGGCGGGAATATGGGGGCTCGATCCCAGGCCAGCGGGTATTACACGCATAACGGGAGTATGGCTGACATTTCAGCCAACGCATCCTGGGTTGAAAACAGCTACTCCTCTTACGGCCTCTCCGGTTCAGGTGGCCTGACTGCGAGTCTGGAAGGTGCTGCCCTTCATCCGAACAGTGGTTCTGGCGGTACCCGTATGCTGGTCAGCACTGATGGTGTTTCCGGTGTGCCGGTAGGTGGCAACGGAAATGGCCGTATAAAGACCAACGCATTCGGAATTACAGTTGTCCCTGGGGTGGCTGGTTTTTACCGCACCAGTACTGAAATCAACGTAAACAATCTTCCTGATAACGTGGAAGTATCAGGTTCGCCAGTCGCGGAAGCGGCTCTGACCGAGGGTGCCATCGGATACCGCCACTTTGACATGCTTCAGGGGGAAAAACTGCTGGCAGTACTGCGTCTGGCTGACGGGCAGCACCCTCCGTTTGGTGCCCGGGTGTTGAACAGTCGAGGGCGTGAGCTGGGTATGGTGGCTGACGGTGGGACTGCGTGGCTTGCCGGAGTTAATCCGGGCGAACACCTGAACGTACAGTGGTCAGGCGGTGCCTGCTCCGGCGACACCCCGGCGTCAATTTCCGCCGGACAACAGCTGCTTTTACCGTGCATACCGGTCAGTCTGGAAAAGGATAACAAAAAATGATGAAAGCAAACAATGCAGTGAACGGCGTCAGTTTGTCTTGTTCGCGACGGGTGCGCCAGAGCGTGCTCGCCGTGCTGATGACAGGCCTGATGGGACTATCTCTGATGGCTCACGCCGCCATCGCGGTTGACCGGACCCGTGTGGTGTTTCCGGGGAATCAGTCGTCCGTGTCGCTCAATATCACAAATGAAAACCTGAAGCTCCCTTTCCTTGCGCAGTCATGGCTTGAGGACGAGCAGGGTAAAAAACTCAGTAGTCCGTTCTCTGTCATGCCGCCGCTTCAGCGTGTGGAGTCGGGTAAAAAAAGCATCATTCGTATTAATGCGGGCCCTGAAATCAAAAAACTGCCCCAGGAACGAGAATCCGTATTCTGGCTGAACGTGCGTGAAATTCCGCCTAAAAGTGAGAAGGCAAATGTCATGCAGGTGGCACTGCAGACCCGTATCAAACTGTTTTACCGTCCGGCTGGCGTTCTTTCTGCAAAGGGAGAGCAGCAGAATAAAAAACTGATTTTACATAAAATCGCAAATGGATTTCGTATCGAAAACCCGACGCCTTTTTATCAGACCGTTATTAGCATTACCGGTGGCAAACAGGAGCGGGTGGCGAGGAGTTTTCGTTCGGTCATGGTGGCTCCAGAAAGCAGTGCCACAGTGACGTCCCGAAATTTTGCCACGCCGTGGGTCACCACCATTAACGATTATGGTGGACGGCCGATCATTGCCTTTAACTGCCAGGGCGATGTCTGCCATGCCGTCGATCGTGCCGCGTAATGCACGTTGAGGATGCCGTCATGAAAACAAGCCCGATTCATAGCTTCCGGATGACAGCGCTCATGTGGCTATGTCTTTGCGGCACCACCACAGCAGCTGGCATAGCTGTCCGGGCCTGATGACACATTGAACCTCATGATTGACGTTTCGGGAAACATGCACGCGGCGCCCTGTTCCTTGCCCACGGAGTCCGTCGAGCAAATCGGCGACATGGGGAAAGTACCGACCTGGCTGCTTAACCGCTACGGGGCATTATCTGAACCGGTAACGTTCCATATGTACCTGAAAAAATGTGAATACGGTAAAGGCTTCGCTCGGAACGTTTTAGAGGGGAATAACGGTTTACTGGTGCCTAATCAGCCCGTTGTAGCGGTGACATTAGGGACAGTTTCCGATTCGACTGACCCGCGTCTGAATACCGTGGAAGGCGAAGCCAGAGGGGGCTTCGTATACAGGACGCGTCGCAACGCAGATTGCTTCCGGGTGTTAAAGGAACCTTAATGCCCCTCGAACCCCGCGACAACGAACTGGTTATGACGGCGCAGCTCAGCCGTACATCACAACCGCTGGTCATCGGCGATTTTATAGTGACTGTGAATTTTGCACTGGAGTATGAGTAATGCGTTGCCAACGTCTTTTATACAACAATCTCGTGCTGGGAGGGCTGTTTTTATCTGCCTGTCTTTTTATGGGGCTTGCAGCCACTGCAGCAGATGGTGACCCCATACGGGTGGACTTCTCGGGCTCGCTGGTCGGTCGCCCCTGCAATATTGCCCAGAATTCGCTGAGCCAGGATGTGGAGTTTGGCAATGTGCCCGCAAAAGCCTTTCTGAATGATGGTACCACCAGACCGTTTTTTTTCGGACTGAATCTGACGGACTGTAAACCTGAGAGCGGTGGGGTCAGCGTAACCTTCGGTTCAGGGGCGAATGCTGATGCAAACGTACAGGATGCTTTTGCCCTGAACGGAAACGGTTCTGTTGCCCTACGTCTGGCTTATCAGGAGTCGGAGGGGCAGGTCGTCATTCTTACGCCAGGCTCTGTCGGCCCTTCACACAGAATTGATGCAACAGCTGTTCATCTGCCCTTTCAGGCCAGTCTGGTGACAGCCGATGCCAGTAAGGTTAACTCCGGGGAATTTAACCTGTCGCTCACCGCCACTTTTGAATATGACTAAACACGTCAGGGAGCATCAGTCATGACTCTACAACATTTCTTCGGACACAGACTGGCACTCACGCTGGCCGGTTGTCTGCTGGCTCAGGGAACGCAGGCTGCGCTCTCTCTGGACCGCTCACGCATTGTCTTTAACGAAGGTGAGAAGTCCGTCAGCCTGAGCGTCCGTAACCTGAATGACAGTACACCGTTCCTGGTTCAGAGCTGGCTTGAGGATGCTAAGGAAGAAAAGATTAATGGGCCACTGATGGCGCTGCCGCCGCTGCAGCGTATCGATGCGGACTCGAAGAGTGTCGTGCGCTTACAGGCACTGACGGATATCACCACGCTGCCGAAAGACCGGGAAAGCCTCTTCTATTTTAATTTACGCGAAATACCGCCAAAAAGTGAAAAATCTAACACCCTGACGCTGGCCCTTCAGACGCGTATCAAGGTGTTTTACCGCCCGGCAGCACTGAAGGTCGACCCGGTGAAATCCTGGGTACCCGGAATGGGCGAGCTGACGCTTGAAAAGAAAGGCGACAGCGTTGAAGCGGTAAACCCAGGGGCTTATCACGTGACGTTTGTGGGAGCTCTGAAGGAAAAAGCGCTGGTCAAAAATTTTGACGCAGTCATGGTGCCACCAAAGGGGCGCAGTACATTATCGGTGAAGAGCAACCAGTTGGGCAATAATCCCGCTCTGGTGTTTATAAATGACTACGGTGGCCAGTTACAGCAAGTATTTCACTGCAGCGGCACGATCTGTAAAGCTGGGGAAATCACTGAGCCTGAATTAAAGAAGCCAGTGGAAAGTAAGACAGAGAAGGCAAAGCAGGGCGAAACAGGGAAGAAAGATAAGTCATGAAACGGATTTCGCTTTTCTCACGTTCTCTGATGGCCTGTCTGTGCATCGGAAGCTTTGCGGGCACGGGTACCGCACAGGCAGAGACTGTCGTGGCCACGGCCACCCTGACCATCTCCGGGACGGTATACATGGTGCCGGAATGTACGATTAACAACAATCAGCCGATTGTTGTGGACTTCGGAACTCTCAAAATTCCCGAGTTGGAAACTACGATTAGCCCTTCTGCCACCCGAAATCAGGTGACGAAGTCGGTGCCGGTAAGCTGTGGCGACACCGCCACGGCGCCACTGGAGGGCTACGCGCTGAAGATGAAAATTGAGCAGAAAAAAGCGTCCTTTAACGGTGCCCTGCTGGGAACCTCGAACGACAATCTGGGGATTTATGTCCTGGCCGGCGCGTCGGGCAGCGAGACCGCTGTTGTACCGAATCAATCAACCACCATGAATACGGGCGGAGGGGGGCCGGACCAGGGGGCGGGCAGTTTCATTTTCGTTCCGGTTGCGAACAACGCTCATGCACCCGCTGCGGGTCCATTTGACGGAAACGCCACGATGACCATTTTTTATGAGTAACCCAGGGAGACAATGATGATTTTTTATCGCCTTGCAACGGCTGCGCTCTGCCTGTCCGTGCTGCTCCCGGCAGCCAATGCGGAAGACAACACGGCAGAGATTCAGTTCTCCGGCATTCTGGTCGATCCGCCTGCCTGTACGCTGAGTAATACCGGCGTGGTCCGCGTCAACTTCGACAGCATTGACGTAAACAGCGTTGATGGTGTTCAGAACGTGCGGGACATCCCTGTCGAGCTGACATGCACTGGTGGTACAGCCAGCGCATTTGACCTGACGCTGGAAGTCACGGGGGCGACGGTAGATTTTGGTGACGCGGATGACGCTGCCACGTTGAGCACTCCAGAGAACAACGACCTGGGAATTCGTTTGCTGATGAATGCCCAACCACTGAAGGTGAATGAAGTGGCGAAAGGATTGAATGAAGACAGTTTTAAAACGTTGCAGGCCGTGCTGGTCCAGCGCCCCAGGGCAGTTCTCGACGCGGGTGAGTTTACGGGGACGGCTACGCTTCGGGCTGCTTATCAGTAAGGGATGGTGAAGCTTCGCCAGATACCCTAAAAGACTATAGAGCATGTAATAAGGAAGCAATATGGATATTGATATTTGCTGTGAAAATATTTTTATGGCCCGTGGGCTGCGCGAGGGATTGCCCCTGATTTACCTGAACCGGCATCCGGGGCTGAAACTGAATATTGTCGTGATACCGGGTGACAGTCTGAGTCACATTCGCTGGATGGCCGGGTTTTGTATTCGCAGGTTGAAGGAACCGACTGTTTTGCTTGGAACAGAGATGCAGCTGCGAATTATGAAAGGACTCGTGGATCCGGTTTATGTCCAGTTGCTTAACAGTCAGGTGAGTATGCAGACGCTCTGGCATGAAAGTATCTGGTTTTCCCAGGGTTTTTACCAGCGTAACGGTAACGTCAGTGCTGAAAAGGTGATGCATTCACTGCCGGAGAGTCTTTATCGCAATCTGGAGCTTCTGGAGACATTGTTTAATAAGGACGGAACAATGACGAAATACGAAAGTGCCCAGAAAAACAGGGTCCGCAACTTTCTGGGCGTACACAGCACCTGTGAAATGTTTGTGAAATATCAGGTCATCAGGGAGATGACAGAAATGCAGGAACGGGTGCGTCAGCGTGAAGCCCGCCGCCAGAAGGTGGGGCGGGATGTGAAGTTTTTTTTATCTGATAATTTTTTTGCGGCGTAGATGATGCCCAGCCCGATCATATCTTCAGCTCCGGATACTGCATGGCAGATGGCTGTTGTCTGGTTACGTAAAACGCGTAGACATCAGTCTCATAACGCTGAAAACTTGGCAACTGTAGTTTTGCCGGGATGCGCTTCAGTCGTCGATTTAAGAAAGAGTTGAGCACGCATAATGACTATTTGCCTCCATGCGGTTAGTGTAATGTATAGTAGACAGTCCAATATTTCAGCAAAAAATGGCGCTAATTTAAAGTGAGCTATATGGTTTACTTTTTACTACTACCCGGCCGCCACTGGCGCCCTTAAACGAATGCGAGATTTGAGTCGCTATTTTTCACAAAGCGGATTTAAAAAGTCATCCGGATAAAACACTAATGGTCTCTGTCATTAAGGGGTTATGCATATGGTTATTTGCGTTGTCCTCTATTTTATATCAACTCATCTGTTTCCGGCGCAACAGGGACTGTAGTTGTATATTTGTACGTATGGGAGTGCTGGTATCACGCCATAATGCCTCTGTTATCAATACAGAACGCCACGTATGATAAGCTAAAAGTATGCTTGAGCAATGTTTAACGCCAAGTTTAAGTAAGGCTTTTCTTTTTTGACAATATATTGTTTTTATAGAAACTCCCTGTTTTATGGATATATAATTGACACTCATCCCTTTACAAAACAACTCAATTACCGTTAATTCCTTGCGGGATAGTTTTGTTTTTGAATCTATTTTGTTATTTCGTCCTGTAAGTAATATACATTCTCTAAGTTTTGTTGTGTCACTGTTCATATTTATAATTAATGGTGCGTTGTTCAGGAATGTCATTAAATCATGGTTAACGATTGGTTGACTTTTGAATATCATGAGATAACAACCGAAGTCCGAGATGAAAACATCACTCTCCTTCTCTTCCTGGAGGAAAACATCACTATTCTTCTCTTCATGTATGTGTAAATAGTATAATCCGTTGGCGAGATATGTGTTTTTAGTATGCAGAACTATTTTTTTTTGCGAGTTAATGTTTAAGATCATAATAAATAAGTCTCTGAAGGTTCGTGCCTGATAAATAGTATTGGTTCTTAATGTTTTTTACCCGTGCGCATTCAATGAGTTGAGAAAAATTCACCGTGACGGATGCTTGAAAAAATAAAAATTTTAAAATTTCGATCTCAAATAAAATAATGAGCACCAAAATATAGCTGCTCAAAAAGAAATGATTGCCTTGATAAATGAAGTGATGTTATATCTATTGGCGTATATAACAACCTGTGAAAGACGTTTAACAATATCTTTTTATGAATATAAGAAGATATCGTGACGAAATCAATTCCCTCGTAATCGTACAAAGCAATCTTGTTGCTCCCTCTGTCAGTATGAGGGGATACCTCAAAGTGAATAAGCACAAACTCAAATATTGATTGATGGCGCCTGCAATAGATACCATTATTGGCAGATATCATAGGATATGCAATCAGGGAAAAACCTGATGATTGTGCGTATGGCACATATTGATTTTTTACTGGACGATGAATTTAGTAGCACCTGCCTTACAGGCAGTAGTAATAAATTCATCTGAAGGGAGAGAGTAACTTTTTACAGTTTAATCCTGACCCTGGAAAGGGTGTGAAGGGGCTCTGGGATATTGCACAGGGGGAAATGCTTTAAACAGTGCGCTGATGTCTAAAGGGATTTGACTAAGAGCATCATGATACTTGGATCGAAATTCTGTCGCGAGCCCACGCTGCTTATCATTGATGAACCTGTGAAATGTTCGAAATCACGGTGTTTATATATGTCCCTAACAATATAATTTCTCGTCCTGTCATGATTTTTTATAACAACCAGTTCGCTGTTAAGGTACGATGCCTTAGCTTTATCTCCGCTCTTATTGTTAGGGACAATATCTTACTCTGATTTTTATATTTTCTTGACATCGATCTCTGGTAGTATCGAGTATCTCTAAAGGTTCTTTTATATAAAAGACGTTATTGTTGAGCATTAAATATGTTTGTTCATTATTTTCTCCTTTTTAGATCATAAAGTGCATCGCTTATGAGATAGTCTTCATTTTGTTTCCGATGGTGCAAACCATGTCCGGTGAACAGCGATAGCTTATACCGCTGTCCGGGTTGAATAAGTGCGCTTTTTTGCAATCTACTTAACCAGTCTTTTTGAGTGTTAATATTGGTAATATGGCAGGATGACTTTCCTTTTTGTAGCCGCTTGATGAGGTGACGGGACAATCCCATTCCATTGAAATTAACAACGTCCAGATCATGCTTTATGCCGCAGTAACTGGCAAGGGCTCCCCCCATCGAATGACCAACGAGCACGATTTTTTTATTAGGCTGCTGTTTCTTAAATGCATCAACTAACTCTGCAGCTTTTTTCATTTCCTTTGTTTCTTTACCGAATAGGCATTTGAAAATAAATTTGACATCATGATGATCATTGTATCCAGAAAATCCGAGGTATATAACGTTATTATCTGAACCACATTTGTACGACGTGGTTTTTTTTAACGTAGGTTGACCTGGTATAAAATATGCTCCCATGTGAATCGCACCCTCAGAATATAGCCCTCCGTTACCTTTGAAGTCATCAGGATAGTCAGTCCGGGGTATTACATTGATTTTGCGTTCAAAAACAACGTTCTTAAAGTATCCTTTTGCAGCCACCTGTGAGGCAATCAGTGCATCACTGGCGATAGCCGGAGTGAGTGCTACCTGCGGGTCATTAGCTGTTTTCAGCGGGCTGGCTGGAAATAAGTGGCTCCGAAAATCCGGTAGCTGAGGTTCAGGAATAAAGTATAACGAGGTCGATAATCGATCAGCCAGTGAGGCCCGTAGTTCCTCAGGAATGGTTTCCTCACTGCTGTAGCTTGTAAATGATGATTGCGATGTTGTGAAAGAAGAAGTTGGGGTTTTTGTCGATAAATTATCCTGCCGAATGACTGCATTGCCATGGCAAATATTTCGCTCAGCTAATGCATCTTTAAGTTCATGAGACTGAGTTTGACTTATCTTTGCTATGTTATTTGGTGTTCTCTTCTCGTTGCCGGCTTTTGGCCTTGAGCAGTCCGGTACGTATGGACCCGTCGTATGAGCGTGAATCATTTTATTCCTAATTAAATGCAACTGGTTAAGGGGTATAATGACATTAAGAACTGATTGCATCGGTATTCAAAGTCAGTTCTTCACCCGATTTTTCAAAATTGCTGTCAAATGATGAGTTATTGCGCTTAAGGGCTGACGACGACACAGTGAATTTAACGGATTCGTTGAGGCTGTAGTTTATGTATTTATCAATTTTTTTTGTGCTGGGATTGTGTATCGGTAGCTTTAGTAATGTGATCATTTATCGACTGCCGATTATTTTATTTAAATCGGATACCAGTGGAACATTTAACCTATTCTTGCCCCGCTCACATTGTCCCGGGTGCTTACATCCGTTGGGTACGCTGCAGCTTATTCCACTAGTGAGTTGGGTATGCCAGCTAGGCAACTGTCGCCACTGTAAGAAAAACATTTCTGCGGTATATCCTTCTGTTGAACTGCTGAATGCGCTGATGTATATGGCGATCGCCGTGCTTGTGCGCGAACCGTTAACGGCTATGCCTCTTTGCCTTTTTGGTAGCGCGTTGATTATCCTGGCCGCGATTGATTACCGACATATGATTTTACCCGATGTCATTACGCTTCCCTTGCTATGGGCGGGATTATTGTGGAACAGCACGGGATTCGGGCTGGTTGATACCCAACAGGCGTTGTGGGGGGCCGCAATGGGGTATGTTTCTCTTTGGGCCACTTATTGGTTGTATTTGCTGTCACGTAAACGTGAGGGGCTGGGTTACGGCGATTTTAAGATTAGCGCGGCGCTGGGAGCATGGTTAGGGGCTGACAGTATCGCGTTCATCGTGTTTATTGGCTCTATACTTGGCGTTTGTATCTGGGGGGGGCGCCGGACAGCGAATCGGCATGCCGGCATACCCTTTGGCCCGGCGCTGTGTGTGGCAGCTATGATGTATAGCGGGTATCAGCTTCTTGCGCGGGCGCCCATGATTTCAGTTCTAATGCCCGAGAACCTGTTACCGCAGTTTTATTTTTGGCTGCTGTCTGTCAGATCGGTTTGCTGAAGTGGTTTTGGTGACCTTGCTGTGGACTGGACGACCTGACGATACAACTATGACGTTGTCGATAATTCTGTCGATATCAAGCATTGAATACCGTCACTGATATTTTTTTCGCACTAAAAAACCGACTGATAAAGTCGGTTTTTTTATTTTTCAATTGCCTGCAGAATTATATGACCTGCTGAACAAATCTACGGAGATAGAGAATCCCCAGATATAACTTCCATTTTGATGGCTGATGACACGAACTTATCTCCGTGGAACCTGCAAAGGCAGGAGAGCGCTTTACAACAGGAGATGCCGTGATTAAAGAAAAACAGAAGTACCAATCGGGATTTACCATACTTGAGACGATCGTTGTGCTCATTGTTATGGTTTCCGCCTTATCCGCTGGTGCGGTGTATATGAAATATAATGCGGATAATAGCCTTAATCGTAGTGCTGCTGACAGTTTAATGCAGTTGACAAAGGCCGTGCAGTGGTATGCCAGGGATAATTTCTCGATGCTTAAGGCGTCTTCGAATTCGAGCGTATCGCTGGATATTCTTGAAAAAGGGAAATATATTGGTGCCGGTTTTTCACCAAAAAACAGTTATGGGCAGAGTTACAGTATTACCATCGATCCGGAAGCGGTTAATGAAGATAACACCGCACTGAAAATACTCATTATTACTCAGAACGGCGAGACCCTAAAAGTGGACAGCATGCGAAAAATCGCCGCGCTGGCAGGTAATGACATCGGCTATGCTATTCAGGCGGGGACCGTGACAGGTAATCAGGGAAGTTGGAATATTAATACCGGCATTTCCGCGGGTCGCATGGCTTCGGTGAGTTACGTTGCAGAGAAGGATATTGTCAGTGCCGAAACCTTCTTGCGTCGGGATAAATTTGAAGGGCATTCTGAATGGAATCAGATGAATACTGATCTGGGGATGGGAGACAACAGTATTAATTTTGAGGACGGGGCGATTGTTTTCAAGCATGATAATTATGATGCTACGCTTGCTGCCAACGGAGCGATGTTCAGCCATCAGTCGGATAAGACCGAGATAGCTGCCGAAGGGATCCAATTGTCAAACGGCAGTGCGAACGTTGCGGGAAGTACGATGAGCGCACAGAGTGTCAAACCGGGGGTGACCATCCTGAATGCTGGTCAGAATATGATCTTCGAGGCGGATAACATTTGTGTCAATGAAAGTGAAGAGGCTGTTGGCAGAACGTTTGTGATGGGCTTCAACGGGGATAACAGAAGATACACGTTTATGTGTGGAAAGAATGATGGTGATTCAACTATTGATACTAAAGGCCGTGCGTACTATGTATTTGGTACTGGAAATAATAGTGCGGAGGGAAATGAAAATACGGAGTGTGAGGGTTATAAGTATTGGATTCCGAGTAATATTGGAAGTACAAGCCCAACGGATAATAAGACTTCAGCCTGTATTCTGAGAGTAAGCAGCGATGGGCGTGCGATCACCTTTACTTATTTGGATTTTGTGGGTTCAGGGGAGGCAAGGAATTATTATACTCGTACAGTTGTCCCATTTGGATGCAAGTCTAACCGTTACACACAATATAGTAACTATTGTGATATTGTAACGGTGACCATTTTTGAAAAATATCCGGGAGAAAAGATAGAACATCCAGGTAATCACCGATATTGTAATGCCAGCGGCATTGGTAGTAATACACATAATATTTATATTCGAGATCCGGTTACCGGGATCTGGGATGACTGTAAACGTGTTAAGTATCATCAATAATAAAGCAGCTATACCGCGCCGGAGGTAACCTACTTCTGGCCTTTTTTTTCGCCAGTCCATCAGAGATAAATCGCCCGCCTCTTCTTTATCACTTTGAATAAAGTTTGCAAGAAAGCATGTTTCCATCAGGTCTGACGACAGCATAATGATTCTCACGTAGAAAACAAAAGAGTGTTGAATTGTGATAAAAAACATTTCTCCGCATTATAGAGAGTTGCTGATGATACCTCCGGTACAGCTGTACTGTCGGTGGCGCGCTCCAGCCCGAATGTTTGCCATATGCAATCCGTGCATTTCAGCAGGTGATACAGGGGGGACATCCGGATGTTAACGGAAGGCTTCTGTCGGCAATATCGAGTATTTACTTCTCAGGAAGCGAACGGGCAATGGTGTCTGCATTATCTGACGCCGCTGCTGCCGTGGGTCTATTTGTACGCATCGAGCCTGTTGCCGCATCCGCTAGTACTACGCGAAATTACAACGAGTGAGTATGAGTTTTGGATAAGCAACCGCGATGAAGAAAAGGTTATTGCCGAGGATACCGTAGATCTTGCGGTGGCGACGGTGACCTCTTCCTGTCAGGAGCTTGAGAGGTCTGAGTTACGGCATTCATTACTGCCGTAACTCAGACCCCTATAGCCATGAGATGAAGATGTATGCAAAGACGCTGGATGCAGGCAAGGGAGAATATGGACAGTTTTGAACGTTCACGGCCGATCTTCCTGCGTGAAATTTTCTGTCCTGGCACTATCAGGACTGTAGTCAGTTATTTGATGGCAAAGATGACAGGTTTGTTGCGCAGGTCATTTTTATCGCTCGCGATAAGAGTGCAGGGAAGGCTGAACGCAAAGGTTTTTTACCATGAAGAAGAGATCCATTTTATCAGGGCTGGCGTCCTTTATGCTGGTGGGATGTACTATTTCTCCACCAGCACCCGATACGCTGACGCTGATGCTAAAGCAACAGGCAACGGTAATTAACCGTCAGCTTCCTGTCAGCGAACAGGGTGTTATTCTGGTCCGTGCCTCGGTCGAAGTACATCAAATGAAGCTGAAATTTTATCCGAGTCAGGCAGGGCAGGATGTTGGCGAAATAATGCTACACTATGTGCAGCACCTGTGTCGCCAGCCGGATGTCCAGTTGCATATTAAGCAGGGGGCGCGCTACTTGCTCGAAGGAACCGACACTTATGGGAAAATACGTCAGCATAAGCTGGAATATTGTCGGGGAGCATAAGTATGAACGGTATCATCCGGCTGGAGTATTTACTGTGCGGCACCGCCGTTGTTTTTTTAGCGACTTGCTCTTCAGCGGCGATAGTTGTTATCTACCAATATGGGTCGCGATGTAGCCGATGACTGCGCCGTTAAGGCCGCCACCAACTGACGCACAAGCCGACTGTGCCCGGTCTGAAGAGTACAGGCTAATGAGGGAAGGGATAGCTGAGAATAAAGCGCCCGTTAACCCGGATATAAAAGGTGGCGGAATGTCGCGCGTACTGCCGGCGACCATCCCAGAGACAAAGCCAATACCGAAATTAATACCTGCGGAGCGCAAACCGACATTGCCTCCTGCACGGCTTTGTGCCCACATACCCGTAGCCCCCCCTGCAATGCACATACCCCCAACAAACCATTTTAATGGTTTACTGCACCCCAGATGTCTGGTGCGTACGAGGGAAGAAGGGCGCGCTACCGTTATGTTTTGCTCCAGATCGGTTGCCATTTCGGTAGCTATTGCCTGCGGTTGAGCATCCGATATTTTTTCTTTCACAATGTTTATTTCGTAGCCATTCTCTGCGTTAAATGTGCTTTTGTTTGTACTCGCATTAGCGATATTCATTATTGCCTCTGTTGAAAATATATATTTTAGTCAGTGGATACTGTTAGGAGCGTCAGTGAAAATACTGAGACTTTCGATGCGGAGCCATTTTCCGTTTTGTAGAAGCGACGGGCATTTTATTGTGGCTAAGCTGCGTGTTAAGCCCATAAAACGTCTCCGGAAAACCAGGCAACCGGAGACGGCAAAAAATCTACGCCTGCTTACTCCTCATAAAGAGTGATTCCAGGCCTGATCCACGGGTAGATTTAACTTGATCATAATTATTGCGTTCAATCTTGCCTATATTCTCTTTTATAACTCGATTCTTTTTATGGACGTGAAGCAAATTCGCAGCAGCCAGCCCGCCCCCTGCCAGCAGCACAATAGGGATACCAGCAGCCAGCCCAGCCGTGGCATTACTGCTCAATTTCTCTGCGCCTTCTTTACGACTTCGAGCATTGCTTAAAGCTACATCAGCCTGACTTTTGGTATTGTTTGCCTGGGTCAGGATATTTTGTGCATTCTCTACGGCCTCTTCTTTTGCCTCTTTGACGGCGCTGGCGTAGGCATTATCGTAATGCTCCTGCATATATTCCTCGCCAGCAGGGGATAATCCGGCTGCGTTGAAATCAGGCGACCCGCCGTTGAGAGCAACATAGCGTTCGGCGATTTCCGCTGCTGCTGCCTCATCACCGTTGCCCAGGGCGGCTATATAGGCTTCACGGTCTTTCTCAACCTGGGTCGCTATGGCGGCATTACCCGCAGTTTCTCCAGCCGGGCTGTAATCAGCATTTTCTGCGGCAGTGAGATCGGCTTTGGCCTTTTCAACACCTGCTGTCGCATCGCTGACATTTTGTTGCCCATTGCTGATATCTGCGTCTGCAGTTTCTTTTTCGTTCTCGGCCCGGTTTTTAGCAACCGCCCCTACGCCCGTCACAATAGCGAGTATTGTCGCGGTAAGTGCGCCTATTAATAGAGCCCATTTTTTGCTTCTTGTCGCGTCGTTGGCAATTGTGTTCGCAGCGCCTTTTGCGCTTTCCATAGCTTGTCTAAGATTTTTTTCATTTTCGGTGAGTTTGACGATTTCATTTTCAAGTTGTTCTCTTTGCCCGGCGTATTTAGCGATAGTGCTTTCCAGTCCTTCTTTTTCTCCGTTGAGTTCGGATAATTTAGCTTTAATTTCAGCTATTTCTTCTTCTTTGGAGGTAATAGTACCATCTTTATCTGCAAGGTCTCCGCTAAGTTCCTGTATGTCCTTCTCCAAATTATTGGTTTTTACTTCGAGAGCTTTAATCTGATCTGCAAGATCGCGGTTCTGAGTGGTAAGTGTGTTTATTTCTCTGCTTTTATCAAGAACTTCCGCTCCTAATTGCTTTTTTACTTTTTCCAGGGTACTGAGTGTATCAAGAATTTTTCTATCCAACCCTTCGTTAATCCCCAACGATAAATATAGTTGGTTAATTTGAGAACTACCTAGATCCTTCAGATCAATGTTAGCTCGTAATATCGGGGCACACTCTACCGAAACGCTTTTTTTTCTGGTTAGTTTAAAATAAATATCCGTAGTCTTACCGCTGTACGTTTCAGTCTTGGTCGGAAACCAATCAATATCGTAATTTTCTATATCACCTTTATATTGCTTGCTGATGAGAGCAACTATGGCAGCCCGATCCTCACTAGTCATAGGAGTTCCAGGAGACCTAACAGCGTTGAGGGCTTCCGAGCCAGATATTTCAACATGAGTAGCTCCAGTTGTTTGACGCTCACCGACCGAAGAGATTTTTATAATTTGACTTAGGTTACCGTTGTTGGTGGCATCGATGATTCGTAGGCGGCTGTCTGCAGCAGTGGTATCCGCTAAAATCCTAGTGGCTAAGTCCGTGCCGGAACCGCTCTGAAGGTGAGATGAAGATGAAGATGAAGATGAAGATAAAGGTGAAAATGAATATGAACGTACATTTAGCATAATAATCCCTAACCTTAAACTGTGTAATGTGATTATTCCGGAGGAGAGTGGTTTAATCTATTCAGGGAATAACCTTAAACTATCTCTTCAACGAAAATTTGTTTATCTTTAAGCGCGTGGCAAATTTGCTCCACATCCTGCAGCAGGTAGCTAAGGTTTTCGCCCAGTGCAATCGCATCCATTTCTCCGCTGTCTACCCGGAGGCATATAAGCAGCGTTTTTTGCTGAGGTTGCCAGCACAAATAAGGGCCGTTAACCCGCGCCAGCAGCAAATTCATGCTGAGCAGTTCGAGAGCCGCCGCCGTAGCCTGGCCATCGGTGAGTGTCCCGATAATGCCGCATATCAGCAGCGTCGTTTCACTCACTTCATTAATGATGATATTGCGTGAATCATTAATTTTTAACTGGCAACTCCCCTGCTGATCAAGCTTCAGATTACGGATGCCGACATGATTGCCGAACTGAATTAAAAGTTCCTGGTTTGTCATTGCGCTCTACCCATCCATATTTATAATTAATTTGGTGCCCGTTGTGCTGATGTTCTCGTGGATATTCCAGCCTAAAGACACCATCTTTTCAGCCGCCTCACCAATATAGACTTCATCTCCGGGGCGGCAGGCCAGGGTGTCCGTCAGGGTTAACAGATTTGCGCCCGGCGAGTAGCATAATTTTGGCCCCTGCATGATGGACATGGCTATATTTGAGGCCAAAAGTTCGAGCAGCAGCGAGGAGGGAATAGTCTCGCGGTATTCGCCGAGAGCGAGCGAAAAAGTAAATTCGTAGCCGCTCTCTTTTTCACCTCTGTCCCAGGTTACCGTCAGTAGCAGTGCCGGAGAGCTGGCGGGAATAATCCATGCATGATTTTCATTAATAGTGATATCACTATTTAACTCGCTGGAAATTTGCTGTAGAAATGTCGATATTTCTTCTTTCATACATAGTTCCTATTTTTTACAGAATACACAACAATGATTTTGGCGTCGTCAGGGAAACAATAGCTACGCAAACATTAATAAAAAAACGGCGCGGGTGGAGGCCCGTGCCGTTAATTAAGCTTTTCGATCGTTTTTTATTTACAAACGGCCCAGGCCTGACCTGCGTTGATTGACATATTGGTTCTGTGTTGGCCTTCAAAATCACCGGCGAAATCGAACATTTCACCTGCGTTACCTGATTGCGAGTCGCTTATCCAGACCGGTAAATTACCGTTTCCATCTTTACGATTTAGTTCGGTAGTATAGGCAAAGAAATTTCCCCATGTCTGATAAATCTCCTGCATCTCGCTGGCCGTTGATACGGCGGTGGCAGTACGGCAGCCGACGGCCGTGGCACCGCTGATTAGGACGTAGTAGAACGCTGTACCTTCAGGTAGGTAATACCACTGCGTGAAGTTTTGCACGGTAAATACGGCCTTGCGTTCTTCGAGGTTATCCACTTTCGCCGTTAGGACCACTGGGCCACCTGCATCATCTTTCAGAGTGATGGTGCGCTGCAGATTGTCGTTACCTGATAGCCCAATCTGTTGAACGCTGCTGTCCCAGCCGTAGCTGACGACGCTGTTAGTACTGCCGGTTGCGGTGAGTTTAATTTCGCCCCCTCTGATACGTACCTCACTGAAGGTATCGCCTGTTTTCGCAGACTGAGTTCCCAGCGTCTGATAACCACTCATAGCCGGTGGTGCCAGGAAGGTGATTGTCGTTGTGGCACATTTTGTGGCGTTGGTTGTGCTGCAGACCCCAATCGTCCGGCTACCTTCTGCGGCTTGATCGGTAAGGGTTAGCGTTGCGGTGATTTTACCGTTAGCGTCCGTTGTGGTTTCAGTCGGGGCCGTGCAGTCAGCGCAATTGCTGATATCCCATGTCACCTGTTCTCCGGCGATGGCATCACCCTTGGCGTTTTTAACGCCAAGGGCCAGCTTGGCGCTTCTGTCGGTCCACTGGTACGCGGATTGCGCGCCGGTGAGCGTAATGTCGTCGATATCCGGTACTGTGGATCCAAATTTTACCTCAGTGGTTTTTCGCACCACGACGGTGCCGGTTTCGTCAAGAAGCTCGGCAGTAATCTCCACCGTACCAGGTTGTTGACTGGTCAGAGTAGTAGTGGCGTCACCCTGCGCGTCGCTCCTGCCACTGGTCGTTTTTCGGGTACCATCCGGGTAAACCATCGTCCATTTCACTTCGGCGTTAGCCAGCGGCGCATCATTATTTTTAGCTCTGGTCGACAGTGTCACCGTATCACTGCCGTTTGCGTTGGCGGAATTGTTGTCCACAGTGATGTCATCAAGATTATATTCGTTGGTGAATCCGGCACTGTTATCCGTAGCCTGGCCCAACTGACGACCCGCGGCGTCGACCAGCGTGGCCGTGAGATCGATATTACCGGCAATAGTACTGGTGAGTGCTACCTGTGTCTTGCCGCTGGTATCCAGTGCGCTTTCAGTAGTGGCAAGGTCGCCTGCGCCGCTGTTGGTCCAGCGGATTTTATACGTGCTAAGATCTGAGGATGTGCTGCGGGCTGCCTCAGTCGCTTGCAGCGTATAGGTAATGGTCGATGTGCCATCTGCCGGTGCGGTGGTGATATCCGGCGTAAGGCTTGCGATGGTGACTACCGTCTCGGGAGATGATGCCTGGGTGACCGTGATAAGCGTTGACGCGGTATTTGAAGCGTTGCCGCGAGTGTCATAAGCAGTGGCAGTCAGCGGGAAGCTGCCCGTGTGGTCAGGTAAGGTAATTTGATACTGGACATTGTCCAGCTTTCTGATACTTCCTCCGGCTGCCAGCAGACTGGCATCATTCCACTGTATTCGGGACAGAGCGTGCCGCGTTTCCACCGTCGCGATAACGGTTTTCTGCGTGCTGACTTCGCCGCTTAAGGCGGCAGGTAGCGACAGCCGGATAGTTTCCATTTTCCGATACTGCATGACCATATCATTATTGCGGTTAACAAACTCCAGACGAGAGCCGTTCAGAGTACGCAGCGCATCGACCGTCACCGGGGAAGTCTGCTTGCTCCACGGCATGCCGAAGAGATAATTCAGCTGAATATTAAAGCGGGTGTCATTTGCCCCTCTTTTCCCCTGCTTATGATCCATTCCGGCGGTAACCAGTGGGATAGGGGTATAGTTAACACCTGCGGTCACCGCAAAAGGATTGTCCTGACGATTGTCTTTGCCAAACAGGCCAATGTCGCTGCCGAAGTATTGCTCATAGTTAAGTTTTGCGCCCAGTTGCGGATAGCTGGGTAAATAGCCTTCACTGCGCAGGTCGAATCCGGAGGCCGGTTTTTCCTCGTAGTCATCAAGTGCTTTTGACTCTTTCCAGCCCGTGAGGCCAAAATAACCGTTCCCCGCCAGTTTGAGATAGTCACGCCAGTATTCTCCACCCAGGCCCAGGCGCGTGTGATTGTTGCGTATTTCCTGGTCAATGAAGGTATTAAAGCCCCACATTTGTGCCTGGTTAAACTGGCGCAGGCCCATTCCCAGATTGGCGGTGGTATAGCTATCTTTATCGTGAATACCTAACTGGGTAAAGGTCAGCATCCCGCCGGTGTCATATAGCGGCAGCAGCAGATCGGCACTGCTTCCTTTCATACGGATACGATCGTCCAAATTCATCTGGATACGCGCGTGGCCAAACTGATTGAGCCAGTTTTCAGCATTAGTAGATACCGTACGGGAGGCGCTGCTAAGTGCCATGTTCTTTGCCGCATCGGTCGCATGCCCACTCTGTGCCATTTGTCCGCCCTGCGACAGCCATTGCGCAATTTGCTGATTGTCATCGGCCGGGTTTTCCGCAGAAGGGAGGAGAACTCCACCGTGCTCATTGGCGCTGTAGCGCCATACGGCAGGTTTAGTGGCAGGCGCAGTCTGCAGGCTTTGTATATTATTATTTGCGTTAATAGTGGAAATATCTGTCGCGGCACTACTCTGGCGGGTTAATAAACTGCTGCCAGTGTTATTCTGGTGGTGGCAGTCGGCTATGGCTGTAGCCGCTTCCTGTGGAGAACTCCATTTCGGCACCATTACGTACTGACCCGCGCTGGCCTGGTAAAAATCATTATCTTTTGGGAAGCGATAGCGGTTTATTTCGCGCAGAGTGGGTAGGCTAATAAAGTATTTTTCAGCTACTGTCAGCAGCGTTTCCCCAGTCTGCAAAATATACCCTATCTGGAAGTGATTCTTCCGGATGTATTCAGCCTCAATGACGGCTCGTTGATGCTGACTTAGTGGCAGACTTACCCTGGATGTTTCTTGTTGCGGAGCGGCAAAAGAAACAGCTGGGGTCAGCGTTAATGCCAGCGGGGTTATACCCTGCAGCGCAATCTGAATACAGGCAATGAATCGTATTTTTATCGGTGTCTGACTGACCCGACGACAGTGGCTAAGCATATTTTTCCTTACAATAGTCATTGAGATTATTGAATTTCTTAGGTGGTGGTGATGTTTATGCAATGTTTAACCGTATTGCCCATTTCATAAGATCGACAATGCTGTGCGCATCCAGCTTTCTCATCATATTTAGTCTGTGACTTTCTACGGTTTTGATACTAATCGTCAGTTTTTCTGCAATCTCCTTGCTTTTTAATCCTTGTGAAATTAATCCGAGAATTTGTTTTTCTCGGGGCGAAATACGAGGAAGAGCCAGGGTATCGGATAAGTTTGTCATGACGGCAAGATCGTCTTTTGTTGAGGAGTTTGGCGTTAGCTCTTGATCCATATAGGTGAACCCGCGGCAGACGGTATTAATCGCCGTAAGGAGGTTATTCACTTTGCTACCCTTAAGAGTAATCCCCTGGACTTTTAAGCGGATGAGTTCATCAAGATTCATAGCGATATGATCGTGAGTGTAAACAATAAACTGTAGATCTGGTTTATGGCGTTGAAGTTGTTTAATGATTTTCAACCCGTCATGGCAGGGCAGATCGGGATCGATAATAACCATTGACGGGTTATTTTTTTTTAGTGCCGGCATTATGTTATATCTGTCCTGACAATGGGCTACCACGTCCATGTAAGGGTATTGAATCAGAAGTTTTTTTATCGCAAAGGCAATAATAGTTGATTTATCAATCACCAATATCCGACTTACGGTATTGGTCCGATCAAATTGGTTTCCTGTTAAGTTGTAGGTCAACATGGAAATGAGTTTCCTGAAGGTATTTATTTGCTCTCTAGGGTAGGTGTTTAAGCTAGTTTTGGGTTATCAGAAATAATGAAAATTTTTGTTTTTGGGACGTTTGGAATATATGAGACTTTGTTTTGTGATCGAGGCTTGATCTTGCATATCTGACGACAGGAAAGTTAACATTTTTGGGGGGGATACCCCATGTTCTGGCTATTGATACTGTGGTAAACATTATATTGCAGTGTCATTTTTCCCTATTTTCCACAGGTGAAAAATTTGATTAGAGCTTTGATGGGCATACCTGAAATTGTGGTTGAAGATGGTGGTTGCTATGAATGGAATTTAATGGCAGCCGGGCTTCATGGTCGTTTTCTGATTTGTGAAGAATCAGTGGGGATGTTATTTCTTCAGCTTGCCGACAGCGTATTGTCCGTTAAGCTCGTTGAGCATTGGCATTATCAGTTCTCAAACGGCGAATTTGCTACTCGCATGGCGCTGGCGTTTCAAAATAACTGCTGGTGGCTGGTTCAGCGTTTTGAGTGCACCGAGGCGTTGAGAAGTGCGGTATGTTTACAAATTCAGCTGGCTGAATGTATTCAGGCTATTGCGCGAAGTGACGCCCAACCGTCAGTCCTCAATTGGGGTAGGGCATGAAAGCTGGAGGGCTTTTTACGGGAACGCTGGTGCTGCTAAGTGCTGTGGCGTCAGCGGCGCAGCCGAAGTGGCAGGGCGAACCGTGGTTTCTGTACACCCGGGGCATGCCAGTTAAGCAAGTATTACATGACCTCGGGGCTAACTACCACGTTCCGGTTATCGTTAGCGACAACGTCAGAGATACTTTTATCGGCGAGATAAACGACGCGCAGCCTCAGCGGACGCTGAACCGTCTGGCAAACCTGTTTAATCTTGTTTCGTACTATGACGGCGAGGTTCTGTACGTTTACAAAGCGCAGGATGTGACATCTCGCGTCGTGACGTCTCAGTATCTCCAGCCGCAAACTGTCCGGGATTACCTGGGCAGCAGTGGAGCTTTATCCGCTGGGAGTTGCACTCTGCGGCAGGTTGGGGACTTTCAGGCCTTTGAGATCCACGGGGTTCCAGCCTGCCTACAGCGGGTGACACAACTGGTGGAAGAGGTTGATAGCAAAGCGAAAATACGCGCCACCAATACCGAAACAATGCGCCTTTATCCATTACGTTTTGCTTCCGCGGCCGATATCACATACGAATACCGACAGCAGCAAGTCGTGGTACCGGGCATTGTAACGGTACTTAATCAGATGAAGGGCGGCAGTGCTCTGGCGCTGGGGGATGGGAAAAGCGCGGAATCCCGGGATCTTTCTGCGACACAGTTCTCAGCCGACCCCAACCAAAACGCCGTGATAGTTCGGGCACGTGAGGTGGATATGCCTATCTACCAGCAATTGATCGGCCAGTTGGATAAGCGTCAACGGCAAATTGAAATCTCGGTAGCCATTATTGACGTTGATGTGGGCAATCTCAAACAGCTTGGCGTGGACTGGTCTGGCAGCATGGGACGAGTGAGCTTTAATACCGATATTTCCAGCGATAACAGCTATATGAGCAGCGTCATTGGCAACTCTGCTGAATTTATGGCCAGAGTCAGCGCCTTACAGCAAAACTCTCAGGCACGAATATTATCTCAACCCTCAGTGGTCACCCTGAATAATGTCCAGGCTATTCTGGATAAAAATGTCACCTTCTACACCAAGCTACAGGGTGAGAGCGTCGCCAAACTGGAATCTGTCACATCCGGTACACTGATGCGTGTTACTCCGCGGGTGGTAGAAGATCCTGCTATGAGCGGTAAAATTCAGGAAATTATGCTGCAGCTAAATATTCAGGATGGGCAGCAATCTGGTATCACCAGCAGCAACGAACCCCTTCCCCAGGTAACGAATTCAGAGATTACCACCCAGGCCACCCTGATGCCGGGGCAAAGTCTGCTGTTGGGGGGGTTTGTTCAGGATAAGCAAATCAGCACCCGACGCAGCGTCCCCGTCTTAGGTGATATCCCATTACTGGGGCGGTTGTTCAGTACCACTTTGGACGAAACCCACAGTGTCGTGCGCCTGTTTCTTATAAAGGCAACGCCGATATCGCTGGGGGGATAAGCCGTGACATTTACGATGAAATTTCTTAATGGCCCCATGCAGGGACGCGATCTGACGCTCCCGGCTGGAGAGCTTACGCTTGGGATCGGAGATGTCGATCTTCAGGCTGTTTTTGATAACGATATTTCACGGATCGTCTTACACGTCAATGAACAGTCAGTAACGCTGGACGATCGGGTTGCTTGCTGGGTGGAGGGACGTGTATTTACGGGAGGTATGCTGCCGACGGGGAAAATCATCGATCTTGCCGGGCAAGGGATTGTGTTGCTGAACGAAGGGGACAGTTTTACATCGCGACGAATTCCCGAACGCCTGGCTGCCGGGCGCTGGCGATTATCCCGTACCCAGATCCGGATTATTAGCGCGGTGCTCGGTACTGCGCTGTTGGTGACGGGAGGTAGTGTGCTGTATCTCTGGCAGCGCCAGGAGACGGTCGATCAACTGGTTGATCGCCTTGGCGTGCAGCGTTGGTTGATACAGCAGCATAAGACTCCGGCGCTGCGGACTCTGGGCTTTGAATGGCGTGCTGATGGAACAGTGCGTATCTATGGTGAATGTCTACAGCAACAGGCTTTGGATAGCGTGTTGCAGATCCTGCGCAATAAAGGTGTGTTCTGGAGACTTGAGACCCGGTGTCAGGATCGATTGTTAGATGATGTACGCGATCTCCTTGCGGAGCACGGCTATTTGCACGTGGAGGTAAGCAACGGAAGTTGGCCGGGGGAGGTGAGAATCCGCGGCAATATCCGAGCTGACGATCGCTGGCAGCAGGTAGTTCGTCAATTTGCCGAATTGCCGGGCCTGAAGCGCTGGAGCGTCAGCGGTAGCGTGGCAGGTCGCACACAGTGGCTAATGGTAGTGCGTGAGGCCGGTTTGATGGGGCGGCTCAGTATGGAAAGGCAAAACGACCATCTGATCGTTAGCGGTTTGCTGAATGCGGCTGAACAGCAGCGTTTAAAGCGTGGGCTTAAGACACTCATTGAACAAGAGCGCTTGACGCTTATTTTTCAACTCATTCCGCCACGCGGTGCCCGGGGCAGTGACATTTTCCCTCGGCCGCTGGCCAGCATCGGCGGCGGTAAAGACAATCCGTGGCTTGAGCTTACTGATGGTCGGCGGCTCCAGGTGGGGGCTGCACTCAATGAGGGGTTTGAAATAGCTGGTATCGTTCCTGGACGTGGTGTCGATGTCTACAGGGACGGGCAGCTACTGCATATTTCGTCTTCGTTTTAAGGAGTTTGTTATGCCTTCCGTCACCCTGCTGGAGCAGGTATTACGCCGTCCAGATGGCCATCGCCATGCGCTGGCCCTGACCCGAATTTTGCGCCGACGCCGCGAACGTCTGTTGCGGGACTGCGCACAGCCGATGACGCAAAAAAACTGGCAGTCCAGCCAGCAGCTTGCTGTCGCGTGCGATGCGGCGCTGGGATGCATCGCTATTTTATATCGTCGCTATCACAACCAGACGCTAGAGGAGGAAAAAATTCATGAACCATTCTGATGAGTATCGGCAATTTGCACAGCAGTTGCTGCGTGATATGGCCCGACTTGAGAAACAGTATAAAGCATTTGAAGAAATACAAAATACGCTCAGGGCTTTGAAGGCAGCGGCTCCGAACGATCCCACCGCGGCACGAAATCTGGAAAAGATAAATGCGTTACACAACGACGCCAATTTTCAGAGTCTGTGCCAGCAGGCGGAAAAAGATTTGCGGCTGATCGGTCGTCATATTGACAGTCTGGATAAGCAGTTTGCCCAGGCTGAGAGTGAGCAAAGCGCTCCTGCGCCGCCGCTGGACGAGAGGGGTGACGTGAAGAAGCACAGTCGCCTGAAACGTCATAAACCCCAGTTTGTTTAAGTGAGGGTAACAAACACATGTCTGAAAACATAAATATTGCTTCCTCTTATTCGACGGTGGCAGTGCGAACAGCGGCTGCGGAAGCACTGACAGCCGGACAAATATTGCTCCGACTCGGTGTCGTTGCAGACGGTAACAGTGAAGCGGCGCGGCCAGCGGGCCTGATGATGGCATTAATTAACGGCAGATCGGAGATGTCATTACCGCTTGCCGGTGAGCTTGGCCTGCTGTTGCAACAACAGGAGAGTGATGAGACACAGCTGGCTGCCGGACTGATGAAGATGCTGGCACAGTATGGCGGCAGGGCTGACGGTGAAGCTCATGCCGTCAGGGACCTTGCTCGCTGGCTCGGGGGGCTGCTTGCTCAAGGAAAGGGAGAGGCCAGCGCCAGCCTGACTGAAAAACAGAGCGCGTCTGTGCTACGCCAACTGGGTCAGGGTAATTTCTCTGAGCCGGTAAAAGTCGCGCTTGAACAGCTGCTCCAGACGCTCAGGCAGAGCGGCGCGCCTCTGGCGCAATCAAATATTAATGATGGTTTGCAAACCCTGCTACAGCAGGTACGACAAGAAACGAATATGGCTCATGGGCAAAATCTGGATGCGCTGTTTACCCGCAACCTGGCAGAGTTTGCCTTGAGACTTTACCAGCAGCAGGGAGAAGACAGTGCCCGCCAGATGCAGTACGGGCATTTGGTACAGGCCCGTCAGCAGAGTAGTGGCCAGCAGCAGCAAAGACAGCAGAGGAGTGAAGAGGAGACTGAAGAACCGGAGGCGTCAGCTGCTGTCGACGGTGTTCGATCAGCATTATCAACCTCTACGCGGGCGCAGGCATACAGTCTCCAGACTGCTACAGCGACTGATTCGCTGGTAACGACCCGTTCGGGTACTGCCGCGTTGAATGCCGCCGTTTCCGTGAGCGTTACCTCCGGCAATGCGGCTTCAGCCACATCTGGTATCTCTCTTTATGCGGGAGACAGCGTGTTCTCTTATGGTTTGAGCGTGCTGTTTATATTTATGCAAATGCTCGCCGATCAGGCGAATGGTAGTTATGCCGATATGGAGAGTAATTCAAAAATTTCTCGCGATGCGCAGCAGTATGCCACCGCCGTCGATGGGATTCTGGCCAATGTGGCGGCAAAAGGTGACACCAATGCGACCGGGGTACTCCCCGATGACGTGAGGCAATATATCGAAGATAACTTCATGGAAATCAGCGGGGTCTGCGGCTATGACAGCGATGGGAAATGGGGATGGACCAAAGATACAAGCAGCTTCAATCAGGGAGAGTTGACGGCGATTAAAGGCGCACTGGATAACGTAGCGAATCGCGCCTCTGATTTTATCTCCACAGCCCAGCTCCAGCTTCAGAAAATGATGCAGACCTATAACGTCTGCGTTTCGCTAATCAACAGTCTGCAAACCATGCTGGCGGATATGAATAAAACGATTGCTCAGGGGATCCGCTGATGGAGCCTGAGCAGATTGGCAAAATACGGCGATTTTTTCAGCAAGGTGGGGCGCTGTATATGCTCAACGACACCTCGCGTGAAGAGATGGATCGCTTGTGGCGCTATGCCTGCCAGCTGTTGCAACAAGGGGATATTAGCGGCGCGCGCAATTTGCTGCAGTTGCTGACCTATTGCGATCACTGGAACGGCGATTATTTTCTGTCGCTGGGGGTGGCCTGTCAGCAGAGCGATGCTCATCAGGAGGCCTGTCTTTATCTGGCGCAGGCAGCGCGGATTCTGGTGTGCGATCCACGTCCCCATTGGCTGATGGCACAGAGTGTCGCGGTGCAGGGCGATCTGCCTGAAGCCGCGGAATTGTACGAGTGCGCATTGATGCTCGCCAATGAACAAGATGAGTGGCGTGCGCTAATCCAAAGCGCGCGCCTTGGGCTGGCGGAGTGCCGTCGGCATCACCAACAGGGAGAAAAACCATGAGTCACAGTGCATTAAACCAGGCGCTCACCTCGCAATCGCTTTCCAGCAATAGCGGGAAGCCACAGACGATGGTGACTAGCGCCCAGGTTATGCAGTTTCTTGGTACGACCGCCGGACTGGGGGGAAATAACGCCCCGATGGCGCAGGATGTGTTGCAGCTCATGCAACATACGCCATCGGTGGTCAGCGATATAACCCGTCAGCTGACGCCGGTTGTGCAGTTAATGACGCCACGTGAAACCCAGGTCGCATTGGCACTGGACAGCGTAAGCGTTCACTATCGTGCACAAATCGCGCAGCTGCCGGCAGCCGTTGCGCGTCAAACCGGCGGCGAACTGGCCCGCACGCTACAGTCTTTTCCCGCAGCGCAGACCCCGGAAGGTCGGAAGTTAATTCGCCAGCTTCAGCAGGGGCGTCTACCTGCGGATGCTGTCTCGCTACAGCAGTTGGAAAAGCTGCTTGCCCAGGCGCGGAGCGGCGGAGATGAGGCCCGCCTGACCCAACAGCTTAAGCATTTTTCCAGAACAGTACCAGAATCCAGAGAAATGCTGCAAAAAGCGCTGGTTAGCCAGGAAAAAGAGGTCAAAGGCGAAGGAAAAGAAAAAAGTGTTTCGGACAGCGCAAGTCTGAAAAACGCCGATGCGCAGCGCCCGGAAATAGTGCCTGCGGCCGAAAGTGAGGGGCAGGCGGTTGCACGACGCGACGGCCAGCAACAGGGAAACTCTGGTTCGCAGCAACAGCAAAATGGCGAGGAGGAGGAAGAGCTGCGCGTGGGAAAAAGTGCAGGTGTGCAGGCCGCAGCCAGAACTCTGGCTGGCGACGCTGCCGCGGCTGGCGAGCAGGAGATAGTTGCTGCAGGCGGGCGCGCTGGACAAAGTGCGATGCTGGCTATCAGCCTGATCAGCCCGACTGCGCAGGCCACGGTTAGTGAAGCTAATGCGCAGCAGGCTGCTCGCCATGTGTTGCAGAATAATCGGCTGTCGCTTACCGCGCTGGTGCAGGCTCCACTGGATGATCTGCTACTGCAGGCCGCGACGCTGGGATTAAAAACATTCAGCAATACAGCGGATTCGGTCGCCAAAAGCATTGAAATTAACGGTGACGCTCAGGCCCGGCTGCTGGATAAAAAAATAGCCGACTATCAGGACCAGATAGCTAAGGCAAAAGAGCTGGAGCAGAAGGCGAAAAAATCCGGCTTCTGGGGCGGGGTATTAAAGGTGTTTAGCTGGGTTTATGACAAGGTTCTGAAGCCTGTGGTGGATCTTGTCAAAAAAATTCCTGGCGTTGAGCAGGCATTTAACTGGATACAAAAGAATATCAGCGAAATCGCTCTGGTCGGTGCCATTGTCGCTGCCGTGCTGTGTCCGATGTCGCTTCCCGTCGTGCTGGGGCTGCTGGTGACGGCCACTACAGCGGGATTTTCCATCGCCGGTAAGGTGATGGGAGATAACGCACCGGACTGGCTGAATATTACCAATGGGATTGGCGATATGATTTCAGGTATTGCACTGATGATCTCTACTGCAAATATTTTTGGCCTGCTGTCAAAAGCGAGTGGGGCATTGGGAAAAGTCATTGACAGCGTGAAGCAGCTATTTGGTGGTAATACCCTGCAGACCCTAAAAACTGTATTTAAGTGGACTCAGGGGGGGCAGGCAGTGACTAGCAGCGCCGCTGGCATTGCTCAAGGAGTGATAGGCCTACAGCAGGCGAATCTGCAAAAAGAGGTGGCCGATATAGAAGCTAAATTAGGGCTGAATGAAATGCAGATGAACTGGTTGCAGAATGCGCGAGATTTTTCTGTGGATAACCTTAAAAATATTCTTTCGCGTTCTGCAACGGTGACGGAAAGCGTCAGCCGGGTGATTAACGATACCGGTTCTTTGCGCGCGCGAATTGCGGGTTCTATCGTGTAAAAAAAGGGAAAAAATATGTCTACCATAAACAGTTCACTGGCGCCGTCTACGGTGTCCGATACGTCGTTACCTTCCGTTATATCGCAAAATAGTGTCGGGTTTAATGTCAACGATCTTGCATTGTTGCTTCAAGAAATCATGCAAAAGGGGCGTGAAACGGGAATTAAGCTCGCTACCCAGCAGAGTATTAATTCTCAGGAGATGCAAAAAATCTCCGTGGATAACAAGCTTAGCGCTGCTAAAGATACCAAAAAAGGGGCAGTAGCGACGGCATGGGGCTCTTTGGGCGGTGCTGGATTGAGTCTGTTGGGGATGGGGGCCGTGCCAGCCATATCTAAAGGGACATCTAAGATGACAGGAAAAAAAAATAACGGTTTTTTAACTGATAAAATGTCGGGGAAAATTAATGGTCAGCGAGACAACCTTACTAATTTAAATTCCGGTAATAAGGAGGCTGACGCGTATTGGAGCACGGTCACGAAGGATACCAAAGCTAATTTAGAGTTGAAGCCGGGGAGGCTGAAGTTTGATGATTCTTCGCGCCAACTTGACGCCAGTATGAAAATTAGGCAGGAGAGTGCGCGGGTTTTTGACGAGTTTGAGAAGACCGTAGCAGATATGTCGCTGTCACCTGAGCAACAAAAAGTAGTATTGAAGGCTCTTGATAAAAAAGCGGGTGAGTTTAATCACCTAAACATGGCTGTAAATAAGCTACATCCTGAGACTCGGGGACCGTCACACAAGATGGAACTTGTCACAGTGGGATCTCAGATGACTCAGGGGATTGGCAACGCCACTGGGGGAATGGTTTCGGCAGGATACTCGGTGAGTGCGACGGAGAGTCAGACTCATGCCGAAGTCGGTAGCAATAACAAATCGCTCTACGATCAGCAGCGCTCTATTGATGCCGACAATTTGCGCAATATGCTGCAAAAATGTATTGATAGCCTTCGTGCAATGGTCGATCTCCATGGGGCGGAGATGAATGCGGTCACGCTGAAATAACGCGATGAAAGAATATCAGGAACCTGTATACCGGTACCTGACCCTTTGCGGGTACGCGCAGCGACCCGCTTGGTTTCAGGGAACCGGCTATCGAATTGGTTGGGCGTTCAGTACCCGCTTGTACACCATGACCTGGCGACAAAAGAATAATGTCTTGCTGGTGTGTGATATTCAGGGCACCCAGAATCAGCAGGGGCTGGAGAGTGCAAGCGGTGCATTGATTTTATTATGGAAAAAGATCCTGCAAGATGTTGATGAAATTAATGAAATTCATGGACTGCCGGGTGAATATGGATCTGAGAGGGAGAATCAACATCGTAGAAAAATGAAAGCATTGTTAATCAGGCAGGGAGCACGTGAAATAGATGTTGACGGTGACGCGTGGTTAGCCTTTCCCTGACATGCCGTGAATATTGCTATCAATAACAGGCGCAAGCCTGTTATTACTGCACTCCATGAATAAAGTGTTTCTATTGTCGCAGGATGGATATGGATACCTTACATTTTGTTATCTTTAAACAAGATAACTTCGTGCGTTTTAATCAGGAAAATATTCGTGTTGACGCTAATCGAATTATTGTATTTCGTGACACGTTTAATATCCTGATGCCAGGGGAGACTGTGGAATTAGTTTGCACGATGGCCCAACTGCTCGAAGCCTGTGACAGCCTTTGTGAATACCTTAAGGATTATAGTCCCTGTTATGACCGCAATAGTCTACGCATTCTTGATTTCCCGGTATCGGCGCAGGAAATGTTGACTTTTTGCCTGCATTCCGATAGGTGGCAGGTCATGCATTATCTTATTCAATACTGTTTATCTCGAGACTGGTGCTATTTTTCTAGTATGTTTTTCTCAATCCTTAATGAAGGCGGAGGGATTATTGGATTTATGAAAGAATTCGCCTATAACCCTTGGCCTGTGGAGCGCTATGCCGCCATGCTTGGCATCAGCCTAAGAAAGTTTAATTTGCTGTTTAAAACGCGCTTTGGCCTCTCCCCCAAAAATTGGCTAATTGAAACACGGCTAATGCGCGCCCGATATTTACTGAATTTCTCTTCAATGCCGGTGGCAGATGTTGCTGAACACTGTGGATTTAGCAATCACGCTTATTTCTCGGGAAGTTTTCGTAAGCGTTTTGCTTGCTCCCCTTCGCAATGGCGAAATAAAAACTTATTAAATCTTACGCAACCAGAAAGTCAGGAGTGAAAGTTATGAGTCTTGAATCCATTTTATCGCAGCTGTCTCAGCAGTCGTCCAGCGGTATTCAGGGACTGGAGAGTAGTATCAGTGATATTGACATTAATGACCCTTCAGCCATGCTCGAAGTTCAATTCGCACTGCAAAAGTATTCTTCACTAATCAATTATCAAAGTAGCTTGATTAAAACGGTGCGGGATTTGGTCAGTAGCATTATTAGCAAGATCAACTAGTGTCGGATAATGGACAAATCATTGCCACGATCTTTGCGCCGTTTACTGGTGATGTGCGGTATTGCAGCGGCGAACCACCGACTTAATAGCCATGCCGATGCGATAACACAGGTACTTCCGCTGTTGATTTCCGAAACGGTCCCTCTGAAAGAGTGCGAGTTTATTATCCAGGCACTGCTTGACTGTTCACCGCTGACGTCACCTGACTGTAACCCGATGTTAACTATTGCAACGCGGTTTGGGCCTGGCCCGGAAACATACCGTGATATTGAGAGAATACCCCATGACGATATCGACAATGCACGCCAGTCGGATGGCTAACTACATCTCTGACGACGCGCTAACCAGCACGACAGGAGCCAAAGCGCAAGATATTGAAAACTTCACCCGACGGTTGATGGCCGGGAGTAACAGCGCGCCAGAACATCTAGTGATTAACCAGTTACAGCAGGTGCAGCAGTCGCTGATGGGAGGGGTTCGAGAGGCGGCAGCGGTAAAGGGATTGTCGCCAGAGGATGCGTTGACGGCCCAGGCAAAGCTGGCCAGCAGTCTGACCGGAGTCGATATGGTGGCTAAAGTCTCCGGTTCCTTTTCTACGGCGATAAACAAACTGGTATCGATGCAATGAAGGGATTATCTCGTCTTTTGCTCCTGATGGGGGCTGCGCTGTTGCTTGCTGGGTGCAAGATTGACCTTTATAGCAATCTTTCGGAAACGGATGCCAATCAAATGTTGGCTCTGTTAGCCAGTAATCAGATTGACGGTGCCAGACGTAGTGACAAATCTTCCGGGTTGGTACTCCAGGTTGAAAAAAAAGACTTTGTGAAAGCTGTGGAAGTGTTGCGCCAGAATGGTTATCCACGACGCGTTTACCGCGCTGTGGATGACCTGTTCCCTTCCGGGCAACTGGTTTCCTCTCCCGCGCAGGAACAGGCCAAAATTCGTTTTCTGCGCGAGCAGAGTCTTGAACGTATGCTCAGCAATATCGAAGGTGTTATCAGTGCCAATGTTGTGATTGCTGATGGTCAGGAAGAAGGGAATGGCACACAAGGCGGAGAACCTTCGGCGTCGGTGCTGGTGAAATACTCTCCTGAAGTCAATCTTCGCGCTCTGAGCGCACAGCTTAAAAATCTGATTGGCAATGCGTTGCCTGGTGTCAGCCAGAAGCGGATCTCGCTTATCGTTCAATCGGTAGATTACCGTTTCGTTACCGCTGGGCAGGCAGTGCAGGAAACGCCGGTATTGCCTCAGCCAGACAATGTATCGCCACCCCCGGTTGATGCTATTAACACCGCAATGGGGGAAATGAAGAGTACGAGTACTTCAGAGGTGGATGCGAAGAAGATGGTAGTGGAGCAGAGCGCGCCCGCTCTCCCGGCCTCTACCGTCGAGAGTATCGATGCTGCCATGATCCCGCTATGGCCGCTTTTCCTGTTTTGGGGGGTGGGCGTCATTGGTATTACCTGGCATGGTCAGCATAAAGCGAAGCTCCGCAGGCGCACGATGGTAGGAGACGACCGAAGTGCAGGATAGGTTGCTATATCACCGCCTGCTCTGGCGGCCGGGAAACTGGCTTCACAGTGAGTGGTGGCGTTCACTGGGGCTGGAAGCCTGGCAGCCCAAATACCCTCATATGCCACTATCGGCGCAGCGTGTACTGGATCTGGTTATTCAGCGGCGGTGCGATGAACAGCGCACGCGTGTTGCAGTATTGGAGCTATTCTCTCCGCTGCAGGAGGCGTTGCTCAGGTCGGTAACGCGTTTACCCTCGCTGCTAACAGCACTAGGCCTGTTACAGAGCCAGTGTCCTGACTATCTGTGCTGGCGGCCTTATCGACAGGCCTTGGCTTGTACTCTCACTGAGCAACAGCTTACTCAGCTATGGGGAATGTGGCGCGGTGGTGGGCGTTTGCCTGATGTCGGTCCCGGGGAAGTGGCAGTCTTTGCGCTTCGACAGGGAATATCGGTATTAGATCAGGAGCTTTCTGACGATCCTGTCTGGCAGATTGTGCGTTATATCTTGCCCGTGAGCCGGGATGATGATGTTTTTTTCGATAGATCTGCGGCTGCCCTTTTCCTTCGACTGGAGCGTTTTCTGTGAATCTTTATCATGCATTAAATATTGTTTCTCTGGATCAGTGTGGCGCCTGGCAGTCCGTTATCTCTGCCAATGACATGACAAAAATACATCAGGCTCAGGATATTATTCTGGCCGCGCGGCAGCGGGCTTACGAGCATCTTCAGGCTGCCAGAGCGCACAGGCTTGTGCAGCGCACGCGTTTTCGTCGTCGCCTTGCCCGGCAGCGCCATGCCTGGCGCAGACACTATCAACGATTGTTTGTTCGCGCGAAAGAAGACGGAGCGCAGGCAGCACTGCACTGGCTGGTAGATCAACATCGCTGGGAGCAGGAAGCATGCCAGCGTTTGACTGGGGAGATCGCCAGGCTGATGGCCGCTCGGTTGAGGGAGATAAGCCAGTGTTTTCCATGGGAGGAACTTTTGTTCGATCAGGTGGGGCCGCTGTGTCAGGAATTGCAGAATCAATCCGGACTCAAGCTAAAAGTGGCCACAGCCCTCTACGAACGTCTTCCTCCTGAAGTAACATCGTTGCCGTTAGATATTGAATGTGCTGAGAACCTGCCGGTGGGAGATGCGCAGTTGGAAAGTAAGACGGTACGAGTTGAGATTAAACTTTCTGGCCAGATAGAACAAATATGTAACGCGCTGACAACGCTACGCTGGGAGCAGTTGTATGAGCCAGATTGATAACCTCAGAGGTATGAATTACAGGGCTATCCGGGAAGATAATGAAGCCGAGCCAGCCCCAGTGGCCCCACGGCAGATAGTGCCTGCCAGATCGTTACAGTCCAAAATACAACAGCTGCGAGCAAACTCGCTAATGGAAACGATGGAGTCGATGAGCCTGGTGATGGGTTCCCGCCTGCGTCAAAACTCAGGTCGTAAAAATAGCGACCGCGATCGCAGCAATCAGTTGCAGGACACATTGATGCGATGGGTGCCAAAAGTGGAAGGGCAACGGTTGGTTGAACTGGTGATGCGCTTTCCTATGCTGGGGGCGGGGGGGCGCGATCCAATTGCTGAAATGCAGCAGGGTGGGGTGCCCAACGGTGCCATGGTATTACTGTTGGCCTCGCTGCTGGGCGATCCACGACTGGATCATAAGCGGCGGCGACGTCTTGAAGATGCGCTGGCAAGGCTGCTGGAAGATGAAACGATAGGCGTTGATGTATTCGCCTGGCTGGAGCTGGGGGCTTTGAATAAAAATGATCTTCTGCCGTTGCGCCAGCTGATACAACGTACCCGGCAGGAGGATGACGATGGTGAAGGGATGGCTGGCTGGTTTGCCAAAGTGAAAGAGTGGCCGGATCGGCGCGCCAGACTGCGGGTGCTCATTCGGGCGCTGGCGCTCGATTTAAAGCCGGACGGCGATTATCAGTCGGTCAGAATCGTCAATGCTATCACCGAACTTAAGCGCCTGCTGCTGTTTTTTAGTATGGAAGATCATTGTGCCTCAGTGGCATTTAGCGTCGGTATTCCCCCGGAGCAGATGCTTAGCGAGGTTCTGCTATTGCTGGAGCAAAGCTGGATCTACCCAGATTGGATAACATCACGTATTACGGCAATGGGCCTGGCGGATGGTGCTGTATTTATCTGGGTGCGCAGAATGCTGGAGTTACTGCGCTTTATCCCCTCTCCGTGTTTTCAGGATGAAGAACAGTGCGATCAGCTGATTGAGGCTTTTACGCAGTTACAGGAACAGCAGGAAAATCAGGAGACGGATTAATCCTATGAATCTGTTGAGCTTACAGGCCCAGCGACAGCTTGAGGTATTTCTGCGGCAGGCAGGAATTCGCCATATCGAGCCCGCTCCTTCTTTACATTTCGCATTCTCCGATCATGAGCTTTTTATAGACTATCGCCATCGTTCTTTATGGATGACGGTAACGATCGCCGCTGAATTGGATGATGACCAGCTATTAACGCTGTTTATTCGAGTCTTCCCCGGGCTGACGACTCAATACTTAATACGTCCGTTTCGTACGATGGAAGGGGCTGCGTTAAATACTTCGTTAAGTGATGATGTGACGAGCGAGCAACTGGTCCTGATCTATCGGACTATGCTACGTCAGCTGTCTCCCTGGAGAAAAAGAACTCATTCGTGATGCAAAAGTTAACCCGCTTGCTACGTCTCTTATCCGGACGTCAGGATATTATTCTGGCAATGATTTTGATCCTTGCTGTATTTATGATAATCCTGCCGTTGCCCACTCTATTGGTCGATATTCTTATTGCCGTGAATCTGGCCATTTCTTTGCTATTGCTAATGATTGCGGTCTATGTGAGTGAGCCACTGGAGTTTTCTGCTTTCCCTGCTGTACTGCTGATAACGACACTCTTCCGTCTTTCTTTAAGTATCAGTACCACAAGGCTTATTTTGCTACAGCATGACGCTGGCGACATTGTCTATACCTTCGGAAATTTTGTCGTAGGTGGCAATCTTGGCGTCGGCCTGATCATCTTCGCTATTATCACCATCGTACAATTTATCGTTATTACTAAAGGCTCCGAACGCGTGGCGGAAGTCGGTGCTCGCTTTTCGCTCGACGGGATGCCCGGCAAACAGATGAGCATCGACGGTGATATGCGCGCTGGTACCATCGATGCCAATGAGGCCAGACGTTTGCGTACTTTGGTGCAGAAGGAAAGCCAGCTGTATGGTGCGATGGATGGTGCGATGAAGTTTGTTAAGGGGGACGCCATCGCCGGTATGATCATCGTGATGGTTAATATTTTCGGGGGCGTAGCTGTAGGGATGTTCGTACATGATATGTCTGCCAATCAGGCGCTGCAGACCTACGCTATTCTTTCCGTTGGGGATGGTTTGATATCACAAATTCCCGCTTTGCTGATATCTATAACCGCAGGAATTATCGTGACCCGAGTGCCAGGTCAAGATCGCCAGAATCTAGCCACTGAAATGGTGGAGCAAATGGCGGGGCAGCCGCGCCCGCTTTTTCTCGCTAGCGGTATGCTGCTGCTGTTCTCGCTGCTGCCCGGCTTTCCCACTCTGGTGTTTCTGGTGCTGGCTGCGCTAATCGGTGGGGGAGCATGGGCACTAATAGGATGTCCATGGTGGGGGAAGAGCAATCGTACCGTTCACGATCGCATTGCCAGGCCAGCCAACCAGCAGGGTGAACTGAAGCCGGGATCAGTGCCACTGATGCTGACTCTACCTGAAAATATCACGCTGCAAAACATGGGGGCCGAGCTGCTGCAACTGCGCTGGCGTATTTTTGAGTCACTGGGCATTATTATACCGCTTGCCGAAATCCACCATCAATATGATCAAACGACGTGCCAGATATCTCTGTATCAGGAACGTGTGGCCGTTCTTCCTGTCGCAAACAATGATGTTTTGCTTACCACTTCACCTCTTGATGATGCTCAGCTATTCCGGCCCGTAATGCTGTACGCCGGGGTAAATATCTGGCTGTGCGATAGCTTGCAACTGCCTGCCTCTCTGGCTGCGGATGCCTTACGCGGTGATGAGCGGTTTATTTACTGTATTGAAAAGATAATTCGCCACTATGCAAAGGAGTTCATCGGTGTACAGGAGACGCGCGTGCTGATGGACGCGATGGAGCAGGACTATTCGGAGCTGGTTAAAGAGGTACAGCGTCAGCTGCCACTGGGTAAAATCGCCGATATTTTGCAGCGTCTGGTGGAGGAGGGAATTTCCATCCGTGATTTGCGCACCATCTTTGAAGCGCTCATTGTTTGGGCTGTTAAAGAGAAAGATACGGTGGTGCTCACTGAGTATGTCCGTAGCGCACTGCGTCGCCATATTATTTATCGCTATCAAGGTGATGCCCAGTGGCTGGACGTCTGGGTTATCGGGGATGCGATTGAAGAGAAAGTGCGTGAGTCGATTCGTCAGACGTCTGCAGGGACTTATCTGGCGCTGGAGCCGGACCAGGCTGCCCGGATCGTGTCACTTATTCGTGCAGCGTTGGGAGAAACACGTCATGGCCTGCTGATTACTGCCATTGATGTGCGCCGTTATCTGCGCAAATTGATCGAGCGCGATATGGTGGAAGTTGACGTGGTGTCGTTTCAGGAAATTGGTGATTCCGTCGAGCTAAATGTCCTCGGTAATATTGAATTAATTGGGGAGGTGCATTGATGTTTACCCCTTTTTCTCCCTTCACATTACCGACACGACAGTTACAGCTTCCCGTGTGGAACATTACCCCGAATCAGCAACGCTATGGAAGATTGATTGAAGTGGGTGAGACGCTCCTGAAAGCGGTGATGCCTTGGGCTAGCTTAGGGGAAGTTTGCTACATCCTGCCACAGGATCTGCCGGCTGAAGTCGTCTCAATCAGCGGTGAGCACGCGCTATTGTCCCCATTTTCTTCGGCCCATGGCCTGCGCTGCGGACAGTGGGTCCGATCAAGTGGTACGGAATATACTCTCGCACTGGATGATTCCCTGCTGGGCATGATGGTGGATGGCTTGGGCAGACCATTGCCTGGTCAGGGGGCACTGAAAAAGGTCAGTGAACGGCGTTCTTTGTATGCTGACGCACCAGACCCAATGTCACGTGCATTAATTGCTCATCCGATGCCGACCGGAGTGAGGGCTATGGACGGTGTGTTGACCTTTGGTATTGGGCAGCGCATCGGGATTTTCGCTGCAGCTGGCGGCGGCAAAAGTACTTTGCTTAGTATGCTGTGTAGCGGTGCAGTAGTCGATGTAACAGTGCTGGCACTGGTGGGTGAGCGAGGACGAGAAGTGCGGGAATTTACTGAACTGGTTCTCTCGCCCGAGGCGCGGCAAAAGAGTGTCATTGTTGTGGCAACGTCGGAGCGCCCTGCACTGGAACGCTTGAAAGCCAGTTGGACGGCAACGACTATCGCAGAATATTTTCGCGATAAAGGATTAAATGTCTTGCTGATGGTGGATTCCTTAACACGCTACGCTCGTGCGGCGCGTGAGGTTGGGCTAGCGGCTGGTGAACCGCCAGTATCGGGGGGCTTTCCACCGAGTATGTTTGCTCAATTGCCCCGACTACTTGAACGGGCTGGGCCCGCAAGTGTTGGGAGCATTACGGGAATTTATACCGTGTTGGTTGAGGGCGATAACCACAACGAACCGGTTTCGGACGAAGTCAGATCCCTGATTGACGGCCATATCGTTCTTTCGCGCAAACTGGCTGAAAGCAACCATTATCCGGCCATTGATGTAGGTGCCAGTGTTAGCCGTGTTATGCACATGGTAACCCAAGAACGTCACCGGGCGCTGGCGGGAAAATTACGTCGCATGATGAGTCTATACCGGGAGATTGAGCTGCTTGTCCGGGTAGGGGAATACCAGCCGGGCGAAGATCCGGAATCTGACGAAGCTCTGCGTCGTTGGCCGCAAATTAGAGCATATCTCTGTCAGGCCACGAATGAGCGATGTAACTATCAGCAGTCATTATCATTACTACAGCAGGTCGTGGAGGGATAACTATGTTTGAGCAATTACTGTCGTTAAAAAAAAGACGCCAAGGCCGAATGCGACAGCAGCTAGCGGCCGGTAATCAGCGTTATCAGCAATTGCAACATAGCCAGCAATTGCTGGTTGAAGAGCGAAAAGAGTTGCAGCTGGAATGGTCAAGGCTGGGTCAGGAAGGTCGGGGGAAGTTAGCACGCGATCGCTTGTATATCATCCAGCGTGAGCTGGAGCAGTATTATCAGCGGGACAAAGCGCTGGAAGAGGAAATCTCACGCGTTGAGAGCGAATGCACCACCTGGTTGAGTGCAAAAGCCGATTTGCACAAGCGTATTCAACAAAATCGTATCGATCAGGAAAAGCTTATGTGTCTGTTGAATGAGGGGCTAGATGCGTATTAGTGGTGCGCTATCTCCGATGCATTGCGACGAGTCTGATGACGTACTGGATGCGCTAGCTCCTGAGCGGACTCGCCAGCAGTTTCGCAATTTTCTCTATTATCAAGCACCTGATAAGTCGGTTTCGGAGGGCGATGAGGAAATTATAATGCGTCGCAGACGCCTGGAAGCCTGCTTTATGGCACTGCTGCAGGAAGGTAGACCATGCTATCAGGATAAACGGATGCAGGTGCGGCGAACAGGAGAAGGAACATTGCTCTGGCGTTTATTAACCGGACCCTTACAAGGATGCACAATGTATGTCAGTTGGCGTGCTTCAGATATTGTTATTGATTTCAGCGCACCACGTAGTTTGGCCGACCGGCTACAGCGTCTGAGGGAAGGGCTGGAGAAGCATCTCAACGACGTCCTGAAACCACAGTTAATAACTCTAAAGGTGACATGTGAATCCGAATATATATGATACCGAATGGATGGCCCTGAGTTCACATATCGGCAATGGTCGGGAGGCGCCAGGGGGAGATATGACACTCTCGCTTGCTTATTGCGCCGCAGGCGATTTGTGCTGGAGTGATACTACCCTAGACGGTGGGGCTATGCTTTGGTGCGAAAGTTCCGCTTTCACCAAATGGCTGGCGGCGGATTACCCTGCCGGTGTATTTGCTGATTATGACAGCCATCTCTACCCGTTGCTGACGTCTTTGGCGCTAGTACAGGCACATGATTTTTTTTATCAGATGCGTTTTACTCCTGCAGAATTGATCTCGTCCCGTCTTGTCCCTGATTGGTATCCTGTTGTCACTTTACACCGTGAAGAGCGTCATTTGCCGCTGGTATTACAGGGGTGGTCTGTGGCGTTGTTGCGTCAGTTCACTTCTCACTGGGCTGCATGGGATTCGCCGGCCCCTCCCTCTATTTTGCCATTCCCGTTAAGCGCTGGTCATTGCCTGCTATCGGCTGGAGAACTACGGGCACTGCAAGCTGGCGATGGAATCGTTCTGCAAAATACCGCGCAGATTTATGAAAATCATTTATGGCTTCTTTTATCGGAGAAATGCATCGTCATGTCAGTCAGTGAAAATGAAATTCAGGTTGTTAATATACAAGATGAAATCTTCTCGGTTTCCGGTCAGAGAGAGGGTATCAGTATGGAAGATATGCCCGTTAGAGTTGTTGCGGAAGTTGGGATTGCGCAATTGGCACTGAATGAATTGATGAATATCACGCCGGGAACTATCTTCCCTACCCAGGTTTCATTATCGGGTGAAGTGCGTCTGACGGTGAACGGGTTCTGTATTGGTCATGGCCGCCTTATTATGCTCAATGATGGCATAGTTGTGCGTATTAATTCGCTGATAGGTGGAGCGATCAGTCGTCCGGGACCGGAAAGAACGAGCGAAAAAGAGGGTGTAGTGACGCGAGAGGGTGGCGGGCATGGAATGGCTTGCTAAATATGGTGACCAGCCGCTGTCGCTTATTATCCTGCTATTTATCCTGTCTTTGCTACCGCTGCTGGTGGTTGTAGGTAGCAGCTTTCTCAAAATATCTATTGTGCTGTCATTGCTGCGCAACGCCTTGGGAATCCAACAGGTCCCGCCGAATATGGCGATTTATAGTATGGCATTGATCCTGACAATTTTTATTATGGCGCCAGTGGGATATCAAATTAACGACAACATAAAGGCAGCGCCCTTTACTCTGGAAGATGAACAGGTATTTGAACGCGTCGACGGTCAGATTTTAAACCCCTGGCGCCAGTTTATGACACAGCACACGCATAAAAAACAGATTCAGTTTTTTAGCCAGACGGCGACAAGTCTTTGGCCGGAAGAAGTACGCAAGCAGGTCTCTGAGGACTCTATATTTGTTGTGCTTCCTGCTTTTATGGTCAGTCAACTTGTGGAAGCTTTTAAAATAGGGCTGCTGCTTTATTTACCTTTTATCGCGATTGATCTGATTATATCCAATATTTTGCTGGCAATGGGAATGATGATGGTTTCACCAATGACTATATCACTACCTTTTAAGATTCTTGTTTTTATTATGATTGGAGGATGGGAACGTTTGCTGACGCAATTAATCCTGTCGTATAAATAATCATGAGTGAACGAGTGATCATTCAGCTGGCAGTGGAACTATTGTGGCTGGTACTTCTTTTATCATTGCCCACAGTGATAGTCGCATCAGTAGTCGGAATAATAGTGAGTTTACTGCAGACTTTAACTCAAATACAGGATCAAACGCTTCAATTCTTAGTTAAATTAATTGCGGTCAGTATTACGCTGGTCATGACCTATCATTGGTTGGGGGATAATTTGTTCAATTATACTAATTTAGTTTTTGATCAAATAGGTAATATGGGAGGATAGTGGAGATGGTGATACTGTTATCAAACCCATGGATTATTTTTATGGCAATTTTGCGACCACTAGGTATATGCCTCGTTTTTCCTCTGCTGGGCACTCGCATTCTGGGTAGTGCCTTTGTGCGCAACGGATTAATACTTGCACTGAGTCTACCTGTCATCCCTCTATATATCGATCAGCATCCGCTGGTGACTATTGAAGATATTAATACTGGTTTTATCCTGCAGGAAATAGTTATAGGCATACTGATTGGATTTGTAGTTGCGTTGCCATTCTGGGCATTAGACAGTGCGGGTTATATTATTGATACCATCCGTGGGTCGTCGATTGGATTCGTGCTTAATCCCAGCCTGGGGGAGGCTGCTTCTGTACTGGGGATTATTTTTGTTCAGCTTTTTATTGCTTTATTTTTTATGCATGGTGGTTTAAACCATGTCCTCAGTATCCTTTATCGATCATGGCAAATTATTCCTCCCGGTACGCCTCTGAGGCCAGGGGATCAGTGGATTACTCTGCTGCTGGCTCAGTGGCGTGCCATGATGGAGCTGTGCGTAGGGTTTGTCCTTCCTTCGGTAGCGGTAATGGTATTCACAGATCTGGCGATTGGACTGATGAATCGTTCTGCCCAGCAGCTTAATGTCTTTTTTCTGGCTATGCCAATTAAAAGCCTGATGGCTCTGTTAATGCTGACTATGAGTTTACTATTTGCCTTTAATACCTATTTTTCGTATTTAGATCGGCTGCCACAGAAGCTCGGAGAACTGCTGGAAGCAATGGTGAAATGAGCGAAAAAACGGAACAACCTACAAATAAGCGTCTCCGGGATGCCCGCAAAAAAGGACAGGTAGCAAAGAGTCCAGATGTCACATCAGCTTTTCAGTTGACGGCTATCACGCTGTTATTTATTTTTTGCGGTCAGGCTTGGCTTAAAAGTATACAGAAGATGCTGATGGAAACACTAGACTTGGTGGGGGATATGGGCCAGGGAGACATTTCTCGAATTACATGGGGTTGGTCGCTGGTGATCGGTGAAATTTTTATCACCCTCGCACTGACATTAATAGCCGTGACTTTGGTAGTTCAGTTTGCGCAGGTGGGAGTGACGCTATCGTTTGAAGTCTTTGCGGATACCGGTAAAAAGCTTAATGTGGCCAACAACGTTAAGCAGATGTTTTCAGCCAAAAATCTATTTGAGCTGATCAAGTCGTTGATAAAGATCTTGTTAATCGGCGTTATTTTTTATATCGCTTTACGCGGGCAGTTCTCTTCTTTTCAATATTCCTCTACCTGTGGTGTTAGCTGTGCACTTCCTCTTGTATCCCATTTATTCTTTGTATTACTTTTAGGGCTGCTTGTTGGCTATGTTTTTTTTGCCGCTGTCGATTATGCGTTCCAGCGTCGGACTTTAATGATACAGCTAATGATGACAAAAGAAGAAGTGAAACGGGAACATAAAGATTCAGAGGGCAATCCGGAAATCAAACAGCGACGTCGTGAGGTTCATCGAGAACTTCAACATGACGTGATACAGCAAAAAGTGCGTAAAAGCAGTGTGGTGATAAAAAATCCGACTCATTTATCGGTCTGCCTATGGTTTGATGTCAGGCAATGCCCACTTCCGAAAGTGATTGAAAAGGCACAGGGACAGCGAGCGAGGATGATAAATGAATTTGCCGAACGTGAAGGTATCCCGGTTGTAGAAAATATTGCGTTGGCTCGCAGTTTAATGCGTAATGTTGAGGTAGGAGAATTCATTAGCGAAGAGTTTTTTGAGCCTGTAGCTGAGGTTTTGCGTGTTGTTATGAACCTTCCTTATGACCCGGATGAACCCTAGACTTAGACCTGTCCAGCCTTTTTCACAGTCTTTTTATTAATACGCACAGCCTTTTCCACCACCGATTATTTTTATTGCATCGCTCCGCCAAGGCTAATTTTTGCAAGATATTCATTTCATGAGAAATAATTACTTGTGGTAATATTAAATGTACGTTGAGTTAAATGACCATGGCCGTCAAAATAAAGTACTTAACGATTTGATATCATATTTTGTTGTTTTATTTTACCAACTTATTTTTTTGTTTTAAAAACAAGGGCTTTGGTTGTTGCTTTTGAGAAGTCAGGCTTTACAAAATGACTCATTATGTGAATGAGTATAACGATTATAAAATCTAAGGTCCAGCACCATAGGGCAATCCAGGGTAAACACCCTACACCCCCTATATCCCCCTTTGGTATTCCTCCATGTTTTTGTACATTACGTCTTCAAATTTGGCTAAAGATAGCCAGATGTTAAAAAATTGGTGTTTTGTGTATTTATGGTGAAAAGAAAATGAAATAATAAAAAAACAATAACCTATTGATTGTTATGACATTTATATTTCCACCCCCGCAACTTAACATAATGAGTCATTTTGTTATAACCAGGATGAGGACGTGGGCTTGAACAAGCCACCATAAGTTAATCCTTCATCCCTTAAGCGGGAGAAATATTATGCATAAATTAGTGACGGTCAAAGGCCAGCCTCAGCGTGTTATCGAGGCTCGTCAGGCAAATCATCATTCTTACCTGTTGCCCAAAGAGCTGGAGGGATGCGAAGAGAAGGCACTTTATCGTTACATCGCTCGCTGGAGTTTTATTCAGGATAAATATATTTGCTGTGATGATGTGGCTGCAAATTTTGGCATCAGTGTACGTCAGGCAACTAATATTATATCGATGATCCATCGTCGCTATAGCAATATAATTAGCTGTAAACTTAAGCGTATAAAATCAGGCAAGGGTAATATTATTAAAACTCACCTGTTAGTTACCGATATAAAGGACGTAACCAGAAATAAAAAAACTGCACGTCCAAAAAATAAAACAAAAAATGCTTGCGATGTGAGGGTAAAACAACTGCGAGACAGTTTTTTGTATTACAGAGGTGGTGTGCAAATGACGGATGGATTTGGAAATTGAGGTTTAATACGATGATGAAAAAAATGCTAATTCCAATACTACTTGCAGGGCTATGGAGTCATCAGGTAAGCGCCTCATGCAGCACCGGCAATGGAGACTGTTCAATATATAAAGGAATGGTGCAGTCAGGACAAAAAATCCAAGATGGGGTATGGAATAAAAGCACTGAAAAGGAGAGCGATTCAATGATTGAAGGGCTGGACTCGTTATTCCTGTCGGCAAAAAAAACTGGGGAAATGGCGTTATCCTCTTCTATGAGCGCCACTATTGATAAGGGGAACATTGATGGCATTTTTGAAAAATGGTGTCTGAATAAAGACATGACGTTAAGCGATAATATGAAGGCTTGGGTCAAGCGGGCAAACTGGAATTTGCACTGGAACACAGTATATGACTATCCCATTGATGCTGGGTTCTGCGTATCTGGTTCTTTTCAGCAGGCAATTAACATTGTTGCATCCGGATATATGACGGCACAACGCGTGTTACGACTTGATGTTTACCCGAATCAATCAATCATTGTTTTTTCAACTAAGTAACAGGATTCAGATGCAAATTAAAAAAATAGCCTTGTTGACAACATCTGCAATTTTTTTACTTTCTGGATGCGCATTTCAGCATGCCAGTAAGATCGAAAAAAATACTGATGATAATTTCCAGCATGGAACGGAAATTATTCAAAATTTGCAGAATAAAGGCGATCAAAATGTTTTTGTTCATGATACTCCGTGGGTATCTAAAAAAACGATCAAAATAAATCAGGAAAGAATCCCAACGGCTAAAAATTGCGATATCACTTTTGCTACCAATAGTTCAATGGCGCTGAATGAGTTTAGTAAGATGGTAAATAAGCTTTGCGGCGTTCCGGTTCGTATCACGCTTGATGCAGAGCAGAAGGTGGCTGGGCTGCTGGGAACAAATCAGGTCGCGGGTACGGGAAAATCAGGTCGTGAAGAGCGGCTTGTTGATATTCGCTGGCAGGGAAAACTGGATGGTCTGCTGGATACGGTGGCTTCTTCGCTAGGGCTTTCATGGAAATATACTGATGGTGAAGTGAATTTGTACTATCTGGAATCACGGACATTCAGTATTTATGCTATACCCTCTTCCACTGATATGCGTTCGGTCGTGCAGTCTGGCATTGATGCTGGAATTGGCTCCAGCAGTGAAGGGGCCGGTAGTTCGGGCAGTAGCAACGGGCAAAGTTCTCAGACTACCTCCGTTGAACTTAAAACGGATATGGTGGCAGATATCCAGAACAGTGTGCAATCGATGCTGACGCAAAGAGTGGGGCGTTTATCGGCATCTCCTTCCACCGGTACTATTACTATAACGGATACACCGGAGGTTTTGGATCGTATTCAGCGTTATATCGACCGTGAAAATAATGCCATTACTAAACAGGTATTACTGAATGTTAAAGTTCTCTCAATAACGCTTGATGATTCCAGCCAGTTTGGCATCGATTGGAATCTAATCTATAAAGGAGGCTCGCTTGGCGGAGCGATGGCTGGCAATCCGTCGGTTCTAGGTGGTAGTAACAACGGTAACAATAGTGTTTCTGCTTCTATTCTCAATGGTAATCTTGTGGATTCCTCCTTGCTAATGAATGCGCTATCGCAGCAGGGTAAGGTTTCTGTGGTTACATCCCCTTCTGTTACAACGCTAAATATGCAGCCTGTACCCGTGCAAGTTGCGACCCAAACCAGCTATCTGGCGCGCGTTGAAAGCAGTAATACGGCGAATGTTGGTACTTCTATGACGCTGACTCCAGGCACGGTAACAAGCGGATTTAACATGAACTTATTGCCGTTTGTGATGGAGGATAACAAGTTGTTATTACAATACTCTGTTAATATCAGTGAGTTAAAGAGCCTGAAAGAAGTCAAGAGTAGCGATGGGGATAATGGAAATAAGATCCAGGTGCCTGAAGTGGAAAACCGCATTTTCTCTCAAAAAGTAAAACTACTTTCAGGACAGACGCTGATCCTATCGGGCTTTGAGCAAAAAGCGACCCAAGCACATCGAAGCGGGTTTGGTAATGCGTTCAACTGGTTATTCGGCGGTGGAGTTAGCTCGTCCGAAAAGCGGAATATTATTGTGATTATGATCAGTCCTGTCGTTATGGAGTGACGGATGAAAAAGAACAATAAAGTGCGCCTAAAGGACAAGGTTGATAGCCATATTGCTCTGCTGCCGTTAAAGGGGCGAGATATTGTTGTCGCAGGACTAATTTGGCAGCCGATTCATACTGTAAGAAATATACAGGCTGAAGCTAAGAATCTAATTCGTAATGAAAAATGTCAGCATTTCCTGACTTACAGTCAGGGCAGTCGCGCGCAGTGCGGCATGACGCGTCGGCTTCCCCAGGGTAAGCGAAGCTATAGCGCTATCATGTTATTGAGAGAGTCACTGGGTGATTCATGGTTAGGACTCTTTCGACTACCGGACAACCGCTTTTGGCTCGCGGCCATTGATAATGGCATGGTGGTGCCAGGTGGCGATAGCATTTTTGATGATGAGAATCTTGCCAGGGAGCGTTATCGAGATTACATAGAGCTGTTTGCCTGGCAGCGTAAATATGTTGATGGTGTTGAGGGCATTGAGGGAGAACTCATTGGATTATTCCTTTTATTACAGGACACCGAACTAAAAAACCGTCATCGAATTCTGTTTGCTCAGGAAATGCAGCGCTGGGTTCGATTGATTGCTGTACGAGGCGCAATATTGCTGGCTATATTGGGCATTGCGATAGGAAGTTGGCAATATTACAAACATCAACAGGAACAGGAACGACTAGAAAAATTGCGTGCAGAAAAGTTGGCACGTATGAAAGCTTCTGGTTTTGAGGAAGGCATGTGGCGAAGGAAACCACCTGCATTGCCGCTATTAAATGCTTGTCTTATAGGGATCAATAAATACCCAGTTGAGATTGCAGGTTGGATGATCGAGGATTTTGGTTGTGATGGTAAAACCGTCAAGTTAAAGTACAAAGCTGGTCGTAACGCTACCAATAAAAATTTTGCTCTGGCAGTGAAGCGTCAAAAATTCCAGTTTCAAAAAGGAATGACTGCTGAAATAACAGATGAGGTTACTATTATTGGCGATCGCAAAGCAGAGAAACTCCAGCCTATATCTGAAGTAGTTACCAATTTACTAGAGAATCTTCAGCTTGGTTTTGCTAAAGGGAAAATAGATGACATTCATTCAACGAGAAAAAAAATGGCAAAGTTTGAATTTGAAACACAGTATTCTCCTATGACGGCAATAAATATCAGTAATTTGGATGGCCTCGTCATTCATAGCATCAAAGGTCGGGTTTCTTCTCAGGGGAAGCTGGTATGGCATATATCTGGAGAGGTTTATGGAAAATAAGTTATTATTACCTGTATTATCGTTTGCTTTGCTTTTATTACATTTTCCGGTTTGGGCTGCCCCAACGATTGGTGATATTTCCAACAGTCAACAAAATACCATAATGCTAAAGTCTGCATTGGAGAGAGCAAAGCTTGAAAAAGAACTCAGTGATATGAAGGATGTTAAAGTTTCTTCTGCTGAACTCTGTACGAACAAAGGAATTGGTATGCTGTCATTAAAAGCAGTATATGGTGTTGGAAAGAAACGCTACGCATCATTTAATTATAATGCGTCTTCAATAGTCGAAGCGCAAGTAGGAGAACGCCTACTTTGTGGCGAAAAAGTCAGAGCTATAAGGTTGGGTGAGGTGGAGGTCGAAAAAGACTCTGTTATATATACTCTTTCGGGGTCATCCCATGCGATAAAAAATAAATGACGGTGGTGGGGATGGAAAACATTAAAAGGGAATATCGTTGTCTTACTGTAAAAGGGGGGCGCTGGGAACTTAACGAGGATGCCCGAAAAATTATTTGTTTTACCAGTGATGGTGAACTGCATGTTTCCAGTTCACATGAAAAATCATACTGGGTACTGGCATTTATTGATAAGCTTCGTCGTAATAATGTTAAGTTTAATATTAAACCAGTGAGTATTGAGGAGATTGCACAGCTTTATAGTAATAATACACTCACCTGTGGTGAGAAAATTCAATCTTCAGGGAGACAGGAAGAGGTTATTGCGATTGTTCGGAAAGCTGTTGAGCTGAAATCCAGTGATATTCATATCATTGTGAAGGAGAATGCGACCGATATTAAATATCGCGTTGATGGGGAATTAAGAAGGGACAGGGAAATGTCCGAGAGTGATGGTAGTGATATTTGTGCCACTATTTATCAGACGATGTGTGACGTGGCTGAGCCGGTATTCAATCCGCGTCGTAGTCAGGATGCTAGGCTAATGAGTTCGGCGCTGGAGAAATGCGGTCTGTATGGTGGGAGAATTGCTACCAGGCCAACAGATAGCGGATTGCTGATGGTTATTCGACTGCTTTATGACCATGGCAGCAATAATCTTGAGCTGGAGCATCTGGGATATATACCGCAACAGATTGCGATGATTAATCGAATGGCCGCACGCCGGTTTGGTATTAATATACTTTCCGGGCCTACTGGCTCTGGAAAATCTACCACGCTGGAATGTGTACTCAAGCGCATTATTCGACAGCGGGAAGGCAAGGCACATGTACTGACACTAGAAGATCCGCCGGAATATCGCATTACCGGAGCAGTACAAACACCGATTCAATGCGATAAAAATGATGATAATGCGGTAAGTAAAGAATGGGCCAGGGCTATTTCCAATGCGATGCGACTTGACCCGGATATTTTGATGTGTGGAGAAGTTCGTGATCTCCATTCCGCCGTCGCGACTTTCCGTGCCGCGATGACGGGGCATGGGGTGTGGACAACGGTTCATGCCAATGATGCGTTGGCGATCCTTTCTCGTCTTGATGATATAGGCGTTTCACCAGCGATTATGACCGATGCAACCTTGGTCACTGGGCTTATTAGCCAAGTATTAACACGTAAGCTGTGCCCACATTGTCGTAGATCCTGGGATCAGCATGCGCCTAATATTGATGATGTTACGCGCCAGCGTATTGAAAAATACTGTAGGACAGTAGGGGTCTTTTTCCGTGGTAAAGGTTGCAAGGAATGTGGTTTTTCGGGCATTAGGGGCCGAACTGTGGTGGCCGAAGTCGTTGAGCCGGATGACATCCTTATGGATATCTATAGCAGCCAAGGGAAGAACGCTGCACGCCGGTACTGGGTTGAGAAACTCGGAGGTCTTACCCGTAACGCTATTCTGATTCAGATGATAAATGAGGGCATTATCGATCCCTGTGAGGGAGAAAGAGACGTATGTATGTTGGATGATGATGCAGCAGCGGGTTTGCGCCGGAAAGTGAGTATGACTGATGCATGCGAGTGAGAAATTTTTGGAACCATTGAATCGCTTTCTTGCCCGTATGTCTTTTACTAGCGGTGTTCGGCTTGATTTTTATCGATCGCTGATTCTACTGCTTGACAATCAGGTGAGATTAAATGAAGCCCTTGCAGAACTGCATAATGTATATAGCCATGGAGGAAAGAAGCTAAATGCGCCTGTTGCGATGGTCATTAACGAATGCCTGCAAAGAATGAACGATGGTGAATCATTCAGCGAAACAATGGCTTGGTGGTTGCCGGTGGAAGAGGCGATGCTGCTTCAAGCTGGGGAGTTGGCTGGACGCTTAGGAGATGCATTTAACGAAGCTGAAAAAATAATGGCTGCGCGCAAAAAAATAGTTGGCGCTATTGCTGGGGCAGTAGCCTATCCACTTGTATTGTTTGCGATGATGGGGTTTCTGCTTCAAATGGTGGCAAACGACCTTGTGCCAAAATTGGCAAAAGTTGTTGATCCTGCTAAATGGGAGGGGGCTGCAGGGCTATTACGGGATATAGCCAGTTTCGTAACCAACTATGGTAGCACAACGGTGATAGTTATTGTGGTTACCTTTACCGCTATCACAATTAGTCTGCCACGGCTTCGTGGCCCTTTACGTGTAGCGCTGGACAACTTGCCGCCGTGGTCGATATATCGTTTGGTACATGGTGCTACATTTTTATTAAATGTAGGCGCTCTGATTAAATCTGGGATGCGGTTAAACAGTGCTCTGGAAAAATTGAGTGAAGGTACCAGTCCGTGGCTTGAAGAGAGAATTACTGCTGCTCTCGATGGGCTTTCGGAAGGAAAGAATTTTGGTGAGGCATTGACAGATTCCGGATATAACTTTCCGGATAAAAAAGCCAACCGTTTTTTAGCAGTAATTTCGACATATAGCGGCATTGATAAGGCCATTATTTCATTTGGTAATCGTTGGCTGGAGGAGACGGTAAACAAAATACAGAGTATTTCTAAATTTATGCTTATGTCAGGCGTAGCTTGTGTAGGTATTACAATGCTCCTGGTTATTGCTGGGGCGGGTGGCATTCAGGATGCAATTCAGGCTTCTGTTGGGTAAATTTATAGATAAAAGGATAATAGTGATGGTATCAGAAAAAAATATCTCTCAGGAACAGAGCATTTTTTTGAGAAAGCAAAAAGGCTTTACCGCATTGGAATTGATTATAGTCCTGATTGTGGGCTTCTCGATTATTGCCTTATCGGCCAGTAAGATGGGCCAACTCTTTTCAAGTTCGAGCACTAACGAGGCAATGAACAGTGTTCTTGGCGTTTATTCTGCCACCCGAGCGTTAAAAAATGTCAATGGTTATGGTGATGACTCAACGGACTTAGCTAAAATTCTTATTGATACAGATACGATGCCAAAGAGTCTCAGTATCGATAAGAACAACTCCACAGTGAAGAATGAGTGGGCTGGGGATGTTGCTATTATCGTGGCTAATAATGGTAATGGTTTTATTATCACGTATCCTAATGTGCCGAAGGAAGCCTGTATTAAACTCTCTCAGCAGTTAATTCATTCGGGCAACTTTGATTCTATTGATGTAGCTGGGAATGCTTTGGATAATACCAAAGTCCTTAGTGATATAAGTGCAGCATGTAGTCAAGATAAAAATGAAATGATGTTTAATGTGAATACTGGTTCCAATGCGTCATAAAATAATCTCAATATAATTAAGTGCGACTATGGGAGTAGTCGCACTCGGGAGGTTTACTTGATTTACTGGTTGTTTTTTATTCTTTCATTGATGACTGCCGGATATGATTATTTGCTGGATTCAAATACACAGGATAGTAATGCGGAAATTGAAAGTGCAGTCACCTATTTTGATCAGACAAGGCTACCGTTAGCCAGATGGAAAAATCTTCATCCAGATATTGTGGCTGAAGTGGCATTCAGTGAGCTCACGTTTCCGACAGGATATCGACTGGTAAAGCGAAATGATTCGCGTTTTTTTGTCGATGCTAATGGAATATATATAACCTTTGATCAACCTCCAAAAGGGTTGGCTAATGTGCTGATGAAAAAGTACAGCGTCGATAACGGTAATAGTAAGGTACCTTGGCGCCTGGGTTACTATCATGTCGGTATTAAAGACCCTGGCGGGTGTCTGGTGAGCGTTACTGATTACATAGAGGAAAGTGTGCCTCAGAGCAAGTGCTATAGACTTCTGCCTGGGCAGATAAAGATTGGTGCTTTAGTGATAACTGATAGGGATGCGAAAAAGTGAGACATGCATTATTACCGCTTCTGATTTTACTTTCGTTCTCCGGATCCGTTGATGCATTCTGTTTTAAATTAGCCAGTGAAGAGTTTCAGATTGATTGGCGAATTATTTACGCAATTGCGACAGTAGAATCAAATATGAATGCTACTGCCGTCAATTTTAACAGAAATAGTAGTATTGATATTGGGGTTATGCAAATAAATAGTATCCACCAGAATGAGTTGGCCAGTGAAGGGATCTCTATGAATGAACTTTTGGAGCCATGTAAAAATGTGATTGCCGGTACATGGCTGTTAAAAAAAAGCATTAATAACGCTGCTGGAGATGTTTGGAAAGGTGTTGGCTATTATCATTCAGCAACACCTGAATTCCATAATCGTTACATCCGGAAGGTCAGACAGGCTTTTAATAAACTGGAACACCTGCTGCCGTAACCAAAGTTACCACCTAATCATGCGAAATCGTTCAGGGTTGCTAGCTGTGTAACGTACAGTATGGCTTATGTTGCGATGACCAAGGTAATCCTGAATTAAACGTGTATCCATCCCCTTATTAGCAAGTTCAAAACCACATGCATGACGTAGCATATGAGGATGAACTTTAATACCCAAATTAGCTAATTCACCGTAACGTTGAATCAGCAAATAAATAGTTTGTCGTGTAAGCATCGCACCTTTGGAGGTTGGGAAAAGATAATCTGAATCCTTGGCGGCCACGCTCATCTTATCTCGCAAAGTCAGCCAGTGTTTTAGCGAACTTAAAACTCTGGGACTTAGCGGATGTGTGGCTGAAAAACCATTTTTTAGGCGACGAACGAAAAGTACGCCGCTACTTGTATCTAAATCGGAAAGCTTTATTCCCAATAGTTCGCTTACGCGTAAGCCATGGAAATAACACATCAAAAGCATACAGGTATTCCTGACCTGATTTTTCCCCGTACTGGTTTGTGCAAGTAATAGCTCGACTTCTTTTTTAGTGAGGAAGTAGCGTTTTTGGGGCTGACTCATATCTAATCCTTATTTTTCAGTTTTAAGCCGCGTACGATCAGATTTCCTTGCTACCATGTCTGAGCTGATAGATAATTCAGTTAATGGACTCTGGTTGGATATTTGATCGCTCAGTATCTTGTGGCATCCATTCTTCTATGAGAACTGCATTATTAGTATCAAAACTGGTCAAAATTTCTCAAAATGTTTATTTTATTGTTTTTGATTGGTATTGATTATGTTAATGATTGTTTTTAACTGTGGGTATCGGCATTTACTTAATTGTGAATTAAGGAGTGAATACCTTAATTTATTATAGACTTGCTTACTCGTCAGTTGTGCCATCGTGGCTGGTATTTGTGTACTCGTGGCCGAAGTGAATAATTTGTGGGTGTTAATGCCGTATTTTCTCAATAGCCTTTTACGATTATTAGAGTGGGTTTTATGAATATGGTAAATCAGACGTTTTAGTTTATTAATCGTCGGCATTTTTTCTATAACGATTAAATTAGTTGTGATTTCAACGATCGACTGATTGAATTTATGGATGCTTGCTATGATTTTTTTATATAAAGGGAGAGGTTGGGGGTTTTTAATATCACTGACAATGTTATTGTGGTTTTTATCCTGTGTCGGTTGAACGTGTTTACTTGTGGTGAGTGATTTGTTGGTCATTTTTTTATGGTTCCAATGTCCGAATGCGCTAATTAAGTAAAGATTGTTGGAATTGATAATTATATTTTGTTTCATTTTCGGTTCAGCCAATAAATGATTTAAGAGATATTGGTTCAGTAACGTCGTTATTGACAAAAGAATCTTAAGATGGATGGTGGATGTGTTATGTGATGATGTATAAAACGAAGGTTGCAGTTACCAATCCACAATGAGGAGTATAAGAGAGAATATACATATAATACCTAAGCCAACCATCGATACCCCCAAGGAAGCAACCTCACGTGGTGTAAGTGTTACTGACCGAAGCTTCTTTTCAATGCGTGATTTTATTTTTTTAAAAATTGCAGTCACCATGCTTCTTACCTCTGATTATTGATTTAAAGTTTTTTAGATGTTGGTGTCGTCAGCTTTTAATGTCTAGCCACTATGTGTTTCTACATTTACAGAGTGTCGGATAGGTTTTAAGCGTAAACTAGCAGAAAATTGATAGTGAACAACCGTCCGCTCTGTTCAAAAAATTGAAGAGGACGTAAATGGTAAAATCTGTAAGGCAGGGAGCCTGAGCGATTACCGTTAACTCACTTAGGTATTTGTAGCTTTGGTGAAATGACACCTTAGTAATTATTAGTGGTGTATTTGCAATTTAAGTTTGGAATTTAGAACCACATATTTTCCAAGTAAAGAATTGCCCCGTGTAATCTAAATAGCTGCATCTAATAGCAGATCAGTTTGATGGAACTCAGCCTGAATTGTGCGATCTGATCAATCGCCCATACCTCGTACCGACCGACGCCTGCTGCAGAAAACCATTCATTAAACACGGGATAAAGCCATGATCCCGTGCCAACGGCCGCGCTGTTGCTCTATCTCGGGGATACTGTGTCAGTGATGTCGCCAGGATGCTTTGCTGTAGGCATTCATCCATCGTACACTGGATAAACTTGTTTACACTTATGGGCGTTGAAGGTCTGAAATCGTTGCCTCCCGGGTCTTCCCGCCGTTGCTCCTTAGGACATATCTGCACGTTGTAATGTGAACTAATAAAGTATTCTCCCTTTGACCTTGGGTATTAGCGTCCGCGTTAGAGCACAGAACTGATGGCAATAAAAATCAGAGAGATAACGGGCTGCTGTCGGCATGCTTCCACTGTGCGTCGCTAGTTGCTTTTATCTGGTCTTGTCTGGCGGCTAGCACTCCGTGACCCGTATTAAGGCAGCAATTTGTAGTGGTTCGAGTTTTATAAAAAATTTGCATATCAATAAACTTTCTTCCAAATCAATATAAGTCGTGTGCGATTTAATTGTCAATCTTAGGCCACCTCCTAGGGAGGTGGTGATTGATCCTGTAAGGCTATAGCCTGAAGAATGCCCATGCCGGAATATCTCTGCTTACTCACCACAAGTAAAAGGAGACAAACCGACATGGGGCTTTACAGGAGTTCATCACATGTATATTGGCGTTGCAAATACCACATAGTCTGGACGCCCAAGTACCGTTTCAGGATTCTGAGAGATAAGTTGGGCAAAGAACTCTACAGGACAATCTACATTCTCTGCGGAATAAAAGATTGTGAGGTTCTGGAGTTAAATGTTCAGCCAGATCATGTACATCTAGTCGTAATCGTCCCACCGAAAATCTCGATATCAACCCTGATGGGGCATCTGAAAGGCCGTAGCGCTATCAGGCTCTACAATCGTTTTCCCCACATAAGAAAGAGGCTATGGGGAAACCATTTTTGGTCCCGAGGCTACTTTGTTGATACGGTGGGAGTGAATGAAGAAATTATCAGAAGGTATGTGAGGCATCAGGAGAAAACGGAACAAACGCATGAACAGCAGATGGAATTGCTAGAGTAGTAAGCGGAAAGTGACTATAGCCCCCCTTACAGGAGGCATTCTCAAAAGCCACCTTCTAAGAAGGTGGTCTTTTACTTGATGGTATGAATAGTGCAAGACGACGACGACGACGACGACGACTTGTCAATCCATAACCGCGCTCTTGATGTCAGACTCCCTGAACAGTTCTCGTTAATCGGAAAACTCAGGGCGCGTTATCCTGTGGCCACACTCTGCCACGTGTTAGGGGTTCATCGCAGCAGCTACAAATACTGGAAAAGCCGTCCTGAAAAGCCGGATGGCAGTCGGACTGTATTACGCAACCAGGTTCTGAAACTGCATAACATCAGCCATGGTTCTGCCGGAGCAAGAAATATCGCAACTATGGCGACGCTGCGAGGCTTCCGGATAGGACGGTGGTTTGCCGGCAGGCTTGTGAAAGAACTGGGGCTGGTGCGTTGCCAGCAGCCCACTCGTCGGTATAAACGCGGTGGTCATCAGCACATCACTATCCCGAGTCACCTTGAGCGACAGTTCGCAGTGACAGAACCTAATTAGGTGTGGCGACGTAACATATATCTGGACAGGCAAGCGTTAGGTTTACCTCACCGTTGTTCTCGACCTGTTCGCAAGGAAACCGGTGTGATGGGTAATGTCGTTCTCATCGGACAGTCGACTGACAATCAAAGCGCTGGAAATGGCATGGGAAACTCGTGGTAAACCAGCCGGAGTGATGTTCCACAGTGACCAGGGCAGACACTATACAAGCACGCAGTTCCGGCAGTTACTGTGGTGTTACCGGATCAGACAAAGTATGAGCCGACGTGGAAACTGCTGGGATAACAGCCCGATGGAACGCTTCTTGATAAGCCTTAAAAACGAATGGGTGCCAGAGACAGGTTACATAAACTTTAGCGAAGCAGCTCGTGCGATCACGGACTATATCGTCGGGTATTACAGCTCGCTCAGACCGCATGAATATAACAGTGGATTATCAACAGACGAGTCAGCAAACCGATACTGGAAAAACTCTAAACCCGTGGTCAGTTTTAGTTGACCACTACAGTTCCAGCAACATGTTTAAGAAAACGCCCACGCATCGGGCGTACTTAGGAAAAAAACATTTTTTGTCGCTATTGGCCTGCGATTTCAGGGTCTTAAACATCCCGAAATTATTGGGCGTTAAAACTAATCGCCATCATAACGAGGGGCTGTCTGCCTGTGAAGCGGAAGCTCGTTAAGGTTACGTGTTGCCACTGGTATATGGAGCCCAAGTAAATTCAACGTCTCCCGCATTTGCGTGCGTGTGAATCCATCACCATGGCACGCCACAGAATTGACACCATCAGTCACAGCCTTGTGCAAAACGCGAGATACGCTATCAGAGTCAATACCAGCCTGGACAAATGAAAAAGACTGTGCCTTAGCATTTCTTAAATCGTTAACCAATGAGCTTGCCGTTGTGGCATAAGATATTCTTTCAATGGTTTCAGCAAATTCACTGATATTCATCTGTGCTTTTTGCCATCCAGTAGATGAAAAATGAAGTGTCATGGTTATTACCTTTTTTGTGAAATAAAAATCATAACTATCCTAATGTGTAGTGAGAAATCTGTAAGGCAGTAATAAACCTTAATATGACAAAGTCACAGAGCATGGTTTTTCCTCATATGCTGAGTGTGTCCTGAATATTCTCCACATATGCCTATGTATGGGCGTGTTGATGAAAAATGTAATGTTCAGGATATGAGGATGTCAGACGTATGAATATGTTCAATATATCTACTTTCTTTTTCCCGGACAGATCCGAAAAGCGGCAGAACCGAAAGCCTTTTACGTTACGCTGGTATAAAAAACACAGGTCAAATCCCCAGTTGCGCTGACTGTCTGTGATGCGAAACAGCTAGTAAGCAATGGCAGCATTTTCTTCACGCAGTTTAGCCCGATACCGATAGCAAGTTTCACTGACAACAAATAACTGACAGGCAAAACGCACGCTGATGTTTCGGCTACTGACAGCGTCCTGTGCCATCTGCTTTAGACTCGGTGGCCTCACCACTTTTTTGCCATCGTCTAGGTACGCGCGTTCACCGCCCTATCACGATAGTGAAGGCGTTTGATCGGACAACACAACTCCTGTACCGCGCTGTCTGTGAAGGCCGGACCATGAAGCAGGCGACAATCAGGATGTACCGTATTCTTGAATCCGGCATCGAGGCCGAATATTTCAATATCATTCTGGAAAACGTAAAGTTCACAACGGTTGCACCATACCTGTCGCCTAACTCAATACTTTGTTGATTCAAAATGTGCTGGCAGAGCCGGTCTGGCAGCAGCAAATGACAGAAGAAGACTGGTGTGGTCTGACACTGTTGATTTACTACCGTGTTAATCCGTATGGTCGTATCGAGCGGAACATGGATCAGCGGCGTCTGATGGTGTCCAGAACCGTTCGGTTTCGTACACGGATCCCTAATGCTTTCCGAAAGTAAGTGAAATAAATTTCGGACACACAGTAGGATACGTACATCCTTTTCGTACGGAAAATTTCATTCTGTCACGAGTTTTTGCTTACTGCCGTGTCTCCACGCTTGAGCAGGACACAGAAAACCAGTGCGGGAAATAGAGGCTACCGGTTTTGCCGTCAAATCCCAGAGGCTCATTTAGGAGCACATCAGTGGTTCCGTTGTTGCCAGTGAGCGACCGGGATTTACCCGTCTGCTCGACAGAATGGAAAATGGCGACGTATTAATCATCACGAAACTGGATCGTCTCGGTTGAAATGCCATGGATGTCAGGAAAACGTTGGAACAACTGGCTGCATCGGGTATTAGGGTCCACAGCCTGGCACTCGGAGGTGTGGATCTGACCATTCCGGCAGGGAATATGACCATGCAAGTCATCTCGACCATAGCGGAATTTGAGCGTGATTTATTGATTGAGCGGACCCACTCAGAAATTGCGAGAGCCAAAGCAGCCGGGAAACGTTTGGGTCGTCCATCAGCGCTGAACGAAGATGTGCTGGAACATTTGAAAGAGGGGTTCACCATAAGTGCAGTGGCGAGTAAATTTCATACTACACGTCAGACGGTGTTGAGGGTAAAAACCTCTTCAACAGAACAAAAAAGCTAAAAGTCGTCATATTGGAGCTTCGCTCCCATTAGGTTTAAACGGGATGTTACGACGGGGAGCGCCGCAAACGATGTCGACGTGATCATCCGGAGAACAAGAGCAGTAACACGAAGACCTGCCTCGTTCCTCGCCGGCGCTTCAGAAGACGAAGCGCAGCGATATTATCGTTGTCATGCTGATAAAACAGATATCGCCAGCCTGAGCCGGATGTCCAACCGCATCGGCGGCGAGGACGGCGGATGGGAAAGGACTCAGGGAAGATCTGAGTGGTCAGAACGCCTCAGTGCTGCGATACTGTGCAAGCTGAAAGCGCAACTATCCCTAAAGTTGTAGCTTTCCAGCATCGGTACCAGGATTGCCGGTAGGAAAGTAATGAGCAGGCCATGTACCACTCCGCCGATAACCGCGCCGCGTCGGCCCCCCATCACTCCGCCGAAAATCCCTCCGGTCAGGATCAGCGGCAGTCCGGTCAGTCCCGCTTTGTAGCCGATAACCGCGCCAATATTCGCCATCCACAGCAGTGCCTGCCCGGTAATTAAGGGTAAAAAGCAGATGTCAGAAATGTGATTATTCGCACGTTTTTATGATGAGATATGACGGGCAAAAAAATAAACCAACAGCACAGCTCAGCCGTGAAAGGCTGAGCTGATGTACTTTACGGGTATAGGTTATCCGGCACTCACCTCAATCGACTCATCAAGACCGGTAATATAATCAGCATACCACTGCATCACCGTCCAGAAGAACGGCGTGGTCATCACCAGAAGGAACGTCAGTGAAGTGGGATCGACAAAAGGCAGAACGTGATCGTCAGTATTAAAGGTTCAACAATCAATAACACACTACCCGTTGAGTCAGTGTTTCATATTTACCCACCAGGTGGTGAACGGTTGCTCCACATTATCAGGATATACAGGCTCGCCCATCATGGGGGTCAGAAGTTGCCAGGACTCCCCCTGACTCGCTGACGCCAGACGGATAAGTGGCTCATCCCATGGATGCGGCGCAAGGGAAAATTTACCGGAATGAACCGGAAGCACAGCCCTTGCCCGAAGATCCTTCGCTGCCTGCACTGTTTCCTCCGGTGCCATATGGGTATATGGCCATCTGGGATCATATTGCCCGTTTTCCAGAATCGCCAGATCAAAGCCGCCAAAGCGTTTCCCTGTCTCAGCAAAATGTGGCCCAAACCCGGTATCTCCACTGATAAATATACGATGTTCAGGTGTCTCCACAACAAAACCGGCCCAGAGCGTTTTATTCCGTGTCAGAAATCGGCCTGAGGAATGACGGGCAGGTACAATATGAATGCTCATACCGTCTTCCTGAACCAGAGAGTCATACCAGTCACCTTCAGTGATGATATCCCTGTCGTATCCCCAGTATTCCAGATGTGCGCCAACGCCAAGCCCACATATGACATGCCGTACTTTTGATTTCAATCCGGTAATGGTGGGGTAATCCAGATGATCCCAGTGATCGTGCATTATCAATAAATAATCAATATCGGGCATATCGTCGACAGAATAGATATTTGTTCCCGCGAATGCTTTATTGAATGAGGAAAAAGGGGCGGCATAATTGCTGAACACGGGATCAACTAAAAAACTTTTTCCCCCAAGCCGCAAAACCAGCGAGGAATGTCCCAGCCAGACAATAACGTCTTTATTAACATCCAGTGCATTGAGATCTGTTTTGACAGAAGGTACTGGCACTTCAGGCCGGCGCCGAATTTCTGGCGAGGAAAGGCTGCTGAGTAACAGGGTAAAAACGTTATTATCTTCGGAGAAAAGTGGTGTAGGTATCTGGTTGCGAAACGCACCATTCTGGTAGTTAGGTGATGCTTCCACCCGTTTAAGCCGTTCTCCTTGCGGATGTTGGCCAAATTTCGGTGAACAGGCCATCAGGGACAAACATCCCAGGGATAACAGGCATGTCTCGATAAGCAACGATATCCGCCTGTGTTGAGGGACGATTCTTTGTTGCTTCATTAAAAACAATCCATTATTTCTGGCTGTAGCTGGTATCACACGACTCAGCAGTGCGGCTTCATGACCGGGGGCCACCTGGAAGTTTTGACCATAAATTCCTCCGCTTTTGGTTATCTCTGAACGTACATGCCATGCAGTATGGTTTTCAGATGCTGTCGGGCCAGCATCTCGCGGTCAGGCATCATACCCTCAGAGCTTCCTGCCATCTCTCCAAGCATGGTAACAGTGAACATGGGGCCCAGAATTGATAATGCATAAGCCCGGGGATCGCCAGCCATTACTTCCCCGTGCTCCTGTGCGCGTTCGATGACCTTTTGCACGGCATTGATTGTGGGTGACAAAACCTCTTCGAACCAAATCTTACCGATATCAGGGAATCGCCGGCTCTCTCTGAAAATCATCACGGTCATGGCCGGAGTCTGACTGGTACTTATCGAAGACACGATCCGGGAAAGCAAAAGTTGTACAAACTCAGGGAAAGGGCCATTAAATTGTTCAACATCCTTCCGCAACGTCAGGAAATTTGATGCCGTGATTTTCCGCACGACCGAACGGAAGAGTTGCTCTTTTGTTTCAAAGTAAAGATAAAGCGTGCCCTTCGCAACGCCCGCCTGGCGGGCAACGGCCTCAAGTTTTGTTGCTTCATATCCCTCAGTGAGAAAGCTTAAAATGGCGGCATCCGTGATTTCTTCAGGCCTTGCCTCTTTTCGCCGCTTACGTACAGGCTTGTTTTCCTGCTCCATGCAACACCTTCTTCAGTTCATTGGTTGACATCGTGGGTATTGTAGCAATAATTAATGACTATCGGGTCAGTAATTGAGGTGTATTTATGAATTTTTATCGTCGGCACTGGTATCAGTTGGGTATCGTGTGGGGAGCGTAGTTCTTGTGTGGCTGGTTGCTTAGTGGGAAGGAACAGGGTGGTTACAACGCTTGTGCGCACTGAACTTCATTGTGGTTATGTTGCATCAGTTTGAAGAATACATGTGGCTACAGGAATGGCGGATCAAGGTGGTCAGAGAACTGGTCTACGGAACTCATGCTGATGGTAACATTTTAGCTGAAGCAAGAAAGTAACATTAGTTGATGAGGCAACACGCTGGCCAAGGTAGTTGACGTCTAATAGCCATACCGGAGGCGTTCCCTCCGGTGGTGTAAAGGTACTATGTGGTCAGACGGTTGTTGATGGTGTTTCACGCTGTAGCAGCCATTGGTCCAATTCTGCTTCCAGCCAGCCGACCGACTGTTGCCCTAATCGCCGCTGCTTTGGAAAGGTCGCGTCGTAGCGGTCTGACTTAGGGTTGAGCCAGTCGTAAATCGTCGAGCGGGAAATGCCCAGTTTTTTGGTAAGTGCAGGGATACGCAGGATTTTTACGGTAGGTGATGACATAGTGTTGTTTCCTCTAATCTGGTTTGCTTTAGACGAGAGGAAAGATAATCAGTTATGCAGCAACAATACATACGGCTGCGTTACCTCATTTTTTACACGAATTAGGTTATTGATTTATGGATGATTTTAATCTTAATTTTTTTGTCGAAGAACTCAAGAAAACATTCATCAGCAAGACAGACAGGCTGGCATTCGTACTACATGCGGCTGGCTGGCAAACAGATACTACCAGCCTGAATGGCGACGATCCCTATATTGGTAAAGAAGTCGATAATATTACGCAAAACGCAGTTAAACGTGTGGAGTTTGAGAAGAAGCAGTACCGGATGCTTTTTGAAGAGGACGATCCTGTTCAGGAAGATGTCAATAAGAGGATCTATTTGTCGGCTATAAACTGGTATTCAGGACTTCGACTTGTGGCGTCAGATTGGCGTGATGGTGTGAGACTTTTATTTAAATCTACCGAACTTCTCGATATGTGTTATGGCATTGTTGAACATGCAATCTGGCAACAAACAGAAGCTGAAAAAAAAGAACGGGCTACTCATGGTGGCAAGGCAAAAGCTGCTCTCTATGCTCCCCTGAAAGTTGAAATCATTCGCTTATTGTATTGCAACAAGCCTATGGATGGTTGGAAAAGCAGGAGAGATGCTCTGAAATCGATTGATAAAGATATATGCCGGTTTATTGAACTGCATGGCTGCCCCCGTATCTCAGAGAAGAAAAAAGAGGAGCAGGCTGATCTTTATTCTCGGATTCCCCGCATGATTGAAGACTGGTCCAGAGAAGATGTAATAGTTAAGGCTGCTTTTTACGCAACAGTTAAACTAAAAAAGAAAAGCGCCCCGAAAGGCGCTAAGTCGGTTTATTTCACCGCTGAAAAAACGTAATCAGCCCATGCCTGCATCATAGGGCGACGTTGTTCCAGCAGATCGGTACGGTGGTAGGCTGCCTCTACTTTATTCTGCACAGTATGAGCCAGTGCTCGTTCAGCAAGATCGCGGGGATACCCGTGCTCACTACACCAATCACGAAAACTCGAACGAAATCCATGTGCTGTTGCAACCCGGCCAGGAACATCGCTTTTAGCTTTGACTCTGCGAAGAAAAGCTGTCAGTACCATATCGGATAAAACGATCTGTTTACGTGGAGAAGGGAAAACGAGCTCTTTATGCAGGCCCCGCATATTTTCAATTATCACCATTGCCTGTTTTGACAGTGGTACACGGTGCATCAGCCCAGCTTTCATTTTTTCAGCAGGAATAGCCCAGACAGCATTTTTAAAATCAACTTCAGGCCATAGCATGGCTCTAGCCTCTCCTGAACGACAAGCCGTTAGAATGACAAAACTCAACAACGCTTTGCTGACATTGTAAGGTTCATCATGCTGGATATGGGTCGTCAGAAAAAGAGGGATGTTCTTCCAGGGCATCGCTGGCTGATGCACCCTTCTGAGCGATCCGCTGGGTTGTTGTGGTAATAAATGACCAACGACATCCACTGGGTTAGCAGAGCAAAACCCATGGGCCCAGCCCCAAGCCATCACCGTGTGGATGCGCTGCTTCGTTCTCTTCGCCGTTTCTGGGTGAGACAGCCATATAGGACGGAGAACCGCCGCAATGTTTGCTGCTGCTAGATTGTTGAGCGTTATCGCCCCGATATGGCGAAAAGCATGCTTCTCAAGTGTCGTCAGCCATTGCTTACTATGCTTCTCATTTTTCCACCCAGACTTCAGCTCAGCATGAACCTTGCGTGCGGCTCCCTCAAAAGTAGGGATCACCACCTTCTCGATTTTTTGGTACTCAAGTGGGTCAATACCGGCAGCAAGTTGTTCTCTCATGACCGCAGCCAGTTTTCCAGCTTCAGCAACACTGATTTCGGGATATATGCCTAAACCTGAATTACGGCGTTTTTGTGTTACAGGGCTCAAGTAGCGAAGTACCCATTTCCCTCTGCCACGTTTTGACGATGGGTGTAATGCTAACCCGGTGATGCTGCCATGAGGGATCGGTTTATCCTCCGGTTTGATGTTGCGGGCTTTGGTGTCGGTGATAACAGTCATGGTTTTTCCTTGGAATCCAGTATGCCATTCGGTATGCCATTTGATTTGGCAATCAGTGGATTTGATTGAACAGCTTAAAACGAGGGAAGTAAATATCTTATTGATATTGAAAGGATAAATGGATTGCGTTGGATTGAATTAGTTTTCAAGTCAGCAGCCTACGCTTCCGCCAACATTTACAAGGGGTTGCCGAAAGGCAGCCCCTTTTTGTTTTGGGGTGTTGGTTACCGGCCTTATACCAGCTTCAATACAGCAACTTGCCGCAATTTTTATCTAAAAGCTCATTGCCAACCCAATGCCATATCCGCGGGTATCATTGCCAAACATGTAGCGGGCGACTAAACGCGTTCGGGTGACAAAAACCTTGTATTCACTGCTATCCAGCTCAATGCCAAGCCCAACGGAGCTCAGGCTGTTGAAGCCTAGCTTACCTCGCTGATCGCCAAGGTATTCTGTATGAGCACCTTCAAGAACATAGCGCACGGGGCTTTTCAGCAGGGTCCAGTCCCGTATTGGTGCTCTCCGGCGCAAATATAGCCCAAGGTTTTGAGCATTCGCATGGCCTTCTACAGCGCTGGAGGTATTGCCGAAAGTCTGCAGCTGCATCCCTGAATAGCGTAATTCAACATCGATATCCTGAGGTTTAGAAATCAGCTCGTAATCAAGCATCAGAGAGCCGCCCAGACCGTATGCGTTAAGCCTGCCGCCGTCTAAAAAATCATAATCAGCATTTCGGTGTCTCTCTAACGCCCAGGCACCAATTCGCACGTCACTTGCCATCGTTCCGAGCATGACATTCGCTACAGGACGTAAAACCAGATTGCCTCCTTCTTTATCCTGGAAAAGGGGGAAATCCCAGCCAATACCTCCTGTGGCGGTAAGGCTATTCCATTTGGTGGGTATGCGTCGGGTTTCACTGCCGTTGCTAATAACAAACTGCGGATCGTAGCGGCTGTATCCCATCGAGCCTTCAAGGTAAAGGGGAACGGATTTACCCAATGTCGCACCACCACCAAACTGGGTGATGGAAAGGGAGTTTTTGTCATCCGAACCCGTTCCAATATTGAGGTCGCTGGCGGTAATGTCGGGTACGACCATATAGCTCATCAGCGTAAGGACACCGTCGGCGCGTTGTTTAATCTGCTGACCGTTAGCCGCAAAGCTCCCTGAACTGAGGGGCAAAATGGCTAAAAATAATAAGTGTAAACAGCGGATGGCCATCGTCATAACGGGCTACAGCCTCTGCACAGATACCTTCGATCAATAAAATATAGGACAGGATTGATATTTAGCCTATGTATTTCACTTTTTGGAGTATGGTTATCTCGCTAAAAGAATATTTAGTAAATGTTAAATTATTTTCAAAATAAATCTTACTGGTTTTATCTGAAGTATTTTTTGCCAGATAGCGTGTAAATCAATGATACCAGCCATGGCAAGCAGAACAAGCACGATAAGTATTGTGGAAACTGTAATAATAAACATAAGCCTGACCAGATTTTTCTGCATTTTGTTCTGCTGTATAAAGCGTCGTTCTTCTTTTTCATACTCGACAAGGGTAGTTATTGCCTGCCCTTGAATGAAATAGGTTTCACCCTCTTCTCTGAGATCTCCAGTAATGACCAGCGAGCCGAGAAGTAATTTTATTTTTCGTCGAAATTGCTCATTGCGAATATGCCTGTACCACAGCCTGCCGTAAAGTAAGGCGATGATTTCATCCGCCGTAAAGCCAACCGAATCACGCGAGGGTCTTTGGTTCACATATTCTGTAGCCATTAGCCGTAATAAAAAGTAGCGGTCCCGGCTGATAGTCTCCTTATCTGAACGTAACCCAGAAACGAGCCGTCCTTTCGTTCGCGCTATAAGATTCTTAACAGTATATATTTTCAAATAATAGTCGAGAGCAAAGCTATATATATTTTTATATATCAGCTGATGGTTTTTTTTAAAGTGAATTATTTCACATTCCATATCAGTAATTAAATGTAAGTCCTGTTTAAACGCTGTCTCCTGATGAAATGGAACTAAAATCACAATGCTTTTTTCATTATCTAAAGTAGGGACGTAGTCTTTAAAAAGAAACCGAACGTTTTGGTTGTTCTTAAAATATACGGAGTAGTAATCATACGGATTAGTAATGGAAATGTTCTGCTGCTTGAATACGGGAAAGAATTTTTGCCAGAGCGAAAGTTGAGTGTTCTTCAGGCTGAATCCGAACATATGATACTCCCCACTTAGCTGGTGAGTAGTCAATATAGTTCAGGTTTGTTCTTTTTGTAAAAAACAATTCGAGATGTTTGCAGGGTGTCAGGGCGGCTTCAAAAATACAGGAAGATCAAGGGAAGGGGTTGCTGGATAGCAACCCTTTTTGTATTCAACGACAGAATGAATTGAAGCTAATGAAGACGAATTTTTTCAAGCGTCGTAAAATAATTTATTGAATACCATGCCTGGTGCTCAAAAAGAATTGAGGCACGGGCAGGCTAGAATGATTTTTTTTACTAATAAAACTCAGAAGGAATAACGAGCCCCTACTCGAATCTGTGTCTGCTCTTTATGGTATGGCTCTGAGTTACGGTCTAACCAGCGCAGATCTAAGTAAGGCAGCCAATTTTTATTTAGCTGATATTTAAAGGTGTTGGTTATCTCCCAGTTATATCGTTTGCCGTTGCTGCTGTGGAAGTCATTTAGATGGGTGATGTAATGAGGCTCAAAAGTATAAGAAAGCTTATCGGTTACGGCAAAGTTCCAGTAATTACCAATGTCATAGGTATCATTACTATCGCACTCATTATTAAAATCTACGCTGCTATAATTATTGTAATTATATCTGTTGCGCACGGTTAAATTAAACCAGGGCGTAAATCTATAGTTGACATCCATATAGAAAGCGCCGCTGGATCCAATACTTTTATCATTCACCAACCCACCGGGTTGAAAGGTGAGGTTATCGGTTACCTTCAACGGATACCAGCCTTCTATTTCGTTATAATTATGCTTCAGTTCTTCTTTGCGCTGCATGTTGTAGGTATTACTTAGCATCACGCCGGCGCCGACATCAAAATTATAACCGACGCGTAATAATATTTCCTGTTGGTCTGTGGCCAGATTATAACCTTCGCGGCCTTCCAGAAAAGGCCCGGCTAATGCCTGGGTAGAAATCAAAATTAAGAATATAAAAATGCCCTTAACATGTTTCATGTTAACTCCTGTAAAATATTGGTTATTAGTAATGCATATCAATGGGTAATTATTTTTTAATAATGTCTTGCTGTGGGGTGCTTTTTATAATGCCCGCTGCAAATAAATTATTTTGGATAAACATTATTCTTTTAGTGCACGCCTGGTTAATCTGTTTACCGATTGCATTTCCTCTTCGCTATAGGGAATACCTTCAGCCGTTAGCACGTCATGAAACCATAACGACCGGTCTTTTATCTCGGACGGAAGATCGGGCCAGGGTAGCCAGGTCTGGGTTTTACCTTGTACCAACCCCCACTGATAGCAGCCGATCTCCAGTCCTTTAAATAAGGGGAGCTGTTCCTGTATCACCGACCCCACGTGACGGGCCAGCCACTCGCTGCATAAAATCGGTCGGTTAAACGCTGCCAGCCGTTTGATAATTTCCAACTGCCCGGGGGTATCTACGTAAGCGTGATAGCTAACGATGTCCGAAAGGTGGAGGGCCGCAACGTCAATGGGATGGCTGAAGGCCTCTTCGCCATTGAGGCGATCGGGGATATGCCATGCGGCAACGGTCAGCGGCTGTGAAGGCAACGCCTGCCGGGCCCAGCTAAATACACGAGTCATCAGCGACAGCGCGTAAATATCCAGGCGGGAATCATACTGCATGTCCCTTGGTTCACCACCGAAGACACCGCTGTTGCCCGGTTCGTTATAGAGATCCCAGATTAGGATGCGCGGGTCCTCGCGAAAATGGCCAACGACATCTTTTACATAGGCTTCAATTTGCGGCCAGCACTCGGGATCGAGCACTTTTGCACGCCCTGGACTCCCCGCACCCTGGCTGTTGTGGATCCCTGGTACGGGAGGTTTTTGCCTGCCGGGGGCTGGCTCATCACCGGAGAAAGCGCAGTCATCCAGCAGCGTGAGCATCACCGCCAGGCCGCAATCGTGAGCGATGCCCAGAAAGCGGTCAATGCGTTCTATCAGGCCGTTGCGATCGTGCTCCCAGACGGTAAACGGCAGGTTGGTACGCAGGCTGTTATAGCCATATTGGCTGGCCCATTGCAGCTCCTGGTAAATGATGACGGGATCGAAAGTCTCTTCCTGCCACATTTCCAGCCAGTTCACCGCCGTTCGCGGCAGGTAATTAAACCCGCAGCCCCAGGGTTGCAACGCATACCAGGCCCGCGCCCGCTCGGATTGCCATTGTTGGTACATTATCTCTCGCTCCTTATTTGGTGCCGGACAGGCTCAGGATGCCGACCGTACGGCGGGTGGCCTCGCCTCCCCACACTTCATCGTATTCATATCCGGTCAGCTGTTTAATCACTATGCGGGTATGCTCATCGCAATCGCGATAATCACCGCCGAGCTTGCGACGGGCTATCTCTTTGAGCAGCAGCCTGTGCGTATCTCGGGTGAGTTTGAATTTGTATGTGGCAAAGAAGCTCACCGCCAGCAGCGCCGCCGTGGCAAAAATCATCAGGCCGATGATGGCGTGAAGGGCATGTTCAGGCTGCACGCCGCTGCCTTTGACAAAGCCCGACTCTTCGAGAACCAGGCCAATAAGCATAATCGCGATGGCCACGGTACTTTTCCGCGTCAGCACCATAACGCCCGCAAAAATACCTTCCCGGCGCTGCTGGGTGACCATTTCATCTATATCAGGAATAAAGCTATAGATATTCCAGGGGATGTAATACAGACCCGATCGAGAAGCCCCGAGCAGAATAAAGACGGCGGAAAAGAGCAGGGTGGGGACCTGAATCTGCGTAATATAAATCGTCAATAGAAAAGCGAGCACCGAAAATATACAGCCGTAGGACAGACGAAGCGCTGCGGACGGGGAAATATTTAGTCGGTTCAACAGCAGCATGAATCCATAGGTGCCGGGTACCGAGGCGAAGGCCGCAATGCTCAGCCAGCCGGAAACAGCGGCCGCATCCTGGTGTAAACAATAGACGACGTAATAAGTAAAAATTGAGCCGAAAACGTCCATCGCAGTAAATGAAAAAATATAGATAATAATATGCAAACGAAAAGCTCGAATGCGGAATGACGACAGAAGATCGAGCACCAGATATTTAATGTGATTGAGTATTCCGCTGCTGCGTTGATTATTTATCTTGAATTCTGATTCAGGATGGACATCTTTGGCTTCCCAGGTGCAACGCCACGTAATGAAAACGGCAAGGCAAAAGACACAGGAAAATATTAACCCGGTCAGGGTATAGGTAAATGGGTTATCTTTACCGGTGAACTGCATGATTATTCCCGGAACGGAAACGGCAAGAAACCCCCCGAGCTGCGAGCAAATCATACGCACGCCGGAAAGGCGGCTGCGCTCTTCGTAGCGGTTGGTCATCTCCGCGGCTAGCGTCTCCCAGGGGACCAGCACCATAGCTGACAGCAGCTCTATGGAAAGATAGGTTCCCAGGTAGTACCAGTAACCCATGTCGGTGAGCCACAGTAAGGCGTAGAGAAACATCAACGGTGAGCTGAGAAGTAAAAAGAAGCGTCGGCGGCCAAATCTTCGCCCAAGCCAGGTATGACCAAAGTTGTCGGTAATATAGCCCATCACCGGGCTTAATATTGCATCTATTACCCGGGCAATAGCAAATATAGAGCCAGCTTCCAGTACGCTGAGCCCGCAGTAAGTGGTATAGAAAAATAAAAGCCAAGTGCCAATGATGGCAAAGGCACCGCCGCCAAATAGATCGGTTATGCCGTAGCCGAGCGCCACGCCATAACCAACTCTACGTTCAGTTGGTTTAACCATGATAAATTTCCAGGTGTAGGGTAATAAGTAGCCAGGCTATTCTGGCCGTTTTTATTTTCTTTCTATATGGACAGGATCCTAATTAATCATATTTATCCATTGTCTGGTTTGAGATGAGCGGTATATAGCCTCCACAATATGCAGTGAATTCTGCGCCTCGCGTATATTGATATAATCCGCATGTCCCGGATGAATCACCGCGTTATAAAACTGGCTTATTGCCTGCTGATGGCCCAGCCCCCAATAGCTTTTCGCTGCCTCATGGGCGCCGGTGTCGCTGACAAGCTTTACCTTTTCGCCGTTGCTGATTCGCCAAAGCGTGTTTTCACAGAGATGCAGCGTCGCTTCTTCACAGTGAATTTCCAGCAGCACAGGTGAATCGGCCGTGTGGCAATTGCTGGCATAAAAAAGGCCGCGTGCGCCGTTTGCGAAGTGCAGCGTAGCCATTGCGCTGTCCTCTGCTTCGGTCAACCCGGAAAGCTCGCCGCTATCGACTACGCCTTTCACCTGCGTTGCCCCCCCGGCAAACCACTGCATCAAATCAAGCGTATGAATAGCCTGGTTGATCAGCAGGCTTCCTCCTTCGGTGGAAAATCGACCGCGCCACGGGCTGTCGGTGTAATACGCCCCTGAGCGCGACCAGGTGAGTACGGCTTTGATGCTCAGCATCTTGCCCAGAGAGCCGCCCGCCAGTTCCTGCCGGATGCGTAAGCTGGTGGGGTTCAGCCGGTTCTGGTAGCAAACGCCCAGTAAGCCTGCCGCTTTATCGGCGACGCGGGCAATCTCCGCTGCTTCTCCGCCGTTCATCGCGACGGGTTTTTCGCAAAACACATGCTTTCCCGCCGACAGCGCGGCGACAATCATGCTCTTGTGCTCGAAGTGGGGCGTGCAGATATGGACCACGTCGATGCTGTCATCCAGCAACAGCTCCCGGTAATCCTGATAAAAGCGACAGCCGTAGAGCTTCGCTAGCTTCAGCCCGTTTTCGCTATCGATATCGGCCAGCGCGCGTAGCGCAACCCCGGGGAGCTGATTAATCGCGTTAGCATGGCAAAAATGAACGCTGCCGCAGCCTATAATCGCTGCATTTAAAGTCTTCATCGGTGCCTCCCTTTCGTTAGCCTGCGGCGTTCGCCAGCATCTGCGCTTTGATGCACAATTCAGCCGCCTTAAAGGCATGTGCCTGCGTCATCGCGTTTTCGCTGCGGTGCAGGCAGTCGAGAATGAGCTCGCCGAAGAAAGGAAATCCTACCTGGCCCGCGACCGGGAAGCGGAACTCGCCTTCGTTATTGACCAGATACACCACGTCCTGCTCGCCCCGGGTTAAGTCCACATATTTGCGGATTTCGATAAAGCCCCGGGTACCCAACAGCGTCAGGCGGCCATCTCCCCAGCTGGTCAGCCCGTCAGGCGTAAACCAGTCGCAGCGGAAATAGCCGCTGGCACCGTTGCTTCCCCTGAGCATGGCATCACCAAAATCCTCAAACGCGGGATGGTCGGGATGGTTGACATTGCGAACCTGGCTGGCTAACACCGTGGCGTCATCGTTGTGGGTATAAAACAGAAACTGCTCAATCTGATGGCTGCCGATATCGCACAGGATGCCGCCAAAATAGCGGCGATCGTAGAACCAGTCCGGGCGACCCTGTCCTTCGCGATGTGGCCCGGTGCCGAGAGTTTGTATCACCTCCCCGATAGCGCCCTGTTTCACCAGCTGCCCGGCATAAACGGCGCTCTCCACGTGCAGACGTTCGCTGTAGTAGACCGCGTATTTTCGCCCGGTTTGCTCGACCATGGCTTTAGCGTCGGCTAGCTGCTCCAGCGTGGTGAGCGGGGCCTTGTCGGTGAAATAGTCCTTGCCTGCCGCCATGGCCTTGAGACCCAGCGCGCAGCGTTCGGATGGAATAGCAGCCCCCGCCACAAGCTGTACGTCGGCGTCGGCCAACAGCGCCTCCAGCGAATCGGCAACGCGTACCTGCGGGTAAAGCTGGGTGAATTTATCGATCTTTTGCGGATCGGGATCGTAGACCCATTTTAGCGTGGCGCCGGCTTCGATCAGCCCGTTGCACATGCCGTAAATATGCCCGTGGTCTAGCGCAGCCGCGGCGAAAATAAACTCTCCCGGCGCGACAACAGGTTTTGGTTTGCCGACAGGCGCGTAGTTCATACCGTCATTTCGGTTCATGGTCAGATATCCTGGTCCAGGTTTTTGCCTAATGGGATCGCGCCAGCCTCATGGAAGTTAGCAACGCTTGAAGATTTTTCGTAAAAGCGTGGGGCGAGGGCGCTAATCCCACCGGTACGATAAAACGGATCGTCGCTGCGGATAGGGAGCGAAACGAAGGTTTGCGTGATGGCCGATTTGTAGATTGCCGTAACGATCTCCAGAGAACGCTTGCCCTGCATACCGTCAACCAACGGCGGCGTTTGGCGTTCAATGGCATGGAGAAAATCGTCGATCTGCCCGGTGTGTAAAGTCCAGGTCAGTCCCGGCGTTTGCTGGAAAATAGCGTTAAGGCCTGCTTCAAGCTCGTTATCGCGGGTGGCTTGCGGAAAACCGTTCTCGGCACCGACGCTGGCGACTGCCTGCCACGGTGCGGAAATACACGCCTTTTCGCCCTGAATGATGACTTTTTGGTCTTCCCCATGATGAACGACGGAAGCCGTTAGCTGAGTTAGCGCGCCGTGGGGATATTTAAAGATGGCGGCGCTTAAGTCTTCCACTTCGGCGTTGTCATGCGCCACGTTGGTCATCATGGCGACCACCTCAGACGGAAAGCCAAGCAGCCACTGAATAGCGTCGATATGGTGTACCGCGTGATTTAACGTACAGCCGCCGCCCTCTTTTTCCCAGGCGCCTCGCCACCACAGATCGTAATAGCTATGGCCGCGCCACCAGAGTGAATCCACCAGGGCATGGCAAACGCGACCGGCCAGCCCGGAATCCAGCACGGCTTTCAGACGCCAGAAAGAATCGGTAAAGCGATTTTGCGCGATAACTGACAGCGTTTTGCCACTTGCCCGCTGGGCAGCAATCATGGCATCGCACTCTTCCAGGGAGGTTGCCATCGGCTTTTCACAAAGCACGTTGCGGCCAGCGCTTAGCGCGTCGATGCTGATTTCCGCATGGACATAAGGTGGCGTGCAGACGTCGACGATATCGAGAGACGGTTCTGAGGCCAGCATTTGTCGGTGGCTATCGTAAATACGCGCTTCGCTAAGGTGATAAAGATCCCTTTTCTCCGCGGCCTTCTCCGGATAGATATCGACCAGCGCGACGATACGGCAGCGCTCACCTAGCGCTAAGTAGCCCTGAATATGGCTATGCGAGATATTCCCTGTCCCGACAATGGCGATCGTTAGCATCGTTATTCTCCGGTTTACCAGCTGCCCGAGGCATCCAGCGTGCGGCTGAGAGGATCTTTATCAACGGAGGTATTAATTCGCTGCTGCAAAAGGCTTTGAAAGAGTTTCTCGTCCAGCGGCAGCGTCACCCAGTCATCGGTCCAGGTAGAAAGGTGCATGGCGTTAGATAGCGTCAGGCCGCGGATACCTTCCTGGCCTGGTGCAATCAGCGTTTCTCCTCTTAGCACCGCGGCGCAAAAATTAGCGGTAATAACGTGGTGATCGCTGCATTCGGGGGCGACAGGGACCGTCACTTCCCAACATTCCGGCTCACCAAAACCATCCTGCCAGCGGGCGTTGAAGTCAGTTTCGGACTCGCGTAGCCGCCAGTAACGGAGCCTGCCTTCTTCCACCACCACTTTGCCGCGATCGCCTGCAATCTCCAGACGATTTGTCCCCGGCGTTTCTGCCACGCTGGTAATAAATACCCCCGTTGCGCCGTTGGCGTATTCGGCATAGGCAGTGACCTGATCCTCCACTTCAATCTGACGACGTTGACCAAACTGACAAAATGCTCGCAGGCGCACAGGCATACCAACCAGCCACTGCCAGAGATCGAGCTGATGCGGGTCCTGATTTAGCAGCACGCCGCCGCCTTCACCTTTCCATGTGGCCCGCCAGCCTCCGGAGTTGTAATAGCTTTGCGAACGATACCAGTTGGTGATTATCCAGTTTGAGCGTCTGATCTCCCCCAGGTCACCGCTGTCGATTAACTCTTTTACTTTTTGATACAGTGGGTTAGGGCGCTGGTTATACATGAGACCGAAAACAACGTCGCATTCGCGCGCGCAGCTGTTCATCTCCTCAACCTGCGCGGTATAAACGCCGGCGGGCTTTTCGCACAAAGTGTGGATCCCGTGGCACATTGCCATGATTGACAGATGAGGGTGGTCGTAATGAGGGGTTGCCACGATGACCGCATCGATGAGCCCGCTCTCGAGCATCTTTTGCGCATCGCTGAACAGCGGCACTGATTCGCCTACCAGCTGGCGAATGGACGCGTGTTTCTCCGGTGCGTTATCACAAACGGCGGCCAGGCAGGCGTCTTTAACCGTGCCGGCTAACAAATAGCGGGCGTGAACCGTGCCGATATTACCTATTCCAATAATGCCAAAACGGACCTTTTCCATCTCGTACCTTAATTCCAGTCAATGGGGTTGACTGGAAAATAAGAAAGTCACCGTCTTGCCACAATGTTATTTTGTGAGAATCCTCGCAGGATATTAAAGAAAAACTTACGTGGTGATATTTAGTTTTTAAAATCAACACCCTGCGTCTGCAATTTTTTGCAAAAACTGAATGTGAGCGAGGTCACGCTATGGCAGGCAGGTTAAAAATGGAGGAGATTTCAGCCCTGACGGGCTATTCCGTCAGCACGGTATCCAGGGTGCTGAGCGGTAAATCTTATACCAGCGAGAAAGCCCGCACCGCGATCGTTCAACGCGCGCGCGAGCTGGGGGTCATCGAGTCAATGGCGAGCGGCAGGCTGCTCATTAACGGCATTGCCGTTTTTGCACCGGAGCGAACCTTTCAGGGGCGCGGCGATATATTTTACCTCGAGGTGACGAAGGGTATTTCTGAAGCATGTGCCCCGCATAACGTCTGGGTTAGCTACTGCGGGCTTGAAGAACAGCGGGCGGATGTGAAATTTTTCCTGGAGAAAGCCAGTCATAAAAATATCAACGCGATAGTTATTATTGGCTCCGATGATTCAACGATATTTAAACTTGCCGCCACGCTCAACAAACCCTGCGTACTGATTAATTCTGTCGATCGAGAAAGGGTCCTCGATTCTGTTTCACCTGACCACCACGCGATAGGCTTTACCGCCATGCGTCATTTATTTGAACGGGGCCATCGTCGTATCCTCACCCTCACCTGTCTACGCAGACAAACGCTTTATGCGCGTCTGGACGGCATAAAAGAAGCCTACCGCTGCTTTCATGTTCCTTTTGATCCCCTGAGTGATTTGCTGGTAACGGAATGGTTTACGGCGGAAGAAGCTGAACGTTTGTTGGATGAGTGGCTTTCAGCCCATGACAGAAAGTCCTGGCCTGACGCTATTTTTCCTAACAGCGCCAGCATGGCCCAGGGCGTGATAAAAGCGTTGCAGCGCCACGGGCTTCGGGTCCCGGAAGATATCTCCATCATGACCACGGACGTGGTCTGGAATCTACAAAACCAGTTGGCTATCCCCCTTACCGGGATTACGGTGCCGTGTCGGGATTTGGGCATCGAAGCTGTTCACCTGCTGCAAACACGTCTGAACCGGCCGCAGGCACCGGTATATAACCTTCTGCTCCAGGGAAAAGTAATGGATAACGGCACGGTAAACACCGCCACTCGCCACGCTGCCCGTCTGGGGCAGGATAGCCCGTGGCCTGATTAAAAGCCCCGGCCCATTATTTTATCTCTCAACCGACGGCAAAGCGGCCCCAAAAGGAGCCGCGCCGGAACATTCAAATCAGGACTTCAGCTGCTCGCCGTGGCTGGCAATAATCCCCTGATACCAGTAGAAACTCTCTTTGCGGCTGCGGTTCAGCGTGCCGGAGCCGTCCTGTTGCAGATCAACGTAAATAAAGCCGTAGCGCTTGCCCACCTCAGCTTTTGAGGCGCTAATCAAATCTATTGGCCCCCAGGACGTGTAGCCCATCAGCTCTACGCCGTCCTTGATGGCCTCGCGGGCCTGCACCAGATGGTCATTGATATAGCTGATGCGATAGTCGTCGCGAATACGGCCATCGGCGTCGGGCTTGTCCTGCGCGCCCAGGCCGTTCTCGACGATAAACAATGGCTTTTGATAGCGATCCCACAGCACGTTCAGCAGCGTGCGCAGACCCAGAGGATCTATCTGCCAGCCCCATTCGGAACTTTCCAGATGTGGGTTTGGCACCATATCCAGAATATTGCCGCGCAGCTTCTCAACCAGTTCAGGATCGGCGGTCACGCAGCCGGTCATGTAGTAGCTGAACGAAATAAAATCGACGGTGTGGCCGAGTGCGTCATAGTCCGCCGGCTCAATCTCCAGCGTGATGTTATTTTCCCGGAAATAGCGCTGCATATAGCCCGGATAGCTTCCCCGACACTGCACGTCGCCAAAGAACTGCCAGCTGTGGTTTTCCTGCAAGGTGGCAAACACGTCGGCGGGCTTGCAGGACAGGGGATAGGTCAGGCCGCCAAGCAGCATATTGCCGATCTTCGCATCGGGAATAATCTCGTGGCAGGCCTTCACCGCCAGGCCGCTGGCAACCAGCTGGTGGTGAATCGCCTGATACACCTGCGCCGTGGAGCAGCCATCTTTGAGACCGACGCCGGTCAGCGGGGCGTGCAGCGACATATTGATTTCGTTAAAGGTCAGCCACAGCTTCACCTTGTCACGGTAGCGGGTAAACACGGTGCGGGCGTAGCGCTCGAAGAAAGCAATCAGCCTGCGGCTGCCCCAGCCGCCATAGTTCTCCACCAGCCCCCACGGCATCTCATAGTGCGATAGCGTCACCATCGGCTGAATATGATGACGGGCCAGCTCGTCAAACAGGGCATCGTACCAGGCCAGCCCCTCTTCGTTTGGCTCCAGCTCATCGCCCTGCGGGAAGATGCGGGTCCAGGCGATGGACACGCGCAGGCAGGTGAAGCCCATCTCGGCGAAGAGGGCGATATCTTCCGGGTAGCGATGGTAAAAATCTATGGCGACGTCCTTAATGCTGTAGTCGCCGGGCTTTCTCTCTACGACGTCGCCAAAAATGCCGTTCGGCAGCATATCCGAGGTTGAAACGCCTTTTCCGCCCTCAAGCCACGCGCCTTCAACCTGGTTGGCCGCTAACGCGCCGCCCCATAAAAATCCGTCAGGAAATCTTTTGCTCATGATGTGCTCCTTTAATGTTCATTTTTAACGTGCAGGAAGGGGTCACCAGCCTGCACGTAGGGTGAAGGATTTTTCTGTTCCAGCCCCGCGTAGTTTTCGCTGTTGCTGATGATAATCGGCGTGCACAGGTCGTAACCTGCCTTGAGAATGGCGTCGCGGTCGAAGGTCACCAGCAGATCGCCTGGCTGGACTTTATCACCCTCTTTAACGTGGGCGGTGAAGTGCTCGCCGTTGAGTTTTACCGTGTCGATGCCCACGTGAATCAGCACTTCGATGCCGCTGTCGCTCAGCAGGCCAACGGCGTGTCGGGTGCTAAAAATCGAGGCCACCTCGCCGCGAAACGGTGCCACCACTCGCCCTTCGGCAGGAATAATGGCCGCGCCTGCGCCCATCAGCCCGCTGGCAAAGGTGGGATCCGGCACTTCTGCCAACGGCAGGGTCACGCCGCTCAGCGGAGCCAGAATATCCGCATCGTCAGACGCCAAAGGCACAGCGGCTTGCGTTTCGGGAGCCGTTTTCGGCAGCCCGGCGACAATCGTCAGCAGACAGGCGAGGGCCAAGGAAGTCGCCGCGCCAATAATCGCACCCCAGACCGTGGCATCAACGCCGCTGGAGGGGATTATCTGCGCAAAGGTAAAGATGCTCGCCAGTCCGAAGGAGTAACCCTGGCTCTGGCTGAAGCCAACGATAGCGCCGCCGATAGCCCCGCCGACGCAGCCGAAGATAAACGGGCGGCGGTGAGGTAGCGTGACGCCGTAAACCGCCGGTTCGGTGATGCCAAAGATGCCGGTTATCGTGCCTGAACCAGCTAAAGCCTTGAGGCGTACATCGCGGGTTTTCAGGAATACGCCGAGCGTCGCGCCGACCTGGCCGAATACCGCAGGCAGCAGTATCACCAGCATCGGGTCGTGGCCCAGCACCGCCATATTGTTCATCATCAGTGGGATAAGGCCCCAGTGCAGGCCAAAAATCACACAGACCTGCCACAGCCCGCCAAGGATGCTACCTGCCAGCCATGGGGCAAATTTATAGACGACCTGGAAACCGGCGGCCAGCAGCTCGCCGAGGCCGGTGGCCAGCGGCCCAATGGCGAGGAAGGTCAGCGGAACGGTTACCGCAATACACACCAGCGGCGTAAAGAAGTTCTTCACCGCCGACGGCATCACCTTATTGCTCTGTCGCTCAAGCCAGCAGCAGAACCAGGCGGCGCAGATAATCGGGATCACCGAGGAGGTGTAGTTGATAAACACGACGGGAAGGCCGAGGAAGGTCGCCGTTACCCCCTGGCCGCTCGCCTGGAAGGCCTCGATCATCAGGGGATGCACCAGCGCGCCGCCGATAACCATCGTCAGGAAAGGGCTGCCGCCGAATTTTTTCCCGGCGGTATAGCCGAGCACGATCGGCAGGAAGTAAAACAGCGCGTCGCTAGCCGCGAACAGGATGCGCCAGGTGCCGCTGCTTTCATCCAGCCAGCCGCCGACCACGCTCAGCGCCAGGAAGCCTTTTAAAATCCCGCAGGCTGCCAGCACGCCGAGAAAAGGCGTAAAAATGCCGGAAACCATGTCGATAAATTTCGCCAACAGCCCGCTTTCCTCTGCGTTTTTACCCGGCTGTGCGGGCGCGTCATCGCTCAGGCCTGCGGCCTGACATACCGCCAGCCAGACATCGTGTACGTGATTGCCTACGACGACCTGAAACTGGCCGCCGCTTTCCACCACCATAATCACGCCGGGATTAGCTTTCAGCCCTTCGGCGTCCGCCTTGCGGCTGTCATTAAGTTTAAAACGCAGCCGCGTGGCGCAATGTACAAGGCTGCTGATATTTTCCCTGCCGCCGACGTGGCGAAGAATATCGCAGGCCAATTCCTCGTATTTCATATTCATTTCCGTTATCCGTCTGAGGCACAAAAAAACCTGAGGGCCGGACCTGGCCGGCAGGTTCGACAACTCAGGTTTTGCCTGCAAATGCAGTGACAATCCTTAATCCATACGGCGCTCGATAAGAGAGCCACGGCAGGCCTACTTACCTAACAGCGCTTCATACTGAGCCAGGAACTGTGGGGCGTTCCACTGGCCGTCGAAGAGGGTGTAAGTGATATAGCCCTTGTTCAGCCAGCCGCTATCGGTATCGTCGAGCTGTGGCTTGAGCGACTCGGGATTCATGGTCTGCTTCGCTTTGCCGTCGGCCATTAGCTCGTAGCCAATCTGTGGGGTTGGGAAACGTTCATTTTCAACGTAGCGCACGCCTTTAATCTCCGCTTTTGCCACTGCCGGATAGTTGATGCTCAGCCCGGAGCCTTTCGGCAGCACCGGCGTGCCCGACGTACGTTTGGCATTAAGCGTATCGACTACGCTGACCACGTAGTCAACTGAATCCGGCCAGTATTTGTGGGTGCTCGGCCACTTATTCTTCATCTCTTCTTCGGTGAAGACATAGCCGATGCTGGCGGCAATAGCCGGGACGCCGTAGCGCACGGCGCGGGCTGCGGCGCTGACCGTGCCGGAGTTAACCTGCGCCATGCCGGTATTCGGGCCGTCGTTCACCCCGGAAATCACCAGGTCAGGGGCTGCGTTTTTCAGCACGCCCTGCAGGCCGAAATCAACCGAGTCTGCCGGAGTGCCGGGGAAGCAATAACGTTTATCCGCCACTTTTTTGACGTCAAATAGCCTGCCGGTTTTGAAGGTAATTGCCGAGCCGATGCCGCTTTGGTTGGTGGCCGGGGCGACCATCCACACGTCGTAGCCTTTGGCGGCCAGTTTATCCTGCAATGAGGTGCTGCCCGGAGATTCGCAGCCGTCATCATTGACGATCAGAATTTTTAGCGGGGCAGCCTGCGCGCTGAGGGCGAAGGTGGCAAGCAGGGCAGCGGCGAGGATTTTCTTTTTCATTGTTGCTCCTTGTGACGAGTACGATGGCCTGAATTCGGCGCAAAAAAAAACCTAAGACACCTGCTCACAGCGCTGCTGCGACAAGTATCTTAGGTTTTGCCTGCGTTCAGTAACAATCCCAGAATGTCGACAAAATACGCCGCGATGACCGAAGAGTCCAGAGGGAAAGGCTATATTCTGTGACGCAGTTCAATAAATAAAACTGAAAATGATAACGTGCATGTTATCTGGATAAATAATGAGATTTTTCTCGCTGATTAATATTAATGGCGATAACTCACCGTGCGCAACGAAATATCTCTGCTTTAGTGTTTGTATTGTACGGGTCTTGATATGAAGGCGATCACAATTATCGGTTATTCATTTTAAAAATATGTGTCATTCCCATTTAGCGGTGCTATCTTCGCCGCAATTGGATTGTTACTGTAAATACAGGCAAAACCTACGTCAGAGCTCGCAAGCGTGAATCTCGCTTCCGAAGATGGCGTGGGTTTTTTTGTTTTTGTTATCTGGTGAAAAAAGCAATACGGGAAGGGTATAAAATGAAAAAATGGCTGGTAGTTTTAATGGTTGTCGCAAGTGCCGCAGCCGGTGCCGCAGAAAATAAAGCAGCAGCGCCTGCTGATGACTCGGTAACTATTTATTTTGCACGTCACGGAAAGACCTTATTTAATACCTTTGACCGCGTGCAGGGCTGGGCGGATTCGCCGCTCACCGAGGACGGCGTTCGCGTTGCCCGCTATTTAGGTGAAGGGCTGAAAGGGATTAAATTTGACCGATTTTACTCCAGCGACGCCGGACGCCAGCGCGAAACCATGGCGGTAATATTAAAGCAGGCGGGCGTGAATAAATATCAGCTCACCGAGCTGACGGGGCTGCGCGAGGCGTTCTTCGGCGGCTTTGAAGGGGGCTTTAATCAGGATATGGCGAATGCGGCGGCCCATCAGCTGGGGCTGGCCGATGGTAAAGCCCTGTTCAGCGCGATGAAGGCCGGAACCCTATCAACGCGCGATAGCCAAAACGCGCTGGCGAAGGCCGACCCGAAAGGGCTGGCGGAAAACTACGACCGGGTGAAAGTTCGCACCCAGGCCGCGCTGGCGAGCATAGTCAAAACCGCCAAAGCCGAAGGCGATAAAAACGTGCTGGCCATTTCCTCGGGAACCTCGATGCAAATAATGATTTCAGATCTCACCGAGGACCCGGCAAGGAATAAACCGCTGGCTAACGCTGCGGTAGTGAAGATTATTTATAAAAATGGGCAATATTCGGTGCCTGAAATCGGCACGCTGAAATATGTTGAGGCAGGTAAAAAATCGCTGGACGGTAATTAAAACAGCATCAGCTAACTTCTCGCGGGCCGTAGAAATTCATTGCCGTTAACGGGCAAGGGTGAGCTTCGGCCCCGCTCTGGGGAATAATATGACTCTGAATAACCTTGCCGTAGCCTTCGCGCTGCTCGGCTTTTCGGCTGCCGTTTGGGCCGGTGATAATAAAATTAATACTCAGCAAAGTACGAAAGCGGATAATATTCTTAGCGATCCTTTTTTCAGCGAGGCGCAGATGACGCTGTCACTGAAAAACTACTGGAAATACTTAAAGGAAGAAAATGCCAACCCGAAGCATGTGCATAACGCGTGGGGGCAGGGCGTTGCCGTTGATTATCAATCGGGATATTTTGCCGACGTCATCGGCGTCGATGCCGTCTATTATGGGGCCGTTAAGCTCGGTGCCAGCGATTATTTTAACTCTCGCGGGGTGCTCTACAATAACGGCACCGGCAATAAGAAAAGCAACGCCGAAGGTTTCTCCAAGTTTGGCCAGCGCAATATCAAGCTGAAATACGACGTAGCGGACGTGCAGCTCAACGCCCGCTGGGGCTGGCAGGTACTGAAAAACTTCGGCGTGATCTCCACCTCTACGCGCCTGTCGCCAACCACTTATTCCGGCTGGAGCGGAGGCGTGAGCTATGAAGGGTTCACCCTGGCGGGCGCGTACGTGGAAAACTCTATGGACCGAAACTCCCCGGACAAAAAGCACTTCCAGACCAATACCGGACGTGAAATTAATCATCTCGCCAGCGGCGAACTGCTGTGGAAAAGTAAACTGCTTGACGTGAGATATGGCTACGGCGAAAGCGATAACTATCTTCGCCGCCACCTGCTGTTCGCTAATCTGCGACCCGTTGAGCGGCTGAATATCGGCACGCAAATTTATGCCACGCACGCGCTGGAGGAATACACCGTCATGCCGGCGAACAAGCGTGATTTTGACGACGATGCCTGGCACTTCGCCGTTGACGCTAAATGGCAGGCAGACCGCTGGAGCAGCAAATGGGGGATGGGCTATACGGAGGCGAAAAAGGCCAACGAAGTAGGCTTCTATCCACGGCATATGAGCAAAAACTCGCGCGGAACCTTTATCTCCATGGCCTACGCCGGGGATGATTATATGCGCGACGGCGAGCTGGTGCTGGCGAACATGTCGGACTACATGCTGACGCCGGAGCTGGCGGTTGGTCTCGCGGGCAACATCGCCCAGTTTAACTACAGGGGCAACCACGTGCGCAGCGGAGAAATCAACGCTTTTACCCGCTGGGTGCCGACAGATCCGCAGTTTAAAAACCTGACCGTCTGGGCGATGTTTGGCCCCGGCTGGTCATATAAAAGCAGCGGCAAAACGCCGGTGCTCACCGACGGGCGCTACACGCGAACCCACACGCTCTCATCGGAAGTGATTATTGAATACCGTTTCCGCATGTTCTGAGTCGCGTAAAAGCGTTTGAGATCGCAGTCACGTTTCCCCGCTGGCTATTTCATTCGAAAGGGTGAAGATGATAAATTGCGGGCACGGATTGTGACTGCGCAGGCAGGCAAAACCTGATTTCTGGCGGCTGCCGGAGGTCAGGTTTTTTGTTTTTGGGGTTCGGATGAATATCGCCAAAATACTGAATAATAATGTCGTGGTGGTTCTGGATGAGCAGCAGCGCGAGCAGGTGGTGATGGGCCGCGGACTGGCATTCCAGAAGCGGGTGGGCGACGCCCTCGACGAAAGCCGCATCGAAAAAGTCTTTGCGCTGCAAAGCAGCGAGCTGGCAAACCGGCTGGGTGAGCTGCTTAGCCAGATCCCACTCGAAGTGATGGCCGCCAGCGATCGCATTATCGATCTCGCGCGTGGCCGCCTGGGCAAGCTGCAGGAAAGCCTCTACATCACCCTGACGGATCACTGCCACTACGCGATAGAGCGGCAGAAAAAAGGCCTCGCCATCAAAAACGCTCTACTGTGGGAGACCCAGCGGCTGTATCCCCGTGAGTATGAGCTGGGTCAGGAGGCGCGCGCGATCATCGCCGCGCGGCTCGGCGTTGAGCTGCCGGAGGACGAGGCAGGGTTTATTGCCCTGCACCTGGTCACCGCCCAGCTCAACAGCGAAATGCCGGAGGTCATGCACATCACCCGCGTGATGCAGGAGATCCTGAACCTGGTGAAATACCAGCTAAGGATTGAGTACGACGAAAGCACCCTCAGCTACCAGCGTTTCGTGACGCACCTGAAGTTCTTCGCCCAGCGAATGCTGACGCGCACGGTGGTGCCGGACGACGATGAAACCCTGCACAACGCGGTGAAAGACAACTACGCCAAAGCCTGGGCCTGCGCGGAGAAAATAGCCCTGCATTTGCGGCGCAGCTACCAGCGCGAGCTGACCACCGAGGAAATTATGTTTCTCACTATCCACATCGAACGGGTGCGCAAAGAAGAGCGCCGCCTGCCGTGAGATAACCAGCGCGTGAAAAACCAGTCGAAGGGCTGGTTTTTCATGATTTGACGGCGAGGTTAAGCGCCTTGGCGAGTCGCCGCCAGCACGATTTCACGGATGCAAACGTACTGCGGCTGGGAATAGGCATACTCAATCGCATGGGCAATATCTTCCGGGCTGAGCACTTTGCCGCCCATGTCTTTCTTCCATTCCTGGTAGCCCGCTTTGATTTCGTCGCTGGTGGTGTGGCTCAGCAGTTCGGTTTCCACCGCGCCCGGCGCAATCACCACCACGCGCACGTTGTGCGGAGAAAGCTCTTCGCGCAGGTTCTCAGACATGCCGTGTACAGCAAATTTTGTGCCGACGTAAACCGTGTGGCTCGGGAAGGTCTTACGACCCGCCACGGAGCTGATGTTGATGATGGTGCCAGCTTTGCGTTTGATCATTCCGCCGGTGACCGCGTGCACGCCGTTCAGCAGGCCCTTCACGTTCACGTCCAGCATGGTTTCCCATTCGTCGGGATTCTGCTCTTCAATATTGCCCAGCAGCATCACCCCGGCGTTGTTCACCAGCGCATCCACCGGGCCAAACTTCTCCTCGGCTTCCTGCACCGCCGCCGCAAAAGCTTTGCGGTCGGTCACGTCTACCGAACGGCACAGCGCGTTGGGCAGTTTCAGCTCAGTCATGCGATCAACACGGCGCGCCAGCAGCAGCAGGGCGTGGCCGCTGGCGGACAGCAGTCGCGCGGTAGCGAGGCCAATGCCGGCACTTGCGCCCGTAATCACAATTAAAGGTTTAGATGCAGTGCTCATGGGTCTACCTCATAAAAAAAATTGATAACAAAATGATGGGCACACTTTAATTCGCCGTTCTAATGGTGAAAAATGGTTTATTCTTTTCACTGCTATAAGAAAATTTTATGGATAAGCGACAGCTCAGCGCTTTTATCAGCGTCTTTGAAGAACGTAACATCACCCGCGCGGCGGAACAGTTAAGTCTGACACAGCCTGCGCTATCCGCCACCGTCAAAGCCCTGGAAGAAGAGCTGGGTACCCGGCTGTTCGTGCGTAAAACTCGCGGCGTGGAAGTTACCGAAGATGCCCGCGTGCTGTACCCCTACGCCCGGCGCATCGTGGGGGATATGGCGGCCTTAACCTCGCGGTTCCGCAAGCGTCAGGATAAAACGCCGCTAACGCTCGGTATCGAAGGGGATATTGCCAGCGCCCACGTCACCGGGCTGTTGGAAATAATCCGCCAGAACATGCCGAGCGTGCTGGTGACGCTCGATCCTGGCTGCACGGGCGATCTTCGCCTGGGCTGTGAAAGCCTGCGCTGTGAGGACGAACTCTTTATTTCGCTGTGCGATGAGCGTTACGTGCTGGCGTATCCGGCAGGCCATCCGCTTGGCGAGATAGAGGTTCTGATGCCGGAACAGCTGCATAGCCAGGCCTGGGTCATGTCGCCCGATCATGAATCGCATCAGCGGTTTCTGCCGTTTTACGGGGCTTCTGCCGGTGCGCCCGGCGCCAATGCAGGCAGTTTTTCACTGGCGCTGGATCTGGTTGAGGCGGGTTTTGGACTGACGATTGCTCCGGCTATTATGGTGGAAGCGCGTTGCACGCTGGCCTGTCGTTCGCTGCCGGGCTATCCGCTCATGCGCAGGGTGGGAATTTGCTACGCTATTCAGTCACTGACTAATCCGGCGGTGGAACGGCTGTTGACGCTGCTGACCCAAAATGCGGCATAGCCAGGCGAACGGTTAAAAGATAAGTCAGCGCAGATTGCTTAAATAACGAGCATTACTGCGTTAATACCCGCAGGGCGTCACGCACGGAAAGCACTTTTTCTAATATCTTTATGCCAAGCTTAATTTAACCTTAATATATTCTTCGCATGAACTTTAAATATTCTTGCAAGATTCATACGATTGAAAGATCAAGCTATTTTGTCAATTGTGTACTTTTGATTACAAATTTGCGCTTTCTGTCACTATTTTCCCTTCGAGCTAAATTTTTTACCTCGTCTTTACTACTCTTAATATTGAGCTAAGAAATCTCTGCTAAGTTGCTCCTGATTTAATAGCGGTTTAAGTCGGCGCGCTGTGAATCATTCGTGTTGCGCTTTTATTTAATATATTTGCCTCATGATGATTTGATTCGTCAGCCTGCTGAAAGGTGATTCACCTTGCGGATAAAAAACATGTTGTGCCTGCCAATTAAGGGATTGTTCAATGAGTGACTTTCTGCCTTTTTCCCGTCCGGCTATGGGACCGGAAGAACTTGCCGCCGTCAGTGAAGTTTTGCAGTCCGGGTGGATAACGACCGGCCCGAAAAATCAACGGCTGGAACAGGCGTTTTGCGAACTTACCGGTAATAAACACGCTATCGCGGTTAGCTCTGCCACCGCCGGAATGCACGTTGCGCTGATGGCGCTGGGCATCCAGGCGGGGGACGAAGTCATCACGCCTTCGCTAACCTGGGTTTCAACGCTGAACATGATTGTTTTGCTGGGCGCAGAGCCGGTGATGATTGACGTCGACCGCGATACTCTGATGGTCACCGCGCAGGCTATTGAGGCCGCGATAACCCCGCGCACGCGCGCCATTATCCCCGTTCACTATGCCGGTGCTCCGGTGGATATTGACGCTATTCGCGCAGTGGGTGAACGCCACGGTATTCCCGTCATCGAAGATGCCGCGCACGCCGCGGGTACGGGCTACAAAGGCAAGCATGTTGGCGATCGCGGCACGGCAATTTTCTCCTTCCACGCCATCAAAAATATGACCTGTGCCGAAGGCGGGCTTATCGTCACCGACGACGAAGAGTTTGCCAACCGCATGCGCTGCCTGAAGTTCCATGGCCTCGGCGTGGACGCTTTCGACCGACAAACTCTTGGCCGCGCGCCGCAGGCGGAAGTTATCACGCCAGGATATAAATACAACCTGGCGGATATTAATGCCGCCATTGCGCTGGTGCAGTTAAAAAAGCTGGAACAGCACAACGCCCGCCGCAAAGAAATAGCCGAACGCTACCTGGAAGAGCTGGTGAATACGCCTTATCTGCCGCTCATTCACCCGGCCTGGCAGCATAAACATGCGTGGCACCTGTTTATTATTCGCGTAGATGAAGCAACCTGCGGTATTTCCCGTAATCAGCTCATGGATGAACTGAAGTCCAAAGGTATTGGTAGCGGCCTGCACTTCAAGGCGGCCCACACGCAAAAGTATTATCGCGAACGCTATCCTTCGCTTTCATTACCCGAGACGGAATGGAACAGCGAACGTATTTGTTCCATCCCGCTATTCCCAACGATGTCCGACGACGAAGTTACCCGTGTAATAACCGCCTTACGCGAGGCGGCAGGAAAATAACATGACCGCTCCTTTACCCATTCATAAAGTCTCCGTGGTGATCCCGGTTTACAACGAGCAGGAAAGTTTGCCCGAGCTTATCCGGCGAACCAGCGCCGCGTGCGATCTGCTGCACAAAGATTATGAAATTCTGCTGGTGGACGACGGCAGCAGCGATGAATCGGCCAGCATGCTAAGCGATGCCGCCGAAGCGCCGGGCAGCCACATCGTGGCCGTCCTGCTGAACCGTAACTACGGCCAGCACAACGCCATTATGGCCGGCTTTAGCCACGTGACCGGCGACCTCATCGTTACGCTGGATGCGGATCTGCAAAACCCGCCGGAAGAGATCCCTCGCCTGGTGGCGAAGGCGGAAGAAGGTTTTGACGTGGTGGGCACCGTGCGCCAGAACCGCCAGGACACCTGGTTTCGCAAGCGCGCCTCTAAGCTCATCAATCGCCTGATCCAAAGCACCACCGGCAAAGCGATGGGCGACTATGGCTGCATGCTGCGCGCCTATCGCCGCCATATCATCGACGCGATGCTCAACTGCCACGAACGCAGCACGTTTATCCCGATCCTCGCCAACACCTTTGCCCGTAAGGCGACGGAAATTCCGGTTCACCACGCCGAACGCGAATTTGGCGACTCGAAATACAGCTTTATGCGCCTCATCAACCTGATGTACGACCTTGTCACCTGCCTGACGACCACGCCGCTGCGCATGCTCAGCGTCTTCGGCAGCATTATCGCGGTGATGGGCTTTACGCTTTCGGTCCTGCTGGTGGCGCTGCGTATTGCCTTCGGGCCGCAGTGGGCGGCGGAAGGGGTGTTTATGCTCTTTGCCGTCCTGTTTATGTTTATCGGCGCGCAGTTCGTCGGCATGGGCCTGCTGGGTGAATACATCGGGCGCATATATACCGACGTGCGCGCTCGTCCCCGCTACTTTATTCAGCGCGTAGTCAGCCGCGAATCAGCTTCCACTTCAGAGGAAAAGAATCAATGAAAGCCGTTGTTTTTGCTTATCACGATATTGGGTGTGCGGGCGTTAATGCCCTGGTAGCCGCAGGCTATGAGATTTCGGCGATTTATACCCACCCGGATTCGCCTTCTGAGAATCACTTCTTTGGTTCCGTGGCCCGCACGGCGGCAGATCACGGTATTCCGGTCTACGCCCCAGAAGACGTCAATCACCCGCTGTGGGTCGATCGCATCAGGTCGGCCCAGCCGGAGGTTATCTTCTCGTTCTACTATCGTAACCTGCTGTGCGATGACATTTTAAACAGCGCCACGGTGGGGGCTTTTAACCTGCACGGTTCGCTGCTGCCGGAATATCGTGGCCGGGCGCCGCTAAACTGGGTGCTGGTGAAAGGCGAACGCGAAACGGGCGTCACGCTTCACCGCATGGTTAGCCGTGCCGACGCGGGCGCTATCGTGTCGCAGCATCGCGTGGCGATTTCTGCGGATGATACGGCTTTAACGCTGCATCACAAACAGCGCGACGCGGCAGCCGACCTGCTAAAAGATATTCTGCCGGTCATTAAAACCGGTCATTTCCCGCAGCGCGAGCAGGATCAAAGCAAAGCCAGCTATTTTGGCCGCCGTACCCCGCAGGACGGCTGCATTAACTGGCAGTCTTCCGCCGAGGAAATTAACAATCTGATTCGTGCCGTGACCGATCCGTGGCCGGGCGCTTTTGGCTACGTGGGCGGCAGCAAATTCATCGTCTGGAAAGGCCGCGTGCTTGAGAATAGCGCCGCAGCGAAGCCCGGCACCATCCTGTCCGTCAGCCCGCTGGTCATTGCCACCGGCAGCGGCGCGCTGGAAGTTGTCACCGGGCAGACCGAAAACGGCGTTTACATGCAGGGCTCACAGCTGGCGCAAAGCCTGGGCCTGGTGGCGGGCGCGATTATCAGCAGCCAGCCGGTCTCGGCGATTAAGCGCCGCACCCGCGTGCTGATTCTCGGCGTGAACGGTTTTATCGGCAACCACCTGACAGAGCGCCTGTTGCAGGACGATAATTTCGAGGTTTACGGGCTGGATATCGGTTCCGATGCGATTAGCCGCTTCCTCGGCAATTCGCGCTTCCACTTCGTCGAAGGGGATATCAGCATTCACTCCGAGTGGATTGAATACCACATTAAAAAATGCGACGTGGTGCTGCCGCTGGTGGCGATTGCCACGCCGATTGAATACACCCGCAACCCGCTGCGCGTCTTCGAACTGGATTTTGAAGAGAACCTGAAAATCATCCGTGACTGCGTGAAGTACCAGAAGCGTATTATTTTCCCTTCCACCTCGGAAGTTTATGGCATGTGTACCGATAAGGTTTTCGATGAAGATACCTCGAACCTGATCGTCGGGCCCATCAACAAACAGCGCTGGATCTATTCCGTTTCGAAACAGCTGCTCGACCGGGTCATCTGGGCGTACGGCGAAAAAGAAGGTCTGCGCTTCACGCTGTTCCGTCCGTTCAACTGGATGGGGCCGCGTCTGGACAACCTGAACGCCGCGCGTATCGGCAGCTCCCGCGCCATCACCCAGCTGATTCTTAACCTGGTCGAAGGCTCGCCGATTAAGCTGATTGACGGCGGCAGGCAGAAACGCTGCTTCACCGACATCAGCGACGGCATCGAGGCGCTGTTCCGCATCATTGAAAATAAAAACGCCGGCTGCGACGGGCAAATCGTCAACATCGGCAACCCGGAAAACGAGGCGAGCATCAAGGAGCTGGCAGAAATGCTGCTGGCGAGCTTTGAAAAGCACCCGCTGCGCGGCCATTTCCCGCCGTTTGCCGGCTTCCGTGAAGTCGAGAGCAGCACCTACTACGGCAAGGGCTATCAGGACGTTGAACACCGTAAGCCGAGCATCCGTAACGCCCAGCGTTTGCTAAACTGGACGCCAACTATTGAGATGCAAAGCACCATCGACGAAACGCTGGATTATTTCCTCAAAACGGTTGAGCTGACGGAACCTGAAGCATGAGAAAAGTTGGTCTGCGCATTGATGTAGATACGTGGCGCGGCACCCGACAGGGCGTGCCGCATCTGCTGGAAATATTAAGTTTGCACGGTATTCAGGCCACTTTTTTCTTTAGCGTCGGCCCCGACAACATGGGCCGCCATTTATGGCGGCTGATGAAACCACGGTTCCTGTGGAAAATGCTGCGCTCTAAGGCCGCGTCGCTGTACGGCTGGGATATTTTACTGGCGGGCACGGCGTGGCCGGGGCGGAAAATCGGCGCGGGCAATGCGGAGGCTATCGCGGCGGCGGCGGATCATCACGAAGTGGGCCTGCACGCGTGGGACCACTTCGCCTGGCAAACCTGGGCGGGCGTGTGGGACGGGGCGCATCTTGAGAAACATATTCGCCTCGGGCTCGAGGCGTTAAGTCAGATTGTCGACCAGCCGGTAACCTGCTCAGCGGTGGCGGGCTGGCGCGCCGACCAGCGCGTCGTTCGGGCGAAAGAAAATTTCGGCTTCACCTACAACAGCGACTGCCGGGGAACCGCGCCGTTCCTGCCGCAGCTGGCCGACGGCAGCGTAGGCACGGTGCAAATTCCGGTGACGCTTCCCACTTGGGATGAGGTCATCGGCAACGGCGTAAGCCGCGAAGGCTACAACCGCTTTATCCTCGACCGCATTAAACAGGACGCAGGCACCCCGGTGTACACCATCCACGCCGAGGTGGAGGGCATGGTGATGCGCGAGGATTTTAGCCAACTGCTCACTATGGCCGCGCAGGAAGGCATCCGCTTTTGCCCGCTGGGCGAACTGCTGCCGGACGATTTAACCACTCTGCCAGTGGGCAAAGTGGTGCGCGGGACGATTGCAGGCCGCGAAGGCTGGCTAGGCTGCCAACAAAATATCGGGTATTAAACGGATGAAAACAGCAAAGTATTCGCTTGTTCTGCTCTTGGGATTTGCCTTGTTTTACCTGCTCCCCATTGAATTTCGCGCGCTCTGGCAGCCGGACGAAACTCGCTATGCGGAAATCAGCCGCGAGATGCTGGCCGCGGGCAACTGGATTGTTCCGCACCTGCTGGACGTGCGCTATTTCGAAAAGCCGGTGGCCGGGTACTGGATCAACAATCTCAGCCAGCTGATCTTCGGTCATAACAACTTCGCCGTGCGCTTTGGTTCGGTATTTTCCATCGGCTTAAGCGCGCTGATGGTGGCCTGGCTGGCCTTCCGCCTGTGGCGTGACAGGCTGGTTGCCGTGCTTTCCGGCGTGATGTTCCTGAGCTGCCTGCTGGTTTACGGCATCGGCACCTACGCCGTGCTCGATCCGATGATTACCCTGTGGTTAACGGCGGCGATGTGCAGCTTCTGGCTGGGTACCAACGCCAAAACCAACGCCGGCAGGGCGGGCGGCTATCTTCTGCTCGGGCTCGCCTGCGGCATGGGCGTGATGACCAAAGGTTTTCTTGCCCTGGCCGTGCCGGTGCTGAGCGTGCTGCCGTGGGTGATGGCGCAAAAACGCTGGAAAGAGGTGCTGTTGTTCGGCCCGCTGGCCGTGCTGAGCGCCGCCGCCATTACGCTGCCCTGGGCGCTGGCAATAGCCAAAGCCGAGCCGTCGTTCTGGCACTACTTCTTCTGGGTGGAGCATATTCAGCGCTTTGCCGAGCAGGACGCGCAGCACAAAGCGCCTTTCTGGTACTACATTCCATTCCTGATTGCCGGCAGCCTGCCGTGGCTGGCGCTGCTGCCCGGCGCGCTCAAACGCGGCTGGCAGGAACGTAAAGTTGAAAGCGGGGCCTTTTATCTGCTGGGCTGGGTGATTATGCCGCTGCTGTTTTTCAGCGTGGCGAAAGGAAAGCTGCCGACCTACATTCTGCCGTGCTTCGCACCGCTGGCCATCCTGCTGGCTCGCCATGCCACCGGCCTGCTGGCCGCGTCGCGTACCCTGAAAATCAACGGCTGGATAAACCTGGTTTTCGGCGGCGTTTGCGCGCTGGTGGTGCTGGTTGGGCTGGCGCCGTGGGGCGTGGCAAAGCATCCGGTGTATGCCAGCCACGAATCGCTGAAGGTGATTCAGGCGAGCGTTGCGTTCCTGGTCTGGGCGCTGGTGGGTTATCTCACCCTGCGCAATAACGCCCGTCTCTGGCAGTGGGCGGCCGTGTGTCCGCTTGGCCTTGCGCTGCTGGTGGGCGGCGTTATACCTGAAAAGGTTATCGACTCCAAGCATCCGCAGGTCTTTGTCGACGTGGTGCGCCCGGAGCTCGAAGGCAGCCGCTATATTCTGGCTAATAGCGTCGGCGTCGGCGCGGGCATCGCCTGGGAACTTAAGCGCGATGATATCACGCTGTACGCTCAGCCCGGCGAACTGAACTACGGCCTGTCCAACTTCAACGACGCAAAAGATAAGCTGGTTTCCAGGGAAGATTTTGCCCGCTGGCTGGCGGTGCATCGCAAAGAGGGAAATGTGTCCCTGGTGATGCTGCTGTCGAAGGATAAAGTGCCTGAGGATAGCGATGTGCCCGCGCCGGATCATCTCTATCGCAAAGGGCGCTTCGTTCTCTTCTTCTACGAAAAAGCGCCATGAGCTACCTGCTGATCGTGCTGGCCAGCCTGCTTAGCTGCGGGGGCCAGCTGTGTCAGAAGCAGGCCGCTCGCGGGAGCCGGGCGCGGCACATGCTGCGCTGGCTTGTGCTAAGCGTGGCGCTGCTCGGCTGCGCCATGCTGCTCTGGCTGCTGGTCCTGCAGCGCGTGCCCGTCAGCGTGGCGTATCCAATGCTCAGCCTGAACTTTATCTTTATTACGCTTGCCGCACGCTTTATCTGGCACGAGCCGGTGTCGCTGCGGCACTGGCTGGGCGTGGGGCTGATTATCGGCGGGATTGTGATGATGGGAGGTTCGGCCTGATGGGATATTTTTGGGCGCTAATGAGCGTGCTGCTGGTCAGCGGCGCGCAGCTCGTCATGAAATGGGCGATGACCATGCTGCCTCCCGTCGCTCAGCATCAGGCGCTGCTGGAGGCCTTCTATCGCTTCACGCCCGCCGCCGCGGCGCTGGTTATTGGCCTGCTGGCCTACGCTATCTCCATGGCGTGCTGGTTTCTGGCGCTGCGACGTATCGCACTGAGCAAAGCCTACCCGCTGCTGAGCTTAAGCTACGTGCTGGTCTGGGGCGCGGCAATCTGGCTGCCGTGGCTGAATGAGCGTTTTAGCGCGGGGAAACTGATTGGCGTCAGCGCTATTTTTATCGGCCTGCTGCTGGTCTGCCTGCCGCAAAAAAGCAGCGTTTCGCGTTCGTCAGCGGCGAACAAACCCGGCTCCGTTGATTAGAGGGCGTCTTCTAAGGCGTCGAATAAATCAGCAAGGTGAGCGGTAATATCAAACAGGTTAAACATTAGCGAAGCCCAGATGCCAAGCATCAGCACTAATAGCACAGACAGAAGCCAAAAATTCATGCGGTCATCACTTTGCGGAAACGTGTTTTCGTTATAGCAAAATATTGGCCGTTTGTTAGGTTATGTTTTGTAAAGGAAATTTCACTTCCACCGGAAGAAAAGAGAGCGGCGCAATGCCGCTCGGTAGGCTTATCCGGCCTTCGGGAAAACCCAGACGTGTTTCTCGGGCAGCGCCAGGCGGCAGCGTTGCGAATCGCGCAGCTCGGTGCCGTAGGCGCGAAGCACAAAATCATCGCCCGAAGTGCGGAACAGATATTCCCAGCGGTCGCCGAGGTACATGCTGGTCAGCAGCGGCAGCTCGAACTGATTTTCGCCCGGACCTTCGGCTAAGCCAACTCGTTCCACGCGAATGACCGCCGTGCCTTCCTGCCCGCTTTGTACGCCTTCTCCCGCGTGGCCCCACAGCGCCCAGTCCTGGCCCTCAATCCGCGCTTTCCCGTCGCGAACCTCGGTGACTTTGCCGTGCAGGCGGTTGTTGCTGCCCATAAACTCCGCCGTGAACAGCGTTTGTGGCGAGCCGTACATCTCCTCCGGCGTGCCCTGCTGTTCAATTTTGCCGTTGTTAAGCAGCAGGATACGGTCGGAAATTGCCATCGCCTCGTTCTGATCGTGCGTCACCATCAGCGCCGACAGGCCGAGCTTGATAATCAGCTCGCGCAGGAAGACGCGCGCCTCTTCGCGCAGCTTGGCGTCGAGGTTTGACAGCGGCTCATCAAGCAGGATAACCGGCGGGTTATAGACCAGCGCCCGGCCAATCGCCACGCGCTGCTGCTGGCCGCCGGAAAGCTGGTACGGATGGCGCTTGCCCAGATGCCCGAGGCCGAGCTGATCCAGCACGCTCTGCACGCGCCGGGTGATTTCTGCCGCCGCCACTTTGCGCAGCTTCAGCGGATAAGCCACGTTTTCAAACACGGTTTTGTGCGGCCACAGCGCGTAGGACTGGAACACCAGCCCCAGATTGCGCTCTTCCGCCGGGACTTCGCTGCGCGGCGTGCCGTCATAGACTTTGTTATTGCCGATGACGATCGTGCCCCGCGTCGGTTTTTCCAGCCCGGCGATGGCGCGCAGCAGGGTGGTTTTGCCGCTGCCGGAAGGGCCGAGCAGGGACACCACTTCGCCACGCTTCAGGTCCATAGAAACGCCTTTGAGCACCGGATTGTCACCGTAGGTTAAATGCAGATTCTCAACCGATAATTCAATCATGTAATTTGACTCCAAAACGAAGGGCGATGCCCAGGCCGACCACGACCAGCAGGATGTTGATAAAGGAGAGGGCGGCGACAATATCAATCGCGCCTGCCGCCCACAGGGATACCAGCATCGAACCGATGGTTTCGGTACCCGGAGAAAGCAGGTACACGCCGGTGGAGTATTCGCGTTCGAAAATCAGGAACATCAGCAGCCAGGAGCCAATCAGCCCGTAGCGCGACAGCGGAATGGTCACGTGGCGGGTGATCTGCCCGCGGGTGGCGCCCGTACTGCGCGCGGCTTCTTCCAGCTCCGGCCCGACCTGCAACAGCGTTGAGGAAATCAGCCGCAGGCCGTAGGCCATCCACACCACGGTGTACGCCAGCCAGACGCTGAAAATGGTGCTGCGCAGCGATCGCAGCCAGACCACAAAGTGATCGCGCATAAACTGCGACCACGACATGCCCGACAGCCAGCCGGATTTCAGCGCGTTATCCAGCCACATCGGCAGGAACAGGAATACCCACAGGAAAGCCAGACCGGCGAGCAGGCCCGGCACCGCGCGCGGCACCAGCACGCTGTAGTCGAGGAAGCGGGTGACGTTGTCCGGCTTGCGGTGCATGGCGATGCCGATAAACAGGTAGCAGGCCACCGCCAGCGCGCCGCCGATGACGCCTATTGCCATCGAGTTAACAATCGCCCGCAGCAGGTTCGGCTGCTCCCAGATGTTGCGGAAGGTGGCAAGCGACAGCTCGTCCCAGATCGACACGCCGACGCCCCAGTTGGAGATAAACGCCCGCAGCATGACGCCGACCAGCGGCACGCCGATGGTCACGGTCAGCCAGAAGGCCACCACGGCTCCGGCCACCCAGCGCCATTTGCCGAGCGGCAGCGCCCGGGCCTGAGAAGCTTTACCTTTCACCGTGACAAAGCGGTTCGCCGTGCGCATCAGCCTGCGTTGCAGCATGACCAGCGGAATGGTGATGCAAATCAGCACGACCGCCACGGCGGCCATCAGATGATAGGAAGGCGTGCCGAGCTTGTTGGTCAGCTGGTACAGATAGGTCGCCAGCACCAGGTTGCCTTCCGGATCGCCCAGCACCAGCATCAGGCCGAACACCTCCAGCCCGAGGAAGAACAGCAGCACGCTGGCGTAGAGAATCGACGGGCGCACCATCGGCAGGCTTACCGCCGTCATCACCTGGAGCGGCGTGGCACCGGCGGTGCGCGCCGCTTCCTCAACGTCAGACCCGACGCTGCGCAGCGCCGAGGAGATATACAGATAGGCGTGCGGCACGTGGGTCAGGCCCGCAATAACCACGATGCTCGACATGTCGTAGATATTCCACGGAATGAAGCCCAGCAGCGACTGCGCCCATAGGGAAAAGAAGCCGACCGGCCCGGCCGCCACGACGTAGCCAAAGCCCAGCACCATCGGCGAGACAAAAATAGGCACCAGAATCAGCGGTTCGATGATGCGGCGGCCCGGCAAATCGGTACGTACCATCAGGAACGCCAGAATACCGCCGAGCGGGATGGCAATCGCCACCAGCCCGAAGGCGAGGATAAAGCCGCTTTTTAGCGCGGTATAAAAATCAGGATCGGTAAAAATAAACTCGAAAGATTCGAGGCTCCACTCCTTCGACGGCGAAAAGAACGGCGCGGAGAGAAAGCTCTGGATAACGATAAACGACAGCGGAACGTAGATAACCAGCGTCGTCAGCAGCACCACAACGCTGCGCGGCAGGCTTTGCCACTTTCTGAGCAATGCACGCATATAACTTCCCTACGGTTAGCAACCCTGACGGCGGGATCGGGCAGGAGAAAGGGAAGCGCGGCTAAAGGCGGCGCGCTTCCGTCATACCATTATTTGGCCGCGGCGGTACGCCACTGTTTGATGTAGTCGAGGCGTTTTTTCTGCTGGAGATAGTCGAGCAGGGTTTCGTCCACCGGGATCGGCTTCAGCGCTTTGCCAAGCATTTTGGTCATGCCGTCGATATCGTTTTTACCTTCGATATCGTTGCGGATGGACGGAATATCAGCCTGATTAGCCAGAATGCTCTGTCCCTTCTCTGACAGCACGTAGTCCAGCCACAGCTTCGCGGCGTTGGCGTTCTGCGCCTGCTGGCTGATAAACGAGACGCGGGACAGCACCAGGGTGTAATCCTTCGGATAAGCAATGCCCAGCGACGGGTCTGTTTTGGCGCGGGCTTCGGCGTAGGAACCCAGAATGTTAAAGCCAATCAGGTTTTCGCCGGAGGACACTCGCTCCATCATCGTGCCGGTTGACGACTGCACGGCCAGGCCGCCTTTAGCGACGTCGGCCAGCGTTTTGAAGTAGTTCGGATCGGCCTTAAAGTCCTGCACGGAAAGCATGAAGCCGAGGCCGGATTTTTCAATATCGTAGGTGGTGACTTTTTTGCTGAACTTATCGGGCTGGCCGGCAATAAGCTTCGCCAGCGCCGCGTGGGAATCCGGAACCTCGGCGGCCGTGATCAGACGTTTGTTATAGATAAAGACTACCGGCTCGTAGGTGGTGCCGTAGGCCTTGCTTTGCCAGACCGCCCACTTCGGCAACTGGGCCTGCTCGGGAGACGGGTACGCCTGCGCGTAGTCGGTGGCCAGCTTCAGGGCGGTGTCCATTGACGAGCTCCACACCACGTCGCCGCTGCTGCCGCCGGAAGCCTGTTCGCTGATAAAACGATTGTACAGCTCGGTGCTGTTCATATCATTGTATTCAACTTTGATGCCCGGATAGGCGGCCTCGAAGCCCTGAATCAGCGGGCCTGCGGCCTTGGTGTCGGTCGTGGAGTACACCACGACTTTGCCTTCTTTGGTGGCGGCATCCACCACTTTTTGATAGTCCGCCGGGTAGCCCTGAGGCAGCGCGGCGAGGGTCGAAGCAGAGGCCAGAACGGCGACGGTCAGCAGCGAGAATCTTAATTTATTCGACATTATTGTTAACCTTCCAGTCACATTTGATGAACTAAAAGTCAACATAACCTAACGATTCAGGCAGACAATAGCGTGCGGACGGTCAGCTGTCCGAAGTGTGATTGCCGGCATTTTTTAGGCAATTAACACCATAAAAACCGCGAAGATGAAGTTCAAACCGGGCCGCTCGGGCGAGATGTGTTCTCACGGATTCTCAGCGGCTTTTCGGTAAAGGCGGCGCGGATGGCCGATGTTGCCATATTGCATTTCCACCCCGATAAAGCCCGTTTCCACGCAGTATTCCAGGTAGCGACGGCCCGTTGTTTTACTGATGCCTGTCTCGGCGACAACCTGTTCCACCGACCAGCTGCTCTCCGGGCTGGCGGTAAAAACGCGCTGCACCAGCTCGAGCGTATTAGGCTCAATTCCTTTGGCGGAGGGGGCCGGGCCCGTTTCACCGGCGGGCAAATTAAACAGCCGATCCAGCGCGCTTTGATCCACCACCTTCACGCTGCGCAGCCCCTGCACCAGCCGCATAAAGCGTTCCAGCGAGGCGTGCAGGCGGTTAAAAAATACCGGCTTGATGATGTAGTCGAACGCGCCGCTGCGCATCGCGTGGCTGCAGGTTTGCATATCGCTGGCGGCGGTAATGAAAATGACCGAGCACTCGAAGCTCCTCAGCAGCGGGCTGTCCAGCAAATCCACGCCCTGGCCGTCGGGCAGGAAGTTATCGAGCAGCACCAGCCTTGGCCGATGGCATTCCAGAAGGGGACGGGCCTGTTCGAGCGTGGCGGCGATGCCGACGACGCGCAGGTGAAAGTTTTGCTCAATATAGTCGCGATGCAGGCCGGCCAGATGCGGCTCGTCTTCCACAATAACGACTTCGAGCGGTCGGTTATTTGGCATATGCTACTCCTGTTGCCGTCGCGGCCTGAAGCGGAATGAAAACGGAAAATATTGTCCCCTGCGGCACGTTATCCGTGACTTCGATACTTCCCCCGGCGCGGTTCACGTAGCCCGCGACCAGGTAAAGCCCAATGCCGTGATCCGAACCGGCCAGTTCATGGCCGTGTGAGGGTTTGCTGGTGGTACCCTGTTCAAAAATATGCGGCTTCAGGGCATCGTCAACGCCCGCGCCCCGGTCGGCCACCTCAATCAGCAGCTCCTGGTTTCTATCGGAAATGTACAGCTCTACCGGCGTGGCGACGCCGGTTTTCAGCGTGGCGTCCACGGCGTTATCCAGCAGATTGCCGACCACCGACATCAGCTCGGTTTCGCTGATAGCCAGCGGAATACGCGTGAGCTGGCAGGCCGGGTCAAATGCCAGCTCAATGCCTTTCTCGCGGGCCAGAACGTATTTCCCCAGCAGCAGGCCGCACAGCGCGGGCGAGGTAAAGCGAACGGAAACAAAATCCAGCGCGGCCTGCGCGCCCTCGGACTGCGCCTGAATGTAGCGCATCGCGTCGTCATAGCGCTGCATTTGCAGCAGGCCAGCCAGCGTCGCGGTCCAGTTCAGCTGCTCGTGGCGCATGACGCGCAGGCTGTCCGCGTAGCGCTTCACCTGACTGAGCTGGCTGCTCAGCGTGTTGATGTCGTTTTTGTCGCGAAAGCTAAACACCCAGCCGCTCTCCCCGCCTGGCTCAAGCTCAATCGGCACGCGGTTGACGATCACCTGGCGCTGATTAAGCACGGTGATTAAATCGTGCTGGCTGCTGTTTTCCGCCGCGCCGCTCAGGGTAAAAAAGCCCGGCGGCGTGTGCATGACTTCCGGCAGCGGCCTGCCGAGGAGTTCTGTTTCGGGCAGGGGAATATCCAGCATCTCCCTGGCCGCGCGGTTGATTAAAATCAGCTGCCGCTCGGCGTTCACGGCGAAGACGCCTTCGTACATCGCCTCCAGCAGCGCCTTCTGCTGGCGCACCAGCTGCGCAATATCCTTCGGCTCCAGGCGAAACATCTGCTTTTTAAGATTGCGGGTAAACAGCCAGGAAAAGATAAACAGCAGCAGCAACAGCAGCAGGCCGTAGAGGCCCGCCTGCCAAAGAAGCCGGGCGTTAATATTGGCGATATAAGAGGTGAGATAGCCGACGGAAACGATGCCGATGACCCGATGCCGGGCATCAAAAATGGGTGCCTTGCTGCGTAAGGAAACGCCGATGCCGCCCTGGCGCATGGAGATAATGGTTCTCCCCTTAAGCACCTCGGCATTATCGCCGCCGATCATCGGTAAATTGAGGCGTTCCGGGGATTCGGAGTGGTAAAGATGCTGTTCGCGCACGTCGCCGACAACGATGTAGCTGGCGTCGCTCTGGTCGCGCAGCGGCTGAATCAAACGGGCGATTCCCGCGATGTCACGGCCCGCGACTTTCTCCGCCAGCCCCGGCATCAGCGCGATTTCGCTGGCCTGCACGCGGGCGCGCTGCCCAAGATCGTGATGCAGCTGGCGGTCGATAAAGTGAAACAGAATCGCGCCCAGCAGCGCCAGCAGCAGGCAGGAAAACGCCACCAGAGACAAAAATAGCTTCACCTGAAAAGGCAACTTGCGGGTCATTGGGCCTGCCGATGCAACAAATGAGTAACATTCGGCCAGCCTGCCACGCGCCGATTCCGGCGGCAATCGACCGCGCTCAGAGTTGTGAGCCAGCTGGGATTTACTGAGATGGTTGATAGGCTTTAAGGCGATTACAACCTCATTATGGGAATATTAGGTTCAAAGCAGCTAGTAAAATTTAAAAAGTGGGCTGAAATACTTTTACTCTTTAAATACGAATATACGTGTATTGATGAAAGGCAGCATCACGACCTTAGCTTCAATAATAGATCAATAAGCTCTGTGTCAAAAATGACAGGGATATATAGAGTGAATTCATACGGGATATCAAGAGGTGTAGACCCGAAGTTATAATACTCGATATCATATCCATCTCTGCGTTTTATATTGTTAATTGAAATAAATCCCCAGTAGGCAATGGAACTCATTTCGAATGGATGTAAAACATTCGTGTGGAAATGGAATTTAAGATAATCTCCGCTGACTGATGGCAAAGGAGAGAAAGAAGCCGGAATCGGTGCAAAGTCATTGGGATAACCAATATGATATTCAAAATTTATCATAGAAGAATTCTTTTTGACCGGTTTGCAAAGAGTCACTAATTGAGGAGCAGGGCGTTGTGTTTCTATCTGGAACTCATTTTCCAAAGCTGCTCGGTGAGGGATATGTGAATGACCTGCCTGTTCATAGGGGAATGAGTAATTCCCTGATAAACCAATGAACTTATGATCGTCCAAATGAATGAAATCCACCTGGCAATCTGAAAGTTCAAGGGCGTTTTTATGTTTCCACGAAAATAGCTGCTGAAATTCTAGATCTGCATTTTGCCGGTAGTCTACAGGCGTGACGCCATAGAACGACCTGAAGTAACGAGAGAATGCCTGCGGGTTAGCGTAATGATAACGTTCGGAAAGTGCCTTAATTGAGATATTGGTATATTTAAGAGCATAGGCACATTTTTGCATACGCTTATTCATCACATACTCGTTTATTGAACAACCTACCTGTGATTTAAAAATTCTGTGTAGCTGGGCATTGCTGTATCCTGAGCGCTTGACGATGTCGCTAACACCTATGTTCTGGCCGATATTATCGTCAATCCAACGTAATATATCGAGAGTAAATAGCTGGTGCAAATCGGCATCTCCTGGTTTTTGTGCCCGCAGTCTCTGCAGAAACAAGGTCAGTCAATAATTAAGTAAAAATATTACTTAATTGTAGTCAATGGATTAAATAAAGCATAGGGAAAATATTGTTAATAAAATGTTTATTATAACCATTTAATCTCATGCGTCCTTCGTGACCTTGAAAGCAATTATCAACCCAAGGATAATTCGTTCCAACAGGTTGCTGCTCAAATCGGTTTTAAAAGTCCTCAAATCCTTAAACGAGAGCAGCTTGTTCGCTATTTTATTATTACTCAGGAAATGAAAATGAAATTCAACAAGACTATTTTAGCTATGGCAATGGGTTTTTCTATGGTTGCTGGTGCAGCAAATGCTGCTGGCACAACGACAGATCAGGGCCATGGTAAAGTAACCTTCACCGGTTCTATTATTGATGCTCCGTGCTCTATTGCAGCGAAAGACGTTGATCAAATCGTCCCGCTTGGTGAGATTGCGAACAAATCACTGGAGAGCGGTGGCAAATCTGAGCCGCACCCGTTCGATATTGAACTGGTAAACTGCGACCTGGGTACTGTTCAAACGGTAACGACGACTTTCACCGGTGCTGCAGATACTAACGCTCCAGCAATGCTTGGTATTGCCGGCAGCGCATCAGGCGCGGGTATCGTATTGACTGACGGTTCCAGCAAACCTATCACTCTGGGCCAGCCAACTGACGGCCAAATTCTGCAAAATGGGACTAACACCCTGCTGTTCTCCGCTTATTTGCAGGGTGACGGTGCTTCAGAAATTGTCCCAGGTGCATTCACCAGCGTGACCAACTTTACCCTGGCTTATAACTAAGTCTGTAAATTATATCTCACCTACATTGAGTGAATAACTTCCAATGAATTTTATTTCAAGAAGGACAGTTTATTCTTTCTGTGCTTGTATATTCAGCGTGCTTTCATTCTGCACTTTTGCTGCGAATAATACGGGTTCATTTAATGTAGGTGAATATAAAAGTGCCGGGCATGGGGTTGTGCGCATGCCCGGTGCTATTATCGATGCAGCCTGCGCGATTTCTATTGAAAGTAGAGATCAGACTCTCAATCTGCATCTGGCAAGTATTAGCAGTCTTCTTGCCTATGGATATGGCAGTGCAGAATATTTTGTTATTAAACTTGTTCATTGTACAAGAGTACGCAGTGATGGTGTCACTGAGTGGAAAAATATTACCGCCACATTCTCTGGGGATACGGATAGATATAATAATACGCTATTTTCACTGACGGGTGATGTCCGTGGTGTGGGTGTACAACTTCGCGATGACAACAGCAATATAATCATACCGGGTGAAGTTGTGAGTCGAAATCAAATTCCTTTAAATATCGCGGAGATGCGGTACAGCGTTAGGTTGGTTGCAGACTCGAATAAAATTGAGAGTGGGGTGGGTCATTCAACGATCCGACTTCGACTCGATTATGACTGAATTTAACCGCTGCAGGAATAATATGTCTTTGTCTCTTTTTCGCCTCAATTCGCTCTATGCGTCAATTATATTGGGGTTGACTTTAAGTATCGCAAGGGTCGAATTCTCAATCGCCGATGATATACAGTTTAATACCGATGTATTGGATGTAAAAGACAGGAATAACATTGATTTGTCACATTTTGCGCGTGCCGGCTATATCATGCCTGGCACTTATCCAATGACTATACATATTAATCGAGATAGTCTTCCCGTAGCGCAAGTCAGTTTTTATTCGTTAGATAATGATCCTAAAAGCAGTGTTGCATGCCTTACTCCCGATATGATTAAAACATTGGGCATGAAAGAACGCAGTATGGATAAAATTACCTGGTGGCATAACGGCCAGTGTGCGGCTTTAGAGTCTATACCGGGCATGACGGCCACCGGCGATTTGGGGCAGTCGACATTATTTATCAACGTGCCACAAGCATATATGGAATTCAGCTCGGATACCTGGGATCCGCCTTCGCGCTGGGACAATGGCGTCCCCGGATTGCTGTTCGATTATAATATAAATGCAGATCGTTCCACCGCTAACGGTGGGGATACCACTCAGGAACTCAATGGAACAGGCACCGCTGGTGCAAACCTTGGTCCCTGGCGGGCAAGGGCTGACTGGCAATATCAGCATGAAGATGACAGCTCTGAAAGCGGTAGCGCATTGAAGTGGACACGCTATTACCTGTACCGGGCTTTGCCCTCCTTGCAGTCAAATTTGACCATTGGACAAAATACAATGGATTCTCAGGTATTTGATAACTTCCAGTTTTTGGGAGCAAATCTTGCCTCTGATGACAGCATGCTGCCGCCGAATACGCGCGGCTACGCGCCAGAAATTATCGGCATCGCAAATTCGAATGCCAAAGTTACCGTTAGCCAGCAGGGACGAGTGCTTTACGAAACTCAAGTACCCGCGGGGCCTTTTAATATTCAGGAATTAAGTGACTCCGTCAGTGGGAAATTGGATGTAAAAGTAGAAGAGCAAAATGGAGCGGTGCGTACCTGGCAGGTTGATACGGCAACGATTCCCTATCTGACTCGTCCGGGCAGTATACGTTACTCATTGACGGCCGGTCGTCCAACGGACTGGGATCGTAACCTGGAAGGCCCAGTTTTTGCGTCGGGAGAACTTTCCTGGGGGATAAACAACGGCTGGTCGGCCTATGGCGGCATGCTTGGCAGCGATGGTTATCAATCTTTGAGCCTGGGTGTTGGTCGCGATCTCCTGGTATGGGGGGCATTATCATTTGATATTACCCAAGCCAATGCCAGCCTTGATAATGGCGAACAGCGTAACGGACGTTCATATCGCCTTAGCTATTCCAAAAGATTTGATGACTACGACAGTCAGATAACATTTGCAGGCTATCGTTTTGCTGAAAAAAATTATATGTCGATGAGCCAGTATCTGGATACGCTTAATCAGAACCAAAGTGATGATTATGAGGACGGCTCAGATAAAGAAATGTACACCATTACGGTAAATAAACAGTTCCGTGATGCGGGTGTGAGTCTTAATCTTTCATATAATCATCAGACATACTGGGATAAAAATCCTAATGATAACTGGAATTTATCTGTTGCCCGTTACTTTGACGTAGGCAACTGGAAAGATATCAGCATAAGTTTCAATGGTTATAGCAACACCAGTAATGACAATAAAGATAAGGGAATGTATTTAAGCCTGAGCGTTCCGTTAGGTCAGAATAATACGCTCAGCTATAACGGTTCATCCGGCAGTGATTCATCGCAAACGCTGGGCTGGTATAGCCTTCTTGGGCGAAATGATTCGGTACAGCTTAATGCAGGCGTGCAGCAGGGCGCTAAAAGTTCAATTAGCGGCTATTACACGCATGAAGGTGATATCGCTAAAACAACCCTTAGCGGAAGTCATCAGGAAGGGACATACACATCATTTGATTTTTCCGCAAGCGGCGGAGTGACGGTGACACCATACGGTGCAGCATTGCATAGAATGGTCGTACCTGGTGGAACACGAATGATGGTTGATACGGGCGGTGTTTCCGGCGTCCCTGTATCCGGGAACGGTTCCCCGGTAAAAAGTAATATTTTTGGAAAGGCCGTAATTACGGATGTTAATAGCTACTACCGCAACACCGCCGAAGTCAATGTAGCGGATTTGGGTGACGATGTTGAGGCGATAACATCAGTTGTGGAAGACACCCTCACTGAAGGTGCTATCGGTTACAGAAAATTTGAGGTTATTGCGGGCCAAAAGCTCATGGCCGTAATTAAATTGCCGGATGGCAGTTCACCCCCCTTTGGTGCAACCGTAACAAAAGACGGACATCAGACTGGATTAGTCGGTGATAACGGTGAGGTTTGGCTATCTGGTGTGGAACCAGAGGGACGGATGGCAGTCAGCTGGGATGACACTGAAAAATGTAATATTGCTTTCCCGGCAATACTTCCAACCGCGGCAGCGAATGAAGCTACTTTGCTTCTTCCATGCTCAGTAAAAAACTAAACACAAATAGTGTTATCGATTATTTAGATACTGATTAGAGAATTTTTATGAAATATAGTGCAGCTGTAAATTTGGGTATGGCTTTATTCCTCTCCGTCATTTCGATCCACGCCAATGCTTCTATTGCCCTGGATCGCACGCGGGTTGTTTTTCCGGGTGGCGAAAAATCAGTCAGCATGACGGTTGCAAATGAAAATAAGCAATTACCTTATCTCGCTCAGGGATGGGTTGAGAATGAGAAAGGTGAAAAGATCAGCTCTCCTTTTATTGTTCTTCCCCCCGTACAACGTGTGGAGCCTGGTGCGAAAACCCAGGTTAAGATCCAGGCAACGGCAGGTTTGAGTGCGCTGCCACGGGATCGAGAGTCAATTTATTATTTTAATCTGCGTGAAATTCCACCGCGCAGCAATAAGCCTAACGTTTTACAACTGGCGTTACAGACTAAAATTAAACTTTTCTATCGCCCAGAAGCTTTATTACAGCCGGAGAATGCTACTCCGTGGCAGGAGTCTTTAACTCTGGAACGCAAAGGGGACCGTTTCATTGTCCATAATCCGACAGGATACTATGCGACAATTATTGATGCGCATGCGAAAGGAACCAAAGCTGCGTCAAAATTCCATGCGCTAATGGTTTCCCCAAAAAGCGATGCCGATCTGGGGGTTGCTGCCGCATCTTTAGGAAGCTCACCGCAGATAGTCTATATCAATGATTTTGGCGGACGTCCGGTTCTGACGTTTGGCTGCGCAGGCAGCAGCTGTAAAGTTGTTTCCACAAAAACAAGCGAGTAATTCAATGAGCCTGCTCAGGAATAAAGGGATATCGGCTTGTCTGCTGTCACTGGTAGCCTGGGGAGCTTTGGCTGAGAAGTCACCTGACGTACAGGGCGAAACCGCGTTAATCCACATCAATGCCGCGGTAGTAGAATCGTCATGCGGTATTGCCTTATCTTCGCAAGACCAGTCTATCGCCATGCAGCCTGTCCCACGAAATAAACTGGTGAAGGTTGGTGCACTCTCAGCCATTACCTGGTTCAGGATTGAATTGCGACACTGTCTTCCGGAAAAAGGAATGCAGTTAACGATGTCGACGTTGACTCGCGGCTGGTCAAATTTAGGACCCGTTGTCTCTGTTTCATTCGGTGGCCCTCAGAGTGAGGCAAACCCGGGCGTGTTTTCTACAACGGGAACGGCCAGCGGTATTGGGTTACAGCTCGTAGATGCAAAGCAAAAAAAGATAATCCCTGGTCATGCAGAGGGTGTTAATTTTCTGGCTCCGGGTAAGAATGAGCTTATATACGGTGTCGCTATAGCACGCTTGCCTACAGAAATTAAAGATGGGTATTACCGGAGCGTCATTGATTTTCAGGTGAACTATGATTAGCAGAATATCTAGAAAAGCTGATGCCTTTATTATCAGGGTTGGCACACTGGCCTTGATTTTATGTTTCACGATGCCATGCATGGCTGCAGACATTCATCATCAATCTAAAAAGTCAAATAATCTTAAAGGAACGGAAGGTGGAGCGCAGGTTCAAATTACCGGAACCGTTGTGCTTCCTCCTCCCTGTATTGTCAACAATGATAAGCTGTTTATTGTGGAATTTGGCGATGTACGTATCGATTTAATTGATGGGGTCAGTTACCACGAACGTGATATCCCGGTGAGCATATATTGCGATGGCGCAGTCAGCGGGCAATTACAACTCTCTTTACAGGGAGATAGTTTGTCCGGGGATGCATCATTATTGACCACCTCTGATCCCGGTTTGGGAATAAAAATAAAAAGAAGCGGAATCGATTTCCCCTTAAATAACTGGGTGGATGTTAATAATCTGGATGATTTCAAACTCTCTGCCATTCCTGTAAAGCTGCCTGCAAACAAACTGGAAGCCGGGGAGTTTACGGCAACCGCAACATTTATTGTTAAGCAGGATTAACATCATGAATGCGAGAATTATTTTTTTTGCAATCTTGAGTGCTAATTTTTACTCTCAGACTGTTTCTGCCAAGAGTGATGTTAAATTTCATGGTTCGCTTTATGAAATAAGCTGCGTGGTGAATAACGACAACCCAATCGATGTCGCTTTTGGAAATGTCGGCGTTAATAAAATAGATGGTATTCAGTATACGCAGCCTGTCCCTGTCGATATCACCTGCGACGGATCGTACAGCGGGGAATTTTCACTCTATGTCAAAGGCACCGCTGCCGATTTTGACGACTCAGCTGTACAAACAGATGTGCCGGATTTGAGTATTCGTATTATGCAGGACGGATCGAGGATACAAATAAATAAGCCTATAATAGTCTCCTCAGCTCATCCTCCAGCATTAACGGCAGTGCCAATAAATCGGCCAGGTAGCTCGCTGAGTGAAGGAGTTTTTAAGGCAACTGCGACACTTGTGGTGGAGATTGTTTAATGAAAATGTTACTCGCCTTTGCTTTTCTGCTGCATGTAGGGGGAACAAAGGCTCAATCGGATGTGAATTTTTCGGGCACGCTTGTTCAGGAACCCTGTACCTTATCACCTGATAGCAGCGATATAACCGTAGATTTTCGCAGCGTTGTGATTCCTTACCTGTACACCAATGAACATTCACCCCCCGAGTTATTTCGCATCCGTCTGACCGATTGCGATACTTCGTTGGGGGCAAGAGCATCAGTGCAGTTTACAGGTACAGAAGATGCGGATCAGCCAGGGCTTCTGGCAATGGGGGCGGGAAGTTTGGCTCAGGGAGTGGCTATTGGTATTCATACTTTAAAAGGAGAGGCCGTCCCCATTAATAAACCATCAAGGCAGTTTACTCTTTCTGATGGTAATACCACTATTTATCTGGCGGCATATGTTCAGGCCTCTCCGCTCGCCAAACAAAACAAAAGTATTGTTGCAGGAGCATTTAATGCCACCGCAACCTTTGAAATGATTTACGATTAAATCTGGTATTAAAGTTTTCATCTTTTATATTGAGAAAGACGTGGGATTCTGGCAAACGGACGGCAAATTAATATTAACCGTAAATACCCTGGTGGGGATCATGTTAAAGTTATTTCAAGTTATTGCTTTGTTCTTTGTTACAATGAATTGCTACGCCTTTCACTGTATTGTGGGTTCTACCGGGCAAACTATCGCGCCTTATGGTGGTAGCGCGGATGTTTCCGTTATGGTTTCGCCCGCTATTCTCGGCTCGAAAACAAAAGTATATGATATGAATGACATTACCTGTTATTCAGATAGTATTGGGTATACTGACTACTTATATCTACAGTCAATCACCACCGCATTGGATCCAACGTCTGATCTATCGACTGTTGATATCACGCCGGTGAGTGGGGCTAAAATAACATCAGGTATACCTTACTCGGGAAATGCTGAGGTTATTTATCTGCCTAAGCCCAAAAAAGCCAATGGAAAAATTAATGTCCAGTTGTATATGAATGTTGTTGATAATCCTAGTAATCCTGTAATTATTCAGCAGGGGCAATTATTATATAAACTTACCTTTAACCAGACTAACCAGGATGATGAAAGTAACATCTATACGTGGAATTTAATTGCTGCCAACACTATTCATTTTATTACAACGACCTGTACCATTAATAACGGTGAAGTGCTGTCGGTTGACTTTGGCACGGTAAATTCGACGGAGATTGGAACGTCGTTGGCGTCAACAAAAACCATTACTAAAAATTTCCCGATACACTGCGATGATGGGCAAAGCGAGCCGATGGGTATTGCACTGGCTGGCACAAGTACAACTGGGTTTGACGATCAGAATAGCTTAGTAACCTCCGATCCCAACTTGGGCGTAGTAGTCAGTAAATCAGGCCAGGAAATTGGTAATCATGAACACTATGTTGATTATTTAGATAATGGCGATGGCAATTCCTCGTTGGATTTTAGCCTTGTGAAAAAATCGTCCGCCTCGCAGTTAGCGGGCGGCGCCTTTTCAGCGAGTGCAGTATTAGTCGTTGTTGAGCCATAAAATAAAATAGCCAAAAATTAAGTTGGTCTCCATTTTTCAATATAATACAAATATGATTATTTTAACTTTAGTTTTTATAATGTCTTTTGCTTTTTACCTTCCAGGTTCTGGAGGGCAAGGGATTGCTTTACCATTTAATTTGATTTTTTTATGCTGGGCAGGAATCTTTTTATTGCTGATGGCTATTAAAAACATAAATAACGGATTCAAACAAGAATCAAACCTGTTCATTGTTATAGGTACTGTATGCCTTATCTTACCCTGGCTTTTTTATATTCAGATAAGCCCCGGTGTAATTATGCTGGTTATTGCACTGTGGTTTTGGTTGGAATTAAGAAAAATACATTTTACTGTTAAATTAAAACGGCAAATATTGCAGGTTGTTTTTTATGCTGCGCTAGTTCAGTGTGCATTATGCCTGGTTCAAACGTTCCTCCCTGCGGTAGCCTTGCGCTACTATGAATATGACTGGCTGCGTAATCATGGTCGGCCTTTTGGTATTTTTCAGCAGGCTAATCTATTGGCAAGTTTTGTCGCGACAGGCTTTGCCTGCGGGTTTTTTTTACTGTTCCTTGATAACCGTAGAGGCTTTTGCGCATTGTATCACTCAGGTTTGTGGGTGATGTCCTTTGTGCTGGTCATCAACCAGTCGCGCACCGGTGAACTGGGGGCGTTTTTAACATTAACGCTATTGTCACTTCTCTTCGCTAAAACAGCAGTGAAGCGCTGTTTTAGCGGATGGATTATTACCTTAGCGGGCGGGGCATGCGGAATATGGATCCTGCAACATATGTTTGCCAGCGTGGATTCTCATACCCATATCCATGGCTATGTTCAGGCAATTACGCGCGACTATGCTGATTCAAGCAGCGCCCGCTGGTCGATCATTAAGGTCACCTGGCATATGGTGATGGAGAAACCTTGGCTGGGATGGGGATATGGGGCGTTTGAAGCCCAGTTTGCGAATTACCTTCTGCTGCATCCGGAACTAAATTTTTCTCATGCCGGTGCTATTCCCCATCCACACAGCGAGCTTTTATATGCATGGTTCCAGGGGGGGGTCACTGCCCTGGCTGGGATGCTGATATTAGCAACGGGCTGGTTGTTGATTTTGCGTAACGCGTTGCGGCGAGACGCGGCTGACTGCGGCTATGCTTTGTTGCTTATTCCACTGCTGATACATCTGAATCTGGAATATCCTTTTTATCAGTCTTTTATTCACCTGGGGCTTTTTGTCCTACTTTTACGCCTTAGCGTTACGGAGCATAAGCCCACAAAAAATGAGTGGGCATCATGGAAGGACAATTTTGCCAGTCGAATTCTGAATGGCGCGTTTGGCCTTGTGCTCATAGCTTTAAGTTGCATAAGCCTTGTGGCAAATACGCAGCTTACCCAACTTGAAAGACAACACTTAGCTAACTTTCCACTCATCATGCCGTGGTACTTTTACGCGCAGCCGGATCGGGCCAATTTCGATAGCATGGTGGCGCTTCTGCTTAGCTATAACCGTGACCATGACAGCGAACATCTGAGAGCTTTTTTAAATAAGGGAAGCTATTGGTTGCAAACACATGCTGACAAAAATGTTATGGGCGATATGGTGTCAATTGAGACTTACTTTGGCATGAATGACGAAGCGGCTGTCTGGCGAAAACGCTTTGAAGCGATGCATTAGACAAACCTGGGCGATAGCCTGCTTGCCATAATAAGCAAACGGACCATTTTGCACGAATTGCCTGTTAGTTGTAAGTCAGGGTAAAAGTCGCTGTTGCATTTGCCGTTCCGGCCGTAACTGTATCATTAGTTTGGTAATAACGGGCTTCAAGAGGAATATTTATAATCCCCAGACAATTGGTTCACTGATGAATGTAGATGTGTCAAGTGCTAAACCTGAACATTTATATAGAATTTGCACGGCAATTCCCTGAGCATCAGTTCCTGAAGTTGTATCAAGGTTGATAATTCCGCGCGAGCTGTCAAATGCGCCATTGGCGCCCGCAGAAATGGCTAAATTGACTCGTACATTAGACTGGCAGTCCAGGGGAATAGTAAAATCTGTATTCCCAATGGTGTTTCCGATACCGGGTAAAACACTCCGGTTAAATGTCCACATTGGAACATCAGTTGCTGTGTTGACTACGGTACAGGCTATATTTTTGATG
>DASXXQ010000226.1:0-8207 GCA_036502985.1 Buttiauxella sp.
CGGAAACAAAATCTTCAGTTGGAATAGGTGAAACTTCAGTTACGATTTTATCGAGACGAGGTATGTGTAAATCACCAAATGCAACTTCATTTCTATCGACTATCATATATTTGTGTCGATCATAATCAGGGTTATTCCCCGACCCACCAAAAAAAACACCCGTATAACCAGTATTATGTTTAACACTTATTATATATTGCGGATTTATTAATGTTGCGATCCCAAAAGTATCTACGGAGCTAAAATCTGGCATGGGGGCCTTATCAAGCACTCCGATCAGATTTCCGCTCATATCATGAATGTTGATATTTAAAGCGCCGGGGCGAAAAGGTCCTTTGTTTTCGGCAAAGTCCCGATAAATCTGATAATCAATATCATCCCTGACAATAGATGCATGTACCGGGGGATGAAAACACAAAAACAGCAAACAACTTAATGGAATTGATTTGTTATTCATTTTAAATTAAGTTTTTCATAAAAACATAAACATAGAAAAAGTCTTTACTGCATTTAGAATATAAAATCAATGCCATTCCAATGGGTATCAACTTACAACATCCATTAGTAGACAGTTAACATGGGACAATATCCAAACATTAAACCCAAAATATTTACATAACAAACTATGCAATCACTTTCACTTCTGAATTAGCCCCGTAATATTTTATTTAATATTTGAAGAACAAAAAAAATACCACAGAGCATTAACGTGTATTAATGAGCACAAATAATGAGATTGACAATATGGTAATTAAAATTTTGTCGCTACAGTAGCACGCTATGGGCGTAGAGCGTGGCTGGCAATCGTCCGGATCGAATGATACCCCTTATCAGACTGACTGACGGCAAAGAATACGCTGTCATGACTCACGAGCTGGCAAGTATACCTGTTCACGCCCTGGGGACAGAGTTCTGCGATGCGATGCAATATCGTACACTGATAAAAGCTGCAATAGATTTCCTTCTTGACGGAATTTAAAATCTCTCTGGTGGTTTGCCCATTCTCAGGGTGGATGCGTGGGTGAATCAGTAATGTGGTTCAGAATCAGCTAATGTGATTTTATTCTCAGATATAGGCAACAGGTCGAATGTCAGAAGGTTGAACTGTTTTGGGTGTCGTATATCTCTTACTGAATCTTTACTTGTTAGACGGATAAAAAATGAAAATATAACGAATATGTTATATTATACTTATAACGAATAAGTTATGAGGCAGGTATGTGGGAGGTCATTACGACAGAGTGCTTTGATGGTTGGTTCTTCGCCCAGGATGACGCGCTCAGGGAATCGGTTTATGAGGCTATGGGCGTATTAGAGAAATTTGGCCCCAATCTCGGTAGGCCTTACGTTGATACGCTATATGGCTCAGATTTCCCTAATATGAAGGAACTGCGTATACAGCATGCAGGCACTCCAATTAGAGCCTTTTTTGCATTCGACCCGAAGCGCCGTGCAATCGTCTTATGTGCCGGTGACAAAACAGGAGTTAACGAGAAACGTTTTTATAAGGACATGCTCCGCTTAGCTGATATCGAGTACCGCCACTACCTCAACAATCTGGAGAAATAATTATGGGTACCTATAGAGATCTGTTAGCAAAAGAAAGCCCTGAAATGCAAGTCCGGGTTGAAGAACGGATTGAACAGGCAAGTATAAGACTGGCTCTCAGTCAGTTACGGGATGAGCTGGACATGTCACAGACAGAACTGGCATCCGCTATGGGGGTTCAACAGCCGTCTATTGCCCGTATTGAGAACGCCGACCATGATCCGCGTCTCTCGACACTGAAGCGCTATGTCGCAGCTTTAGGTGGGGAATTAAGTATTGATGTAACACTACCTACTGGCAAACGTGTGGCCTTCCACCTGTGAAGTTCGGTAAGGGATCATACTGGTAACAGCCAGACAACCGTAAAGGCCCTGAGTTATTGTACACTAACCCAGCCCAATCAGGCACTTGACACATCATGTAAAGCAGCCAAAAATATACGCGCTTGCGTTACGTTGGTAACCAACGCCCTGCTGGAAAGGTCGCTTGCCTGGATTTTTGGCAACAAATCTAACCTGAGACGACAACTCAAACAGATATCCTGTATTCCAGTCCTCAGCCTTAAGGTCTGTGAGCTGAATGAGGCTTCAGGGCCTTATCTTTAACATGTGGCTCTACATCCGGTTTAAGCTGAGGCTCGCACGATGAAGAACTCCCGCTTGTGTCGTATCCGCACATCACTCGTTGATGGGGATCACTTAGCGGTAACCTTGAACCTGTTTCGATGTTAAACCAGGGAACAAAATCACCCGACTGGCGAACAAAACCGGCACTGCCTTCAAATCTCATTTCCTCTCCAGATTTGGTCTGCGCAACCACCAGTGAAGTAATAAGGTGTTGCCCGTCCATTGCGTCTGGATGGGCAATCTCAACATACTGTCCCCGGTCCTGAAGCTGGACAATACCATTCTGCTGATATTGAACCGTGCCATCCCGGGTAATCCGGGTCTGGTACCCTTCAATCGACAACGGACGGCTGTCATCAGACACAGCAAACCGAATGCCATTCTCTGAAATTCCCGGCGTTCGGTTGGAACGTTTCAACCGGTATGCCCAGCCCCGCAGTTGAGAAATGGCAGCCTGATCGTGGTTAACCGCCTGCAGTTCGACCCAGCCACGATAACTGAGTCGATGGTTATCAGGGTCTGCTTTAAAGGCTGCACGTTCCGCTTTTACCGCAATACGTATTCCGGCCATGGCTTTCATTCTTTCGACTTCAATAATGTGATAGGTCAGCTTACGCAATAACGGATCATCAATAGCAATACGCGCTCTTGCCTTCTGCCAGGCAAACCGTTTCGACTCGTTTTGATATCGACGTTTGATGGCATCAGCATCAAGCTTTGGTTTGATCCACGAAGATTTATAATTCTGATATCGGGCTTTCAAATCTTCACGCGCGTTGGCTCTGGCCATACGTCGTTCCGTTCTGGCCATTAAGTCCCGTGCATGGAAACGTGGCTCATAGACATACTCTGGCTGAACATGAATAATCGTATCAGGCTCACTGGAATTGTCAGCATCAACCGTCACGGTTGATGTCGGGAAGACCCCAAGATGCGGTTCAAGGCAGAACAACGTAAGGTCTGGATGAAGACTGCTGGCCTTAATCGGGACCAGCGTGTCATCGTCCAGAGAGAACACCGCCAGACCTTCCCCTTTTCGCTTCAGCACCAGTCCTGCACGATTCAACTCCCCCTGCAAATTATCCCAGTTCAGCTTTTCTGCATCAGCCATAATGGCACCAACATTATCCCGACACTCACCAACTGCATAACTAAAAAGACTCTCTGAATCCGCATAATACTCAAGCTGTTTTGCCTTTCTGGGAATGGTTTTGAAATCGTTCTGACGACGAACAACTTGCTTATTCTCATTCACTTCCCATGCACCGTTATCCGGTGTGAATCCATGCTTCAGCTCCAGATGGCGGCAGGCTTTGTGTAAAGTATCGACGTCTTTGTAGAGGTTAGTTGCCCGATACGAGACAGGATTAATGCGGTTCACCGCAATGTGGCAGTGTAAATTATCCGTGTCATTGTGTATGGCAAACACATACTGGTGATCAGCCATACCCAGTTGCTGAATGCAGTAACGGGCACTGTCAAAGACCTGCTGGTCTGTCGGCTTATCTTCTTCCCGCCAGGACAGAATGCAGTGATAAACAGGATCGATACAGCGAGTATTCTGTAATGCGACTGAATTCATTTCAGCGGAGGCTGTTTCCAGACTAAAGCAGTTAGTTTCACAAACAACATCACCACTCTTAACCTGCTGAGTACCATCATCGAACGTGCCCAGTATCGTCTGGTCTGCAACGGAAGCATTACGGTCAAGATAATCAACCAGTCGATCGAAAATGGCCTCTTTTGAACGGGAAGGACGGACATAGGGATTCTCCGGGGAAAGAGATATCTCCGGTTTTTCCTCTTCACGCAAAGTCAGGTAGCTGACCAGTTGAATAAAGCTGGATCGCCCGTCCTTACGTTTTTCAGGAACAATGGGGATCACGATTTTTCCCGCTCATTAGAGAATCCATCAATGCCCATATCAATACTGATGATTGCCTTTTTAATGGCGACCAGAACCTCAGCGTATTGCTTGCTGAAAACGTCACTGACGTTACCTCTCCCTTCATTAAAAAGGTGCTTTTGTAAGCCACCGAGACGCTGAAGTTCCATGATTAATTTAGTGTCAGTTTTGGCGGTAATGCGACGGGAAAGTGCACAACGGCGCAGGTACTCACCTACACTCAGACCAGCTGTCTGTGCGCTTTCAAGTATCGCTAGTTTTTCTTCCTGGAAACAACGAACACTTGGAAGCAGTGCATTTCTTTTCCGGCTTTCGCTTTGACTCATGGTGAATTTACCTTCCAGTCTCGCCAGTTACAATCTCGCCAGGGTGTCGGGGCTCCGCCCTGACCAGGTCGTTTGTGGGACCGACTGCGTGCAGGCGGTGCTACAAAACATATCCTGTCCCGTGTTTTACTTCAGTATGCGTCATTATGGCTGATTTTCTTTTTTAAGTCATTACACCAGATGTGGAATGGGTCTCTTTGATTCCCACGCGAATATAAGGGTATAATTGGAATAGTGATGTTGAACAAAACACAGAAGGGTATGAACATGGCTGCAAATAGCTTTTACACGCAAGAACAGCTTGAACTTGCAAAAATTCAGCTCGCAGAACTACCTGATTTGAATGCATCACGAATGAAAGGAAAAGATGTACTTTCACATCTACGAGAGCAGTTGATTGAACTCTCTGTGAAAAAAGGCTATTCAGTGGCAGAGATAAAATCAGCGCTGGATTTGGTCGGAATAATTGTCAGCGTGAAAGCAATCAAAGAAGCGATTGATACTGGCGCAGTGAAAAATAGAAAGAAATTGGCTGTGCAGAAATCAGCAACAGCAAACACATCGGAGACAGCAGTAACAAAATCATCTTAATAGCGACATCGATACTAAGGTGAGGTGTTTTATTTCACCGTAAAGGGGTCAATCCCCTGTATGGTGAAACGCACTGGAAATAGTGATCGGTTGGGAAATAAACAATCACATACAGCCCGACAATTTACCGTCAGGCTGTGAACAAAAATCACCACTCGAAAAATTTTTCACCTTCAATAACATCACCATCACGGTCGAATTCAATCATATGAATGTGATGTGCCTGTATCATTCTGAGAATGAAAATCCGCAAAGATTGTGACAGACCAAAATCTTTCAGGCGCAAAAGCGTTTTCTTACCGTTGTACAATGAAATGATCATACCGTAATCAGGCGCTGCAACCCAACTCGCCGTTTCCCATGAACGTTCTTTCAGAATGAAAGAATCTTCCAGCGTCATATGTCCGATGCTACATACCAGGCATTTTTTAAACTCAGGAGAGGTATTACACATATCAATGTCCCGTATTATGAATGGAATTTGAAAATTATTGTGCCCATGGATAACCAGCCGGTTTAACGGCTGGTTATCGCCTGTGATTAATTTTTCAGGTTCTTAAAGTTCTCCGCCATCTCCCACAGAGCGCGATTCAATTTTACGTCCCCTGCAATACCATTTACGCCACGGGTCGTTGAGCGTTTTCCTTTCGCAGAGCGTCCGTTCAGTCCACCTTTGATAAGGTTTTCCTGAACTTTTTGGTACGTTGTCCACAAATCAGGGCTGCGGTCTTCGTGACGCCGCGTGAGCAACACATCTTCAGCGTCCACTGGTATATGTGCACCATCATATTTGTAGTTCAGTGCAGTAGTTGCCAACAGGCGTTGTTCATCCGGTCGCAACGTGATAGCTTTCATTTCGTCACGGGATTCAGCAACGCTGTCAAAGATGCTGAGCACCTCGTAAGCACCTTCAATAACCTGACCAACCACATCTCCTTTGTGTGGCACACGAATATCACCGAACGTATCCCCACACACTAAACCATTCATGCAGACGAAGCGGAACATACCTGGGATCATCTGATAACTGCTTGATCCATCGTGACTGTTGAGCAAAATAATTTCAGGTACTTCCTGACCGGTAATCTGCCCTTCTCTGCGTAAACGCAGCATATGTTTTGTATGCTCACGCTTTCCCTGATCGCGCACATGCGTCTGACACCCGAAGAAAGGCTGAAAGCCTTCACTACGCAGTTTATCCAGCAGCGTGATGGTAGGGATGTAGGTATATTTTTCGCTACGCGACTCATGCTTTTCCTCTGAAAACACGCTCGGCACAAAGCGGGCAAGTTCATCATTGGTCAGTGGGCGGTCACGGCGGATCACATTGGCATTACCAAAACGGGAAGCTAAACGCATAAATTATTCTCCTCTAATGTCACTAGGTAAGCCTTCCGGCTTCTTTCTGGTGTCACCCTTTTGGGTTTCACGCAGCGCGGGGAGTCTTGCTCCGTGAAGAAAAGACCGACATGGGGCATAAGGTGGACGAACACGGGCGACGACGAGGCCGCAGCGCAAATGAGTGAGGAACGAGCGAGTGCGAACGGGGGAGAAGACGGGCTTTAGCCGTACCCTTGTGAGGACACCGCCCCGTGCAAGTGTCTTTCACGGAGAAAGAAAACCCGCAGCCGAAACGGAGCAAAATGGCGATACTGGAAAATAACCGGCCTGCCGGGCATTAGCGGCCACCTAAGTGGCCAGTGAGAGCGGCGCGCCTTTCAGGCGCTGCAAGCGGGCTGTAGCATTTCGTCGCCCTGGGCGGGCTCAAAGCCCGGACAGGGCGAGCGGGCATAAAAAAGCCGCTCGGATAAGCGGCTTAGAAAAGTGCAGTAATTGCACTTTTATAGATGTGTTTTAAATACTGATCAGGCTTTCAGCAGGAATACCAAACAAGCTATGCAGCTTCCTGATCATCGGCAATGTCAGGCTACGCTTGCCATTCAGGACTTCATAGACGCGATTCACGCGACCAATCGCCGGTTCTAAATCCTTCGCTGTAAGCCCCATCTGTTCCATACGGAATTTGATTGCCTCAACCGGATCAGGCGGAGAAATCGGGTATTGCTGTTCTTCGTAGGCTTCGATCAGCAATACCATCACTTCCATGTAGTCGAACTCAGGCGTTCCCATTTCCGGTGGTGAATCAAAAAGCGGTTCTATCGCCTTCAGGGCGTCGTTGTAATCTTGTTCTGTTCGGATAGGTTTAATGTTCATAGGTGCTTACTCCAGCTCTATCGTATTAACGTCGATCGCATCATATTGTTTATGTGTGCCGATGAACTTCACATACACCCAACCAGCCGCATAAAAAATGGAAACTACTAGCCGGTAATCGTTCCCCTTTATATTAAATACCACGCGATTATTTTTCAGAATGCTCGCATTTCGATACTGCGCCTTGATATCAGCAGGAGTTTTCCAGTGGGCTTTTTTTGCTTCGTCGAACCAAGCCTTTAACGGCTGTTCAGCGCTGGGAAACGCCTCCCAAAATTCTTTCAGTGTGGAAATAGAGATTATTTTCATAAACACATTATAGTCCCAACACGGGACTTCATCAATATAAATCCCACAATGGGACTAAGATAAATGATGTAACCTCGTCTATTAATTGCTATAAAAGTGCAAATTCTGCACTTTTATAGATTAATATGACGGGTTATGAATTACGTTTGTGGCGAAAAGGAATGGGGTGGGATCAGGAGCGTGCAGCTGAAGAACTCGGGAAGTGCCTTCGAACCTATAAGGCTTACGAAAAATCGGCACATATTGACCGGATTGCCGAACTCGCTACACGCTCCCTAACGCTGGCGGCATTGCTTCCCGCGCTGTCAGGTAAAAACAGCACGGAAATCTGTCGGGTTCTCGGCACACTGATAGATACGCAGCCCAACGTTAACTCATAACAACACAGTCAAATTTAACACATTGCTGACAACCACTGGCCAGCCTCCTTATCAGTTAACGGCCCGGCTCACTTCAAGAGCACGTAAAAAAGCCCCCAAATCACTGCCACGCATCGCCGGAATACGCACCTGACGGCCTTTCCTGCTGCAATGGGTGAGGTGACGTCCGAGTGCTCGCAATTGCGGGCTGATTTCGCTCACGGTTATCACTGCGTGATAAATACGCCCCCATTTCCGGCGGGGAATACTTTTCACCCCAGAGGACTGGACAGACGGGGCGGCAGGTGTAAGAATTGTTGCGTCAATT
>DASXXQ010000227.1:0-11690 GCA_036502985.1 Buttiauxella sp.
CTGCGAGTGCCCACACAGATTGTCTGATAAATTGTTAAAGAGCAGTGAGTTGCGCGCTTTCGCTTGCTAACTCGAGGTGGCGTATATTACGCTTTCCTCTTTCAGAGTCAAGCGTTTATTTTCGCTTTTCATCTGGCTGACAGGCCGGTTTGTAAGCCGTTGTGCCGTGTCAGTGGAGGCGCAGTATAGGGATTTTCTGGAAGCTGACAAGTATAAAATGCAAAAAACTTATCGTTCGCTCACTTTACAAACAACATGCTGACGCAAAACCTAATATCGCCTGGTTTTTAAACAAAAACGAGCCCCGGAGGGCTCGTTTTATCTTTTTTGTGACTTACTGCACTGCCACTATGTGGTCATCTTTAACTTCCAGATGAACCATTTTTCCTGGGATCAGCTCCCCAGAGAGGATTTGCTGAGCCAGCGGGTTCTCAATTTGCTGCTGGATAGCACGTTTCAAAGGCCGTGCACCATAGACCGGGTCGTAACCATTCTCGCTAAGCAGCTTCAATGCATCATCAGAGATAGTGACTTCGTAGCCACGATCTTCAAGACGTTTATACAAACGTTGCAACTGAATCTGCGCAATAGAAGCAATGTGTTGCTCACCCAGTGGATGGAATACAACGACTTCATCTATACGGTTAACGAACTCAGGGCGGAAATTCTGGCTGACGACACCAAGAATGAGATCCTTCATGTGCCCATAGTCCAAATCGCCGAAGCGTTCCTGAATCAAATCTGAACCCAGGTTAGACGTCATAATCACAACCGTATTACGGAAGTCGACTGTTCTCCCCTGCCCATCAGTCAAACGCCCATCATCTAATACCTGCAATAAGATGTTGAATACGTCCGGGTGCGCCTTCTCTACTTCATCCAGCAAAATAACAGAGTAAGGGCGACGGCGAACCGCTTCAGTCAGATAGCCCCCCTCTTCGTAACCGACATAGCCAGGAGGTGCACCGACCAAACGCGAGACCGAGTGTTTTTCCATAAACTCGGACATATCGATACGCACCATGGCGTCGTCGCTATCAAACATAAAATTTGCCAGCGTTTTGCACAGTTCAGTTTTACCCACACCGGTTGGCCCAAGGAACAAGAACGAACCAATTGGGCGGTTCGGATCGGACAAACCTGCACGGCTACGACGAATTGCGTTCGATACGGCTTCTACAGCTTCATTCTGCCCGATAACACGGGTATGAAGTTGCTGCTCCATACGCAGAAGCTTATCGCGCTCACCTTCGAGCATGCGAGCAACAGGGATCCCAGTCCAACGCGCCAGCACTTCCGCAATTTCTGCATCAGTAACTTTGTTACGCAGCAGACGCATAGTTTTGCCTTCACTCTGCGTTGCAGCTGCAAGCTGTTTCTCAAGCTCTGGGATTTTCCCATATTGCAGCTCGGACATTCTGGCAAGGTCACCAACACGGCGAGCCTGTTCAATGGCAATTTTTGCCTGTTCCAGTTCAGCTTTAATCGTCTGTGTACCAGAAAGTGACGCTTTTTCAGCTTTCCACTCTTCTTCCAATACTGAATATTCACGCTCTTTCTGCCCTAATTCTTCCTCGAGCATACTCAAACGCTTTTGGCTCGCCTCGTCAGACTCTTTTTTCAGCGCCTGTTGTTCCAGTTTGAGCTGGATGATCCGGCGGTCAAGACGGTCTAACTCTTCAGGCTTCGAGTCAATCTGCATACGAATACTGGAAGCCGCTTCATCAATAAGGTCGATGGCTTTGTCCGGCAACTGACGATCGGCGATATAGCGATGCGATAATGTGGCAGCAGCAACAATCGCCGGGTCAGTGATTTGCACGTGATGGTGCAATTCATAGCGCTCTTTCAGCCCACGCAAAATAGCAATGGTGTCTTCAACAGAAGGCTCAGCAACGAACACTTTCTGGAAGCGACGCTCAAGCGCAGCATCTTTTTCTATATATTGACGATATTCATCAAGTGTTGTGGCACCTACACAGTGCAACTCACCACGTGCTAGCGCAGGCTTGAGCATATTACCCGCATCCATCGCACCGTCAGCTTTACCCGCGCCTACCATGGTGTGCAATTCGTCAATAAATAGAATGACGTTACCTTCCTGCTTAGAAAGGTCGTTCAGCACACCTTTAAGTCGTTCTTCAAATTCACCACGGTATTTTGCACCGGCCACCAGCGAGCCCATATCAAGTGCCAGTACCCGGCGGCCTTTCAGCCCTTCTGGTACTTCACCATTAATGATGCGCTGTGCCAGCCCTTCAACAATTGCAGTTTTACCTACACCTGGCTCACCGATTAATACCGGGTTGTTTTTGGTACGACGTTGTAATACCTGGATGGTACGACGAATTTCTTCATCACGGCCGATCACCGGGTCAAGCTTGCCTTGTTCTGCACGCTCGGTTAGATCGACGGTATATTTTTTCAATGCCTGACGTTGGTCTTCGGCACCCTGGTCATTCACGTTCTCGCCTCCACGCATTTGTTCAATTGCTGCTGTCACATTTGCCGTGGTAGCACCTGCTGATTTCAGTAAATCAGTTAATGTTCCGCGTGATTCAAGTGCTGCCAGAACAAATAACTCGGACGAAATAAAGTTGTCATTTCGTTTTTGCGCCAGCTTGTCACACAGATTTAATGCACGGACTAAATCCTGTGAAGGCTGTACGTCACCGCCAGTTCCTTCAACTTGTGGCAAACGGCTTAATGCTTGCTCTATCGCTGTACGCAACTGACCAGCATTTACACCAGCGGATGTCAGTAAAGGACGTACGGATCCGCCTTCCTGATTAAGCAATGCGCTCATCAAGTGAAGGGGTTCGATAAATTGGTTGTCGTGCCCGAGAGCTAAAGACTGGGCATCGGCGAGAGCAAGCTGGAATTTATTAGTAAGACGATCCAGACGCATAACTCCTCCCATATATAAAACAGGTCAAATTTGCTACTGGAGATTAAATGAGGTCATCCCTCAATTATTCAAGGTTAATGACCTGAAATATTTGAAGCGTGAGTTACCCGCACTGGACCGTCTTGATTCAATAGGTTATATCAGCCAAATGAAACTTGCCATACGGCCGGTAGTTCTGTCGCGGCGGTATGAGAAAAAATCCCCCGCTTCGCTGTAAGTGCAGCGGTCACCACCATAAATGTGGTTTACGCCTATAGCAGCCAAGCGTTGGCGCGCCAATGTGTAAATGTCAGCGATGTATTTTTCGCCTGACGGGCGAAATGCGCAATCGGCTTGAATATCTTTAGCCATAAACGCTTCGCGTACTTCAGGACCTACTTCAAAGACTTCTGCGCCAATAGCCGGTCCAAGCCAGGCAATGATGTTTTCCGGTGCATCATTAAAGCAAGCAACCGTTTCTTCAAGTACGCCTTCGCATAAACCACGCCATCCTGCATGAGCCGCCGCAACTTCCGTTCCCGCCTTATTACAGAATAGCACTGGCAGGCAATCTGCTGTCATTACCGCACAAACGGTACCTGGCGTTGAGCTATAAGAAGCATCAGCCCGCTTAGACAGATAGGGCTCGCCGGTAAGTTTTAGCACGTCTTTTCCATGTACCTGCTCTAGCCAAACGGGTTTGGAAGGTAAAGCAGCGGCAGCATAAAAAAGACGGCGGTTTTCTTCGACATCACTCAGGACGTCACCGCAGTGCGCCCCAAGATTAAGCGAATCGTACGGCGGTTGACTGACACCGCCGATACGTGTCGAACTGCAAGCAGCTACTCCCTCAGGAAGCGGCCAATGCGGGACGATCAATTTGCTCATAGCCAGTCCAGTTGATCCTTATGGATTTCTGTATCAGCGCGCAACGCTTCAATCAGTTCAACCATATCTTGAGGAATTGGCGCATGCCATTCCATCAACATACCGCTGATAGGATGATGAAGACGCAGCATGGTTGCATGCAGAGCCTGACGGTCAAACTTACGCAGTACGCTAACAAACTCTTCAGACGCACCTTTTGGCGGACGTGGACGGCCACCATAAAGCTGATCACCCACCAATGGATGAGTAATGTGAGCCATATGCACGCGAATCTGGTGAGTACGACCCGTTTCCAGACGCAAGCGCAGACGCGTATGCACTCGGAAATGTTCCATGATTCGATAATGCGTGACCGCCGGTTTCCCCATTGGATGCACAGACATATGCGTACGCTTGGTAGGGTGGCGGCTGATTGGTTCTTCTACTGTGCCGCCAGCGGTCATATGACCGATCGCAACCGCTTCGTATTCACGCGTGATTTCACGTAATTGCAAAGCTTCAACCAAGTGAGTTTGCGCAGGAACGGTCTTCGCCACGACCATCAAACCCGTTGTGTCTTTATCCAGGCGATGAACAATACCTGCACGTGGAACATCTACAATTGGCGGATAGTAATGCAGTAATGCATTCAGTACGGTCCCGTCAGGGTTACCCGCACCAGGATGCACAACGAAATCACGCGGTTTGTTAATCACCAGAATATCGTCATCTTCATAGACGATATTGAGCGGGATATCTTGTGGTTCCCAGCGCACATCTTCCTCAATTTCCGCATTGATAGTGACGCTTTCGCCACCCAACACTTTTTCTTTCGGTTTGTCGCTGATATTGCCGTTGACCAGCACACGCTGGTCAAGAATCCATTCTTTTATACGCGATCGTGAATAATCAGGGAACAATTCGGCCAAAGCTTGATCTAAGCGTTGACCGAGTTGAGATTCGGACACTGTTGCGTTGAGTTGTACTAGTTGTGCCATAGACAGCTTCTTCGTTAACGTTGGGTTTTACGGCAATGCCGTTTAATATAGTGTGCTATTGTAGCTGGTCTTTATCGGGAGCTGGAACTGCGAGCCTCCCGGATAACATTCTGAGGAAAGTCAAAACGTCATGACGCGTATGAAATATCTGGTGGCAGCAGCCACGTTGAGCCTGGCTTTGGCTGGTTGCTCCAGTTCCAAGGATGAGGTTCCTGATAATCCACCTTCTGAGATCTATGCGACTGCCCAGCAAAAGTTGCAGGACGGTAACTTTAAAGCGGCGATAACGCAACTGGAAGCGCTGGATAACCGTTATCCGTTCGGACCTTACTCGCAGCAAGTGCAGTTAGATCTTATTTACGCTTACTATAAGAATGCTGACTTGCCATTGGCTCAGGCAGCAATTGACCGCTTTATGCGCCTTAATCCTACCCATCCAAACGTTGACTACGTCATTTACATGCGCGGTCTGACTGACATGGCGTTGGATGATAGCGCACTACAAGGTTTCTTTGGCGTAGATCGTTCAGATCGCGACCCACAGCACGCTCGTGACGCTTTCAACGATTTTTCTAAACTGGTGCGCGGTTACCCGAACAGCCAGTATGTCTCCGATGCCACCAAGCGTCTGGTGTTCCTGAAAGATCGTTTAGCGAAATATGAGCTTTCCGTGGCGCAATACTACACTAAACGCGGCGCGTGGGTTGCAGTAGTTAACCGTGTCGAAGGAATGTTACGTGATTTCCCTGATACTCAGGCCACTCGTGATGGCCTGAAGCTGATGGAAAATGCCTACCGTGAAATGCAAATGCCGGCTCAGGCCGAAAAAGTTGCAAAAATTATCGCGGCTAACGGCAACAATACCTGATTGACTGATTTGCAAAAACAAAATGGCAGCCACATGGCTGCCATTTTTATTGCCTGAATACATCAAACTGAAACGGTTTAGCGTCAGGTCATCTAATCAAATATGGACGCTATTTTGCCGTTCCACAAGCTTTAAAAACAGAGATCCTGTCCTGCCTCACAAAAAGGGTTTGCTGACAAAAAGTGACAAAATAGTGTGACTCACATCACACATTTTGACATTCAGAAAGGTATGCTGGGGTTACCAAGACGGGAAAGACAAGAGGTAACTTTTATGACAATGAACATTACCAGCAAGCAAATGGAAATCACCCCAGCTATTCGTCAGCACGTCGCAGACCGTCTCTCTAAACTGGACAAGTGGCAAACTCATCTAATTAACCCACACATTGTTTTGTCCAAAGAACCGAAAGGTTTTGTGGCTGATGCCACGATTAACACGCCTAATGGCCAGCTCGTAGCGAGCGCCAAACACGATGATATGTATACGGCTATCAACGATTTGATCAACAAACTGGAGCGGCAGTTGAATAAAGTGCAACACAAGGGTGAGGCACGTCGCACAGCAGGTTCAGTGAAAGACGTTGCCTTCGCGGAAGAAATTGAAGAAGAGTAATGAATTAGCTTTATCAATCACTGCAACGCGCCTCCGGGCGCGTTTTTTATTGACAGAGCGAAAACAGACCGAGTACCTTACTTGTCTGACTTATCAGGAACCCACTATGAAATTATTTCCGTTTTTCTTCGCATTCTTTTTTACCTTCCCCTGAATGGGAGGCAATTCGTCGTGTGATAAAGAATGCGAAGACGAACAAACAGGCCTCCCCAAGCGGGAGGCCTTTTTTATGGCTTTCGAAAAGGTAGCGTTATGAGTGAGACAAACCCATTGCTGGCACTGCGCGATAAAATCAGCGCCCTGGATGTAAAATTGCTGGCATTGCTGGCAGAGCGTCGCTTATTAGCTGTAGAAGTCGGAAAAGCAAAGCTCGCAACTCACCGCCCTGTGCGTGACATCGACCGCGAGCGGGATTTACTGGAGCGCCTGATTACGTTGGGTAAGGCGCATAACCTGGATGCCCATTATATTACTCGCTTGTTCCAGTTGATCATTGAAGACTCAGTACTGACGCAGCAAACGCTATTACAGCAACATCTGAATAAAACCAATCCGCAATCAGCCCGAATTGCGTTCCTGGGACCGAAAGGGTCTTACTCGCATCTGGCCGCACGCCAGTATGCCGCGCGCCACTTTGAACAATTTATTGAAAGCGGCTGCGCCAAATTCCATGACATCTTCAATCAGGTTGAAACAGGCCAGGCTGATTACGCCGTCGTACCGTTAGAGAACACCAGCTCAGGTGCGATTAACGATGTCTACGATCTGTTGCAGCACACCAGCTTGTCTATCGTTGCTGAGATGACCGTCCCTATCGACCACTGTGTGTTGGTCAAAGGCACCACGGATTTAGACAACATTCAGACGGTATACAGTCATCCCCAACCTTTTCAGCAATGTAGCCAATTCATTAACCGCTACCCAGACTGGAAAATTGAATATTGCGAAAGTACATCTGCGGCGATGGAAAAAGTTGCGCAGGCTAATTCACCACATGTGGCGGCTCTTGGCAGTGAAGCCGGCGGTGGGTTGTACGGGTTGCAAGTTCTGGAGCGCAACCTGGCAAACCAGACACAAAACATTACCCGTTTCATCGTGCTGGCGCGCAAAGCCGTTGAAGTGACTGACCAGGTCCCGGCAAAAACCACCCTGCTCATGGCGACAGGCCAGCAAGCCGGTGCGTTGGTAGAAGCACTTCTGGTTCTGCGAAATCACAATCTGATCATGACGAAGTTGGAATCACGCCCAATCAACGGCAACCCATGGGAAGAGATGTTTTATCTGGACGTTCAGGCAAACCTGAATGATGAAGCTATGCGTAACGCCCTGCGCGAGCTCGGTGAAATTACCCGTTCGATGAAAGTACTGGGCTGTTACCCAAGCGAGAATGTTGTACCTGTTGATCCTGCATAACAGTGGCAGTAAGCCAGCATATTGCTGGCTTACTGAACCTCTTTAAACTTCAGTTTTGGCAATCCTGCTACCGCAACATTTAGCGTAAAAATTGCGCCCGATAGTGGTTTCTCCACTATCTCTGCATCATCCATATTTTCTCGAGTTGTCGTAATGAACAGCGTTTTCATATCATCACCACCGAAACACACCATTGTTGGGCATCGCACCGGTAACCCATACTCTTCGAGTAAGTCTCCATTTGGTGATAAACGCGCAATACGATGGCCATCAAACAACGCAGTCCAGTAGCATCCTTCTTCATCGATTGCCGCACCATCAGGTATGCCCTGCCCCGGCTCAAAGCGCTTAAATACTTCACGCACACCAGGATCACCCTGCTCATTTAGCGGCGTTTTGTATATCACCCGATTTGGCGTGTCCGAGGTATACATCCATTTTTTATCAGCACTAAAAGCCAGGCCGTTGGCGCCATGGATATCATGTTGAATGACATGTGGAGTTAAATCATTATCCACGCGACACAACAATGCACCGTTGTAATCGCCCGGCCCCCAGAACGTTCCGGCATAAAAGCGCCCATCCCGGTCGGTTCCACCATCATTAAAGCGAGCCAGGGCGGGGTTATTCGGGTTGTCACACACTTTTCGTGTAATTAACCCTGTGTGATTAGTCAGATAAATTCCGCTACGCAGCGCGACAATAAAACCACCTGTTTCGCACAATGCAAAACACCCGACTTCTTCGGAAAATTGAATCACTTCGTGTTTTTTGGCGGCGATGTTATAGCGGTGAATTTCATTTTCGAGAATATCCGTCCAATAGAGGCAATTCTCCTCCGCGCTCCATGTCGGGCATTCAGGTAAGTGACCGGTGTAATCGAACAGAACTTGCGGCTGAGCCATTTATCTATCCTTAAGCGCCTATAAAAAAAGCCAACAGGTTTTCCTGCTGGCTTTTGATTATAAAACTTTTTTGCAATTACGGACGGCTATCATTTGCCTGACGTAACAAAATGCGGCTTTCGCTCTGGAAGCGCTGTGCGTAATCGCCAAACCAGTGTTCAACTTTGCGGAAACTGTCAATAAACGCTTGTTTATCGCCATGCTCCAGCAGGCCTATCGCCTCACCAAATCGCTTGTAGTAACGCTTGATAAGATCCAGGTTGCTTTCCGAGGACATAATAATGTCTGCGTAAAGCTGTGGGTCTTGCGCAAACAAGCGGCCTACCATCGCGAGTTCCAGACGATAAATCGGCGATGAAAGCGCCAGCAATTGCTCGAGCTGAACATTCTCTTCTGCCAAATGCAAACCATAAGCAAAGGTTGCAAAGTGGCGCAGCGCCTGAATAAACGCCATGTTCTGATCGTGTTCAACTGCCGTGGTGCGATGCAAACGCGCGCCCCAAACCTGAATCTGCTCCAGGAACCATTGGTAGGCTTCCGGCTGACGACCGTCGCAATACACCACGACTTGCTTCGCAAGACTGCCACTATCAGGCCCAAACATCGGGTGCAACCCGAGAACTGGCCCCTGATGAGCTGCCAGCATGGCTTGCAGCGGGCCATTTTTCACCGACGCCAGGTCGACCAAAATACAGTCATCGGGTAATGACGGTAGCTGGGCGATAACGTGTTCGGTGATATGAATCGGCACACTCACAATGACCATACCCGCATCGGCCATTAGTTCAGGCGCTTTAGCCCAATCTTCTTTCTCAAGAATACGAACCTGATAACCCGACAAGGTGAGCATCTTTTCAAACAAGCGGCCCATCTGGCCACCACCACCAACAATAACCACCGGGCGCAGCGCAGGGAACAGAGTTTTAAAGCCCTTGTCATTCTCGCTTGAGTAAGACTCGCGCATTACACGGCGCAAGACATCTTCAATCAGGTCTGGAGGAACACCCAGCGTTTCTGCTTCTTTTCGACGTGAAGCCAACATTGCGGCTTCACGCTCCGGGACATAAATCGGTAAACCATACTGGCTTTTGACTTCGCCAACTTCCGCTACCAGTTCCAGGCGGCGTGCCAGTAACCCCAGCAACGCCTTATCTACTTCATCGATTTGATCGCGCAGCGCGGTCAATTCAGCCACCATAGTAAAACCTCTTATGCCTGACGTGCCGCAAGCGTACCGTTCAGATCCTGATGAATCTCACGCAGTAAAGTCTCGGTGGTTTCCCAGTCGATACAAGCATCTGTTACAGAAACACCGTACTTCATTTCACTACGTGGTTGTTCTGATGATTGATTACCTTCGTGGATATTACTTTCAATCATCAGGCCAATAATCGAACGGTTACCATCTTTAATTTGAGCGACAGCTGATTCAGCTACGCCCGGCTGGCGGCGGTAATCTTTGTTTGAGTTGCCATGGCTGCAATCTATCATTAAGGCCGGACGGAGTCCCGCCTGCTCCATCTCTTTCTCACACTGTGCGACATCTGCCGGGCTGTAGTTAGGTGCTTTACCGCCACGTAAAATCACGTGACCATCAGGGTTACCCTGAGTTTGCAGCAAGCAGACCTGGCCAGCCTGGTTGATACCGACAAAACGGTGCGGCATAGATGCGGCGCGCATTGCGTTAATCGCAGTACCCAAACTCCCGTCTGTGCCATTTTTAAAGCCCACTGGCATTGAAAGGCCGGAAGCCATTTCACGGTGAGTCTGGGATTCAGTAGTACGCGCCCCGATGGCTGACCAGCTGAACAAATCGCCAAGGTATTGCGGGCTATTTGGATCAAGTGCTTCTGTCGCCAACGGCAGGCCCATGCTAACCAGCTCTACGAGTAAGTGACGAGCAATTTTCAAACCGCCTTCGACATCAAATGACCCATCCATGTGCGGATCATTGATAAGCCCTTTCCAGCCCACTGTGGTACGTGGCTTTTCAAAATAGACGCGCATCACGAGGTAAAGACTATCGCTAACTTGGTCAGACAACGTTTTAAAACGACGAGCATATTCAATCGCAGTTTCTGGGTCGTGGATCGAGCAAGGTCCACACACCACTAACAGACGCGGATCACGGCCAGCGATAATATTGGAAATCGTTTGGCGGGACTGTTCAATCTGCGCTTCTTGAGCAGCAGTCAGCGGGAATTCCGCTTTCAGTTGATCCGGAGTGATTAATACCTGTTCGTCAGAAATATGAACGTTGTTCAGCGCGTCTTTTTGCATGATGGCAGTCCTGTTAGCTCGTTTGCGATAGTCGTTTCCTCAGTGAGGATGGCACTACATTATCATCTTTAGTAAAGATTGCAATCCATATTACGTAAACAATACGTTACACAGATAAAATAATTGCAGTATTTAGCACAAATAACACCAGTAATCGTAAACATAATTATACAATCATACTTAATTATCTGCTTTCCAGCGCCATCACGCATTCTTTAAAAATAGCGATATACAAAATCATAAGCGCTCTATGCTCAGAGAGTACTCTTTGAAATGGATATCCCTACCATGCGTTGTATAGCCCTTATACCGGTCTTATTTCTTTCGGCTTGTTATGTTGATCCCTACACACATGCTCCAACACCGGCTCCCACTGACTGGTACCAGGCGGGCTGGGATGATGCAATGTCCGGGCAACCCATAAGAAGCAATCTTGTCATTGCACATATGCACAATGACGACAACGTCGATCGTCAGGAATGGCTAAAAGGATATGCGGAAGGCCAACAACGGATCTGTGATCCTAAGTTTTTGGTTATACAGGGACAGAGCGGGAAGTCATTCCCTGCCAGCTGCGAAACAATGCCAAATGTAGCTGAGCTTCGCGCTCAATGGGAAAAAGGCAGTCGGGCAGGATTTCAGGCTTCGTTCTTACGGTAGGCAAAAAAAAGGGCTGCCAAATGGCAGCCCTTAGATAGGGATGTCGCTTAAGCGCCAAGACGCTCTTTGATACGAGCTGACTTACCAGTACGCTCACGCAGGTAGTACAGTTTAGCTTTACGAACGGCACCACGACGTTTAACAGTAATGCTGTCGATTACTGGGGAGTGAGTCTGGAATACACGCTCAACACCTTC
>DASXXQ010000228.1:0-4474 GCA_036502985.1 Buttiauxella sp.
AAAGATCAGATTGAAGAAGAGCTGCAATTCATTCCTGAAGGCGGCATGCCTGACATGCAGGTACTGACCTGGGATGGCCAACTGCTGGCTCTTGAGTTGCCGCAGACTGTGGATTTGGAAATTGTTGAAACGGCACCTGGCATTAAAGGCGCTTCTGCAAGCTCCCGTACCAAACCTGCAACCCTGTCTACAGGGCTTGTGATTCAGGTTCCGGAATATATGGTCACTGGCGAGAAAATCCGTATTCATATCGCTGAAAAACGCTCTATGGGTCGTGCTGACTAGTCGTTCTTCAGAATGCAAAAACGCGCCAATCGGCGCGTTTTTTTATGGCTGTAAACCATCCTGACACCACCTTCTCATAGAGGAAGATGGGGCCAATCAGGCTATTTCAGGTTACTTCAGCAAATCCGGGAACAGAGTCTGTTTCAGCGCCAGTTCCACACCGCGAACTTCAGCCAGGCCTTTCAGACGGCCAATTGCAGAGTAGCCTGGGTTGGTTTTCTTGTGCAAATCGTCAAGCATTTGATGGCCGTGGTCCGGACGCATTGGAATCGGACGCAAATCACCGCTGTTTTTACGACGTTGCTCTTCAGTCAGAATCGCCTTCACTACCGCAACCATGTTCACATCACCTTGCAGATGCGCACCTTCATGGAAGGTTTTCGGGTTTTCTTCGCGGCACGTTGCACGCAGATGGGTAAAGTGAATGCGATCGCCAAAGGTTTCTATCATCCGCACCAGGTCGTTATCCGCACGTACGCCATAAGAACCGGTACACATCGTGAAGCCGTTATAAATGCTATCAACGGTCTCTTTCAGCCATTGCATATCTTCAATGGTAGAAACAATGCGCGGCAGGCCGAGGATTGGACGCGGTGGATCATCCGGATGAACAGCCAGACGAACGCCAACTTCTTCTGCTACTGCAACAATCGCGCGCAGGAAGTAAGCCATGTTTTCACGAAGATTGTCTTTGCTGATGCCGTCATACTCCGCCAGACGTGCGCGGAATTGGTCAAGGGTGTAACCCTCTTCTGCACCCGGTAAACCCGCGATGATATTACGTGTCAGTTTCTCTTTTTGGGCATCAGACATATTGGTGAAATAGTCCAGTGCCTGACGCTGTTCTTCTTCGCTGTAATCCGCCTCAGCACCTTTGCGCTTAAGGATATGCAGCTCAAATGCTGCAAAAGCAATCTGGTCGAAACGCAGCGCTTTTGAACCGTCTGGCAATTCGTATTCCAGGTCGGTACGTGTCCAGTCCAGAATCGGCATGAAGTTGTAGCACACAGTGTCGATGCCACATTCAGCGAGGTTACGAATGCTTTGTTGGTAGTTTGCAATATGCTTATCGTAGTTGCCGGAATGCGTTTTGATTTCTTCGTGCACCGGAATACTTTCTACCACTGACCAGGTCAGCCCTTTTGCTGCCAACACAGCCTGGCGCTCTTTGATATCAGCGACCGGCCAAACTTCACCATTTGGGATGTGATGCAGAGCAGTAACGACACCGGTGGCGCCCGCCTGACGCACATCATCCAGAGATACCGGGTCTTTCGGGCCGTACCAACGCCATGTTTGTTCCATCGACAGTTCCTCAGTTAAGTTGTCATACCAATTCAATAATACTGCATTGACGACTACCATACCGCAAACTTCTTTATGGTCAATTTTTGCGGTGATATTGGTTGATCCAGCTCACATTAAAGGGATAAAGGCAGCACACCAATTTAATTTGTTGTCATATAACTTTAGACTACACAATGTTACTAATTGGTTAATCAGGATTTGCATTTATGAAAACAATTGCTTCGGTCACCCTCCCCGCCCATGTTCAACAGCCACGCTATGACCGTCAGGCGTTAAAAACCCGTATCGTCCATTTTGGCTTTGGTGCGTTCCATCGTGCGCACCAGGCGCTACTGACCGATCGGGTGCTCAATAAACTGGGGGGAGACTGGGGCATCTGCGAAATTAGTTTGTTCAGCGGGGACAAGTTAATGAGCGCGTTACGTGCACAGGATCATTTATATACCGTGCTGGAAAAAGGTCGTGAGGGTAATCAAGCGATTATTGTCGGAGCGGTTAAGGAATGTCTGAATGCAAAACTTGATGGCCTTGATGCCATTATTGAGAAATTCTGCGAACCGCAGGTGGCAATTGTCTCCCTGACGGTCACAGAAAAGGGATATTGCATCGATCCTGCCACCGGCAAGCTCGACAACAGTAACGAACGAATTATTCACGATTTACAACATCCCACTGAGCCACATTCTGCACCTGGCATCCTGGTCGAAGCACTCAATCGCCGACGCGAACGTGGGTTGCGCCCGTTTACCGTACTTTCATGCGACAACATCCCCGACAACGGTCATGTCGTGTGCAATGCAGTGATTGGCATGGCTGAAACACGTAACCAGGAATTAGCCGACTGGATCCGTGAGTATGTGACTTTCCCAAGCACCATGGTTGACAGAATTGTGCCTGCGGCAACACCCGAGTCCTTACAAGAGATCACTGATACCCTGGGCGTTGAAGACCCATGTGCAATTTCAGGCGAACCGTTTATCCAATGGGTGATTGAGGATAACTTCGTCGCAGGCCGTCCAGCATGGGAAGAGGTTGGCGTCGAAATGGTCGACGACGTGATGCCATGGGAACAAATGAAGCTGCGTATGCTCAACGGTAGCCACTCATTCCTTGCGTATCTCGGCTACCTCGCAGGCTATCAACATATTAATGATTGCATGGCTGACGAAAACTTCCGCAAAGCCGCGCACCGTTTAATGATGCAGGAACAAGCGCCAACACTGCGCGTCACCGGAGTGAATTTGCAGCAGTATGCCCACAACTTGCTTGCGCGTTTTGATAACCCATCTCTGAAACATCGCACCTGGCAAATCGCAATGGACGGCAGCCAGAAGCTGCCGCAGCGCATGCTGGAGAGTGTTCGCTGGCATTTGCAACAGGGCGATGAATGGCCTTGCCTTGCTCTGGGCGTTGCCGGGTGGATGCGCTATGTCAGCGGTACCGATGATGCCGGCAATGAAATAGATATCCGCGATCCGCTGGCGGGAAAAATCAAAGTATTGGTCGACAATAGCACGCCTGAAGAACGCGTTTCTGCCCTGCTTAGTCTGCATGAAATTTTTGGTAGCGACCTGGCTGCAAATGAACAATTCGTGGAACAAGTCACTGCTGCATGGAATGAGTTGCGCAGCAATGGTGCACGCGCGGCAGTCGCAAAACTGAGCAATTAATTTAACGATCGATGCTTTTAAGCGTGCTTCACAAGGGTGTGAGCACGCTTAGGCTTCAAATTCAGGCAAATGTTGTCCAGGATAGAGGGAATCAATACAACCCGTCCGGAGAGCTTGTGACTAAAACCAACCTGATTACCGGTTTTCTCGGTAGCGGAAAAACCACCACCATTTTGCATCTGCTGGCCAATAAACCTGAGCATGAAAAATGGGCGGTGCTGGTCAACGAATTTGGTGAAGTCGGGATTGATGGTGCATTGCTCGCCGACAGCGGTGCGTTATTGAAAGAGATCCCCGGCGGTTGTATGTGTTGCGTGAATGGCTTGCCGATGCAGGTTGGCCTGAATACTTTGCTTCGCCAGGGAAAACCTGACCGCCTGCTCATTGAGCCGACCGGTTTGGGTCACCCGAAACAAATCCTCGACATGCTAACCGCCGACGTTTATCAACCGTGGATTGAACTCAACGCCACGCTTTGTCTACTCGACCCTCGCCAGTTGCTTGATGAGCGGGTTGTCAATAATGATAACTTCCGCGATCAACTCGCTTGCGCCGATATCATCATTGCTAATAAAGAAGACCGTGCAAATGATGAGAGCCGCCACGCTCTGGCCGAATGGCAACAACGCGACGGTGCCGGGCGTGAAATTATTACCGCACACAACGGCGACATTGATATCAGTCTTCTCAACAAACCGCGTCAAAACTTGCGCGAGCTACCCTCAAGCCCCGATCACAATCACAGCCATGCCGCAGCGCGTGGACTTGCGGCATTAAGTCTGCCTGAACACCAACGCTGGCGACGCAGCATTAACAGTGGCCAGGGTTATGTTGGTTGTGGCTGGATATTCGATGCCGACACTCAATTTGACACCGTCGGGATTCTGGAATGGGCGAGGCTTGCGCCAGTAGACCGCGTTAAAGGTGTACTGCGTATTGCAGAAGGTTTAGTGCGAATCAATCGCCAGGGCCTTGATTTTCATATCGAAACGCAAAGCGTTGCACCACCGGATAGCCGCATAGAGTTAATTCATAGCGGTGAGGTTGACTGGAATCTGCTGCAAAACTCGCTGTTGAAGCTTCGTTTAAGTCTGTAAGTCTACCCTTTCGCCTTCGTTAAAAAAGCTTATGATTTTGTATGAATAATATTCGATTACCTCTAATCCTTGCGCTGAATGCGCTGGGATTAGCACTATTTTTCAGTTGGTATC
>DASXXQ010000229.1:0-12110 GCA_036502985.1 Buttiauxella sp.
CCGGGCGGTTCTCCTGGCCCCATCACCACTGTTGAGGAAGTGGAGAACAACCTGACGTTTAAATTCAGTTGTGTATTTTCTTTTACCCATTAAACGCAAAACCCCTACTTGTTGGATGTCCAACTTTCGGGGTTCACTTCATCTCAGCGGGTTTTTTATGGCTTCGACTTAGCGTAGATCGCCTACTTTCACGTGGTCCATATCATCAAACACCTGATTCTCACCCACCATGCCCCAGATAAAGGTATACGCACGGGTACCCACACCTGAGTGGATTGACCAGCTCGGGGAAATCACTGCCTGCTCATTTTGCATCACGATATGACGCGTTTCTTGCGGTTGACCCATCATGTGGAATACACAGCTATCTTGTTCCAGACCGAAGTAGAAATAGACTTCCATACGACGTTCATGTGTATGGCAAGGCATTGTGTTCCACAGATTGCCTGGTTCCAGTTCGGTCAGCCCCATGCTCAACTGGCAGGTTTCTAACACATCGGGAACAAAGTACTTGTTGATAGTACGACGGTTACTGGTGACGTTATCGCCCAGTGTCACCGGAGCCACATCCGCAGGCGTTACGCGTTTGGTTGGATACGTAGTATGCGCCGGAGCACAGTTGTAATAGAAGCGTGCAGGATTCGCAGGATCAATGCTCGCGAACACCACTTCTTTAGCACCTTTACCCACATATAAACCATCGCGGGTACCGATCTCATAGCAAGTCCCATCGACAGTAATCGTACCCTGGCCACCAATGTTGATGACACCCAGCTCACGACGCTCCAGGAAGTAACTCACGCCCAACTGCTTACCGACTTCACTGCCAACTCTCACCGTGCGATTTACTGGCATAACGCCACCCACAATGATGCGGTCGATGTGGCTGTAGGTCATGGTGTAGTGATCGGCAGTAAAGATGGTTTCGATGAGAAACTCTTTACGTAAACCCGCGGTATCCAGTGTTTTTGCATGATCGCTATGAATGCTTTGACGAATGTCCATTGCTTTTCCTTACTGAGAATAATAGGTGGAAACAAAGTCACACCCGTTACTATTAATAATAATTTAGCAATTAAAATATAGTTCATTACAAAGAAACTACATTTAACCGCGCCATAAAGACAGTTTACCATCTGATCCAATAAATAATGTGATCTAAATTGAAATATTGTTTCAATTTGATTGAATTGCAATTCCAATCAATAGATAGTTCGAATCGAGACGGATGCATGAGCACCATTACTCACGGCGCCCCGCTCTTCAGGTCAATGCTAATTGCCGCCAAGAGCAAGAAATTACGTTGACCTAAAAAAAATAAGACCATGAAAAACCAGGGTTTTAATTGCTTACTGTTATGTGATTTTTTCATTCCCTCGTTACAAGGAATGGAAAAATGATGAGGAATTACCATGAAGATCAAAGCTACTATTGAACGCATTCCTGGTGGAATGATGTTAGTCCCATTGTTGCTCGGGGCGATTCTTAATACTTTCGCTCCAGATACTGGCGCTTATTTTGGTTCATTTACTAAAGGGATGATCACAGGCACTGTTCCAATTCTGGCTGTGTGGTTCTTCTGTATTGGCGCATCAATTGATTTGCGCGCAACCGGAACGGTACTGCGTAAGTCCGGCACCCTGGTTCTGACAAAAATTGCCGTAGCCTGGGTTGTAGCGATGATTGCCGCTTCCTTTATTCCTGTCGGTGGTGTGCAAACGGGTATGTTTGCGGGCCTTTCTGTTCTGGCTCTCGTTTCCGCGATGGACATGACGAACGGCGGTCTGTATGCAAGCCTGATGAATCAATATGGGACTAAAGAAGAATCCGGTGCTTTTGTTCTGATGTCTCTGGAATCTGGCCCGCTGATGACCATGGTTATTCTGGGTTCTGCTGGCCTGGCATCATTTGAACCACATCATTTTGTAGGTGCCGTTCTGCCCTTCCTGATTGGTTTTGCTCTAGGCAACCTCGATCATGATTTCCGCGCCTTCTTTAGCAAAGCAACGCCAACGCTGATTCCATTCTTCGGATTTGCACTGGGTAACACCATCAACCTGAACGTGATTATGCACACCGGCCTGCTCGGCATTATGTTGGGTGTTGCGGTTATCATCATTACCGGCATTCCGCTGATTCTGGCTGATAAATATATCGGTGGCGGCAATGGTACCGCAGGTATTGCAGCCTCATCCGCAGCAGGTGCGGCGGTTGCAAACCCGGTAATTATTGCGCAAATCAACCCGGCGTTTGAGCCCGTGGCAGCCTCTGCAACAGCATTAGTTGCAGCAGCCGTGATTGTGACAGCAATTCTGGTGCCTATCATTACCGCGGTGTATTCAAGACGTGCAACGGGCAAAGTTACAAAGCCTAATGAGACTGAAACCGTCGAACTTACACATTAATCTCACAATGCTTGAATAAAAAATGGAGCCTTTCGGCTCCATTTTTGCGTCATGTTTACAATGCGGCTTTAAGTCGCTGTACCGCTTCATAGAGCTGTTCTTCGGTCGCCGTTGCATAAGAAAAACGCAACGTTTTCTTATCCGCATGATCGCTAAAGAAGAACTCACCCGGCACATACACCACACCTTTATCCAGGGTTTGCTGTAACCAACGGGTGGTATCAAATTCATAACGGAAAGCCGCCCACAGGAACATCCCACCCTGCGGCTGGTTAAAGGTAATGTGCTCACCTAATTCCTGATGCAAATATTCCGACAGGCACAGGCACTTCTTCTTATAGGCTTCGCGAATCAGCTCAATCTGCGGGTTAAGACGGCCAAGCGTGAGATACGCCGATACCAGTGACTGAGCAAAGGAGTTTGCATGCAAATCTGTCGCTTGCTTAATGATGGCGACTTTTTGCTTCATCCACTCAGGCAGTACAATCCAGCCCACACGCAGCCCCGGCGCCAGAATTTTAGAAAACGTCGACGTGTAAACCACGTTTTCCTGGCTGCCACGCTCAGTCGCCACTTGCAGCAAGGTTTTCTCACGCGTTTCGGTGAAACTGATTGCTCCATACGGATCATCTTCAACAATGACGAAGTGATGCTCTTCCGCTAGTTTGACCAACTGCTCACGGCGTGCGGCGCTTAATGTCGTACCGCTTGGATTGCCAAAGGTCGGTACCAGATAGATACCTTTAATCCGCGTTGTTTTCAGCAACGCTTCCAGTTCATCGACAATCATGCCGTGTTCGTCGCTACCTACTGATCTGACATCGGCTTCATTCAGACTGAGGATTTGCAACGTCGCCAGGTAAGTTGGGCGCTCAACAACAAACACGTCGCCCGGGTTCACCAGCGCACGCATCAGCAAATCCAGTGCTTGCTGCGAACCAGAGGTGACCAGGAGGTGGTCCACACTTGTGGTAATTCCACGCTCCTGGCACAGCCCAATTAATTGCTGACGCAGTTCAACGTTGCCTTCAGTCAAACCGTACTGGAAGGCGTCGTTAAAATTTTCGGCGACCACTTTTTGTGTCGCAATTCCCAGCCCTTCGGTATCGAACAATTCGCTGGAAGGAATACCTCCGGCAAGAGAGATAACGCCAGGCATTTTGCTGTGCTTCAATAACTCTCTGATTGCCGACGGTTGTAGAGCCTGAATACGGTGTGCGAGGTGTGAACTATTACTCATGTTGTTGTCTCTAATTTTTCTATTCATTTAAAATATACATAGCAACCTAATTAGTTAGCAATGCATTTTCAGATCAATAAGCAGCACTTTTTTACGCTATGTAACTCGAGTTGCAGATAAGCGGCAACGTGAAGAATGACGAGTATATTTTGCGAGCGGCTTTCCTGAATAACCTTCTCGCGTTCGCGGTCACCTCACAGAAATGGTAGTGTGTGCAAAGCGAATGTCAAAAGCGAAATACCCATGATGATTCATTTACTTATCGTTGATGCCCTGAACTTAATACGCCGTATTCATGCCGTTCAAGGCTCTCCCTGCGTTGATACCTGTCTGCACGCCCTTGATGCACTGATAACACACAGCCAGCCTACGCACGCTGTCGCCGTGTTTGACGACGAAGACCGTCGTGAAGGTTGGCGGCATCAGGCCTTGCCTGACTATAAAGCGGGGCGTGCACCAATGCCAGATACCTTGCATCAAGAAATGCCAGGATTGCGGGACGCTTTCACCAAAAGGGGCGTCGCGTGTTGGCATTCTCAGGGAAATGAAGCCGATGATTTGGCGGCGACACTGGCCGTCAAAGTTGCTGCAAGCGGGCATCGCGCCACCATCGTTTCTACCGATAAAGGTTTTTGTCAGTTGCTAGCACCCACGATTCAAATCCGTGATTATTTTCAGAAACGTTGGCTGGATGCGCCTTTTATCGCGCGCGAATACGGTGTGTTGCCTGAGCAACTTGCCGATTTCTGGGGGCTTGCCGGAATTAGCAGCAGCAAAATATCCGGTGTTCCCGGTATCGGACCGAAAAGTGCCACGCAGTTGATCAATCAATTTACAACGCTGGAAGCGTTGTACGAACGGTTGGATGAAGTGCCGGAAAAATGGCGTAAGAAATTAGAACAACATCGGGAAAGTGCATTTATCAGCCGCCAGGTGGCGCAGTTGCAAACGGATTTAGTGCTTGATGGGAATTTACAGCAGCTTAGATTGCCAGGAAACACGGCTTAGAAAAGGTGGATAAGTAAACTTATCCACCCTAAACATGATTAGCGCTCGTCGCGACGCCCACCGGTAGCGGCCCACATACGACGTACGTGTACCGTCACTTCTTCGCGGTCATGGTACAGCTGACGCGCCTGAATCTCGGCACTGATACCCTTTTCTTCAAGTCTTTCACGAATCAGTGCCAGATTTTGCGACACCTCTTCGTAGCGCTTCTTCATTGGCAACTTGAGGTTGAAAATCGTTTCACGGCACCAGCCGTTCACCAACCAGGTCGCCATCAGGCTTGCGACTTTCGCAGGTTTTTCTACCATATCGCACACCATCCAGGAGATGTTGTTACGCGTTGGCTTATATTTAAAACCATCTTCCTGCAACCAGGTCACCTGTCCGGTATCCATCAGGCTTTGCGCCATTGGGCCGTTATCAACAGAAGAAACCCACATATTGCGTTTCACTAATTGGTAAGTCCAGCCGCCAGGGCATGCCCCCAAATCAATAGCATACATGCCGTTTGCCAAACGTTCGTCCCACTCATCGGCAGGAATGAAAATGTGGAAAGCTTCTTCCAGTTTTAAGGTTGAACGGCTTGGCGCATCGGAAGGCAGCTTCAGACGCTGGATGCCCATATAGAAAGGCGAGTTGTTATTACTGTAAGAATAGCCGGTATAGCAGCAGCCTGGCGCGATGAAGAACACATGCACAACCGGGCGTTTTGGCGTTTCGTAATTAGTAAGAATGCCGGCCTCACGCAGGCTTGCGCGCAACGGCACAGTCAGCTTGCGGCAGAACTTCATCAGCTCTTTGCTTTCGTTGGTGTCTGCGACTTCAACACGCAGATCACCACCCTTCTCAACCACACCGGTCAGCATGCCGGTTATCGGCGTTATGCGATCTTCCGGTGGGAGATCTTTAAGAAGCTCACCGGCAACGAACATCTGACGAGCAAAGATCAATTCCTTAAACGGCAATTCACGCGCCAGTTTGTCAGCATCATCTTGCTGATAGCATTCGTAAATGACATAACCGCTGTTTTCTTTAACGCGGGCAAAACCAAAAATATCACGCTGCCCGGCTTTATCGGTAATCTCTGCCGCGCACTCTTTCTCAAAACCTTGCCGACAGTACAAAATAACTTTATTCATGGCTTACGCCCCTACGTTTCAGGCGCATTGCACCAATCAACATCAAGATCCAACCGGCGAGAAAACTGATCCCACCGACGGGAGTAACAAACGCCCAAAGGCGTAAATGAGACAGCGCCAGACAATAAAGGCTGCCGCTAAATAGAACTGTACCCAGCGCCATAAATACGCTGCTCCAGTAAAACCAAATGCTTATCCGGCGCTGCATCGCAACAGCCAGACCGAAAATTGCTAAGGTATGAAACGCTTGATATTCAAGGCCGGTTTGAATCCAACCCATCTCCACAACACCAAGCGTCTTACTCAATACATGTGCCCCAAAGGCTCCGAGGGCAACGAAGATAAAACCGCTAATCGCGGTAAAAATCAGCATGAAACGGCTGGTCATGGTGTAACCCTAAAGTAAGGCGTAGCGAAAGGCCTACGCACAGGTTTGCTTATTGATCATAGCGAAAACGGAATTTTTCTTGTTCGCTCGCAGTTTTTGCCAGAATCCACTGCCTGAAGGCCGCTATTTTACCCAGTTCTGCCTGGCTGTCATGACAAACAAGATAAAACGCGTTTTTACTCACCAGAACATCATTGAACGGACAAACTAAACGGCCCGCTTCAATCTCTGATTGCGCCATAACATTATTCGCCAACGCAATGCCCTGACCGTGTATCGCGGCCTGGAGCACCATCGCACTGTGGCTGAATATTGGGCCTTGCTGCACATTAATATGGCTCACACCCAACTGGCGCGTGTACGTCTGCCAGTCACGACGAGAAGCGTCATGCAGCAAAGTGTGGTGGGCTAAGTCTTCAGGGGTTTTGATGGGCTTATCGCCGGTCAGCAACATTGGCGAGCAAACCGGCAACAGATATTCGGCATACAATTTTTCGACGCGCAGACCCGGCCAGTTTCCTCGTCCGTAAAAAATCGCGACGTCGACATCATCAGAAAGCTTATCTTCCTGGCGGTCAACAGCCTGTATACGAACATCGATTCCCGGATAAGCTGTATTAAAGCTTGTGAGGCGTGGCACCAACCAATGAATGGCAAAACTAGGCAACAGACTGACCGTTAGTGCACCTTTGGCACTGCGCGCCTGAAGCTTACGCGTCGCTTCGGTCAACTGCGAAAATATCTCTTTGATGTCCAGATAGTAACTCTGCCCCTCTTCAGTCAACAACAGCGAGCGGTTGCGACGGCGGAAGAGTTTAAGGCCCAGAAAATCCTCCAGAGACTTAATCTGGTGGCTGACTGCGGCCTGAGTCACGAACAATTCATCGGCCGCTTTAGTAAAACTCAAGTGACGAGCTGCGGCGTCAAAGACACGTAAGGCATTTAATGGTGGTAAACGCTTGGACATAGTTGATTGGCTTAAATGTTAAAGTCTGTTAACAAACAGGTGAACTTAGTTAACCTATTAGTTTTTTTTATCTGAGCCATTATAAATTGTCCGTTGAGGATGCACCAGCAAATACCTATAGTGGCGTCACTTCCTGAGCCGGAACGAAAAGTTATCTGAAATGCGTGTTTCGGAGGGCTTTTGGCTTACGGTTGTGATGTTGTGTTGTTGTGTTTGCAATTGGTCTGGCATTCCAGACCCCGGTAGCTAAGCTACCCCTTTTTCACTTCCTGTACATTTACCCTGTCTGTCCATAGTGATTAATGTAGCACCGCAAATTGCGGTGCTTTTTTTTGCCTGCGATTTACTGATTTAACTCAACCATCTCTTTGACGTCAGTACGGTTAATCTGCTGTTTATTCCCATTAGCATCTTTGTACTGAATCATCCCAGTCTCTTCATCGGTTTGAGGTTTACCCGCGGAGACGATGGTACGGCCATCGTTGGTATGCATTACGTAGTTCGGGCTAGAACATGCTGAAAGCGCAAAAACCATGAGACCTGCTGAAACTGCTGCGGCTGCCTTGTTCATATTCTTCTCCTTAGTAGCGTTTAATGCTGATTTGCACTCAAAAATAAATAGGGTGAAGCACTCACCTAACATTAAATAGCATAACCCTCTTTCGTGACCTTGCCAGATTATGCAGACTATTCCGAAGGTTATTGATCCCTTGTGTGATTAAGACAAATGCGCCACGATCTCTGTATTGGATACGAGGAAAATCATGAAAACATTTAATCCCGCCAGTTTTCGCGGCCAGTTCCCGGCGTTGACTGATGCTGGTGTTTATCTCGACAGCGCGGCAACCACACTAAAACCTCTTGCGGTAATTGAAGCCACTCAGCAGTTTTATAGCCTGAGCGCCGGTAATGTTCATCGCAGCCAATTTGCTGCAGCACAGCGCCTGACAGAACGTTATGAAGCGGCACGCGATAGCGTAGCGGCGTTGCTCAATGCCCCTTCCGGCAAAGATATTGTCTGGACACGCGGCACGACCGAATCCATTAATTTGGTGGCTCAATGTTACGCGCGCCCTCGCCTGCTGCCTGGTGACGAAATTATTGTTAGCGAAGCAGAACACCACGCTAACTTTGTGCCCTGGCTCATGGTCGCTGAGCAAACATGTGCAAAGGTTATCAAGCTGCCGCTAGGCAAAGATTACCTCGCTGATTTAAGCAAACTGCCAGACCTGCTCAACGAGCGGACAAAAATCCTCGCACTAGGTCAAATGTCGAACGTCACTGGCGGCTGCCCGGATTTGGTGAAAGCCATTACGCTTGCTCATGCCGTTGGCGCGGTAGTGATGGTCGATGGTGCACAAGGTGTGGTGCATTGCCCGCCGGATGTGCAGGCACTGGATATTGATTTTTATGCGTTTTCCGCCCATAAACTTTATGGCCCGACCGGCATCGGTGCGCTGTACGGTAAAAGCGAGTTACTTGAAGAGATGTCTCCGTGGCTTGGCGGCGGAAAAATGATCACTCACGTCTCATTTGAAGGGTTTAAAACTCAGCCGGTACCGTATCGGTTTGAAGCCGGTACGCCTAACGTTGCAGGCGTGATTGGCCTGAGTGCTGCCCTTGAGTGGCTTGAAACCGTTGATTTGACCGAAGCAGAAACTTACAGCCGTGGGCTTGCGACGCTGGCTGAAGCAGAACTGGCGAAACGTCCGGGTTTCCGCAGTTTCCGCTGTCAGGACTCGAGCCTTCTGGCGTTTGATTTTGCCGGCGTTCACCACAACGATATGGTTACGCTTCTGGCCGAGTCAGGGATTTCACTGCGTGCGGGGCAGCACTGTGCACAACCGTTGCTCGCCGCACTTGGCGTCGCTGGTACATTGCGCGCCTCTTTCGCCCCGTACAACACGCAAAGTGATGTCGATGCATTAGTCAAAGCTATCGACAGTGCGCTGGAAATTTTGGTGGATTAAATGACAAGTGGATTCTTAGCCGGCCATCCTTTTGGCACATCAATCACCGCCGATAGCTTGCGTGCCACGTTTGCGCCGTTACAGCAGTGGGAAGATAAATATCGCCAGTTGATTCTGTTAGGAAAGCAACTTCCGGCACTTCCTGCTGACTTAAAGAGTGAGGAAATAGAAATTGCGGGCTGTGAAAACCGCGTCTGGCTGGGTCACAACCTTCAGGCGAACGGTACGCTGCATTTCTATGGTGATAGCGAGGGGCGAATTGTTCGCGGTTTGTTGGCCGTTCTACTCACTGCTGTAGAAGGTAAAACGCCAGAGCAATTACTCAGTGAAGACCCACTCGCCCTGTTTGATGATTTAGGGCTGCGTCATCAATTAAGTGCTTCACGTAGTAGCGGGCTTGCGGCATTAGCGCAAGCCGTTCGCGCTGCCGCTCAAGCCTGATTGCGTGCTGCTTTCGCCATCATTTTCTTTAATACATGGGAAACCGCCACGAACCCAAAGCTGGCGGTGACCATGGTGGCAGCACCGAAACCTGAGGCGCAATCCATGCGTTTTGGGCCGTCAGCAGTACTTTTCATTGCACATACCGAACCATCTGCCTGTGGGTAAACCAGCGCCTCGGTAGAAAATACGCAATCTATCCCCAGCTTTCCTTTGCTGTTCTTCACTACGCCAAAATCACTCTTTAGCCTTTCACGCAGTTTTGCCGCCAGTGGATCCTGGATAGTCTTCGCCAGATCGGCGACCTGAATCTGCGTGGGATCGATTTGACCACCCGCGCCACCGGTTGTTACCAATGGGATCTTATTACGACGGCAGTAAGCGATCAGTGCCGCTTTCGGGCGCACGCTATCGATCGCATCAATCACATAGCTGAAACCCTGATTGAGCAACTGCGCGGTGTTCTCAGCGGTAATAAAATCATCAACCACCGTCACGCGACATTCTGGATTTATTTCGCGAATACGCGCCGCCATCACTTCAGTTTTGGCCTGCCCGACGTTATCACGCAGAGCATGAATCTGACGGTTGGTATTGGTGACACACACATCATCCATATCAATAAGCGTAATCGCGCCGATTCCCGTACGCGCCAGTGCCTCTGCAGCCCATGAGCCGACGCCACCAATACCAATCACGCAAACATGCGCATCAGCAAAGAGTTGCAGAGCATCACGGCCATACAAACGAGCTGTGCCGCCAAAGCGTTGCAGCCAGGCATCGGTCAAAACTACAGACATTACGTTATCCTCGGAAAATCTTTGCGGGTGTTGTTTCAGGAAAAGATGACGGGCTGATTATACAGCCCGTTGGCAGGAAATATTAACCATTGAAAACAGTATTGGTGGTGCCAGGTGCGTTTTTCAGTACCCAGACGCGGCCATAATGGTTGTACCAACCAGCACGGTGACCGGCATCAGGCCCAATCCCCTGGTAGATATCAAAGTGCTGTCCTTTAATCGCGCCACCCACGTCCAGTGCAACCATTACGCGCAATTCATATTGCCCGTTGAATTTGCCGTTGTTATCCAGCAGTGGAACCTCAGCCAGAATCGTGGTGCCCGCAGGAATGATCGAGCGGTCGGATGCCACAGACGCACGGCCAATTAATGGTACAGCGCTTGCGCCTTTCACTGGTGCGTAGCTGGCAGGTTTAAAGAAGACAAAGGATGGATTCTGCTCCAGCAATTCCTGCACTTGAGCCTGGCTGTGGGTTTCGCCCCAGTGGCGAATAGCCTGCATCGACATATCTTCTTTCTTCACTTCACCACGGTCGATAAGCACTTTACCGATACTGCGGTAGGCGTGACCGTTTTTGCCCGAATAACCAAAGAAGGTTAATGGCTGGCCGTCACCGAAATCTATATAGCCGCTGCCCTGCACATCCATAATGAAGTTATCCATTAAGGAATTGCTGTAGGCAAGTATGTAGCTGTCGCTCAGCGCACCGCTGTAAATCTCTGCGCGGGAAGGTAGACGCCCGCGTTTTGGCGGCATGCGATAAATAGGATACTGGAACTCGCCTTGACGTGTGTAACGCGCCTGCACGACAGGTGTGTAATAACCGGTGAATTGCACGTTACCGTAGTTGTCAGCACCTTCCATCTGCCAGGCATCAAGGCCGTACTGGGTAAGCTTGCTGGTGTCGCCACCGGCACGTAACCACTCCTGAACAGAACCGTAAATATCATTCTTACTATTATATAAACGTGGAGACGCAGAACGAATCTGATTAACTTGCTCAGCGAAGTCGCCACCGTTAACGGGTGCACCCACCGCATCAGGGCGATTTACCAGTGAAAAGGGTTGGGTGAACTTCCCGTCTTTATATTGCTGACCTTTATCGGTCGGTTTAGAAGAACAGCCTGCCAATAAGGCAACGACCACTCCAGTTACAATGTACTTACTCCAACGTCCTATCATCACTTCCTCGCCCTGGTTTATGCCGCTACACGCCACGCGAAGATAGCAAACACACCGCAAGAATTAAACGTGTTGCGCCCCATACGCGCCGGATGTGTTCAGTATTTGTACTTAAATTAAATTATTATCAGTTAGATGAGACAAATCGGGTATTTTTTAAAAAAAGGGTTGCATCAAAGAGCGAGCAGAGTATAGTGCGCTTCCACGGACGCGGGGTGGAGCAGCCTGGTAGCTCGTCGGGCTCATAACCCGAAGGTCGTCAGTTCAAATCTGGCCCCCGCAACCAATTAAAAAGTCGCTGATAGTAGCGCGGTGACGAAAGTCATTAGCAGTAAATAGTTATACGGACGCGGGGTGGAGCAGCCTGGTAGCTCGTCGGGCTCATAACCCGAAGGTCGTCAGTTCAAATCTGGCCCCCGCAACCAACTAAGTCGCTGAGTTTCGCGCAATGATGAAAGTCATTTGGGTACTAAAGAAGTTTACGGACGCGGGGTGGAGCAGCCTGGTAGCTCGTCGGGCTCATAACCCGAAGGTCGTCAGTTCAAATCTGGCCCCCGCAACCAACATTA
>DASXXQ010000230.1:0-28412 GCA_036502985.1 Buttiauxella sp.
GAAGGTGATCCCTGAGCGTCCTTCACGCAGAGATGCCAGGACTTCCTGCTGGTTATTACCGATGCTGGAAACGATGCCCAGGCCAGTAATCACTGCACGTTTCATTCAATACCTCTTCCACTGCACTATTAGGATTTCGACTGGCACAATAGCGTACAGTTGTACGCCGAACAAGTCCGATCAGCCAAATTGGTCTGAAATTTGCGCCGCTTCGCACACATCGCTACTATCGTTTCACTGCCTGCCAGACGAGTAACTTACGTGAAACATACCCCAATACAATCTGCCAACTTAGGCTTTAACGAAGAGGGTACACCTGTATCCCGAGAGTTCGACGATGTGTACTTCTCTAATGATAATGGACTGGAGGAAACTCGTTATGTATTTCTCGGAGGAAATCGACTGTCAGAGCGTTTCGCTACCCACGATCGTTCGCTATTTATCGTCGGTGAAAGCGGATTTGGTACCGGGCTTAACTTCCTGACTTTATGGCAGGCTTTTGATGATTTTTGCGCAAAACACCCACTCGCAACCCTCCAGCGGCTGCATTTCATTAGTTTTGAAAAATTCCCGCTCACTGCTGAAGATTTACAAGCCGCCCATGCTCACTGGCCTGAATTATCCGATTTCGCACAGCAATTACAGCAACAATGGCCGCTTGCCATTGCGGGTTGCCACCGCCTCTTACTGGCGGATGGGCGTATCACTCTCGATCTTTGGTTCGGCGATATTAACGAACTGATCCCGCAACTGGATGACACCTTAAATAATCAGGTCGACGCCTGGTTCCTTGATGGTTTTGCACCTTCAAAAAATCCGGATATGTGGACGCCGCAACTGTTTAACGCGATGGCAAAACTGGCGCGCACCGACGGTACGTTGGCGACATTTACCTCTGCCGGATTTGTGCGTCGAGGGCTCATTGATGCCGGTTTCACCATGACCAAAAGCAAAGGTTTTGGCCGCAAGCGGGAAATGCTGACAGGCGTGATGACCCAGGCGCTGGAAACGCCGAATCGCACGCCGTGGTATGCTCGCCCAGTTGCGCAAGGACAGGAAGTCGCAATCGTAGGTGGCGGTGTTGCCAGCGCCCTGCTCTCACTCGCGTTGCTGCGCCGTGGTTGGCAAGTCACGCTGTATTGCGAAGACGACGCGCCAGCACATGGCGCTTCCGGCAATCGTCAGGGGGCACTTTATCCGTTGCTCAATACGCACGATGCGGCACTGACGAACTTTTTCAGCGCAGCATTTACCTTTGCTCGCCGTCTGTACGATTCATTGCCCGTCGAATTTGACCATGACTGGTGTGGCGTCACCCAACTTGGTTGGGATGAAAAGAGCCAACATAAAATTGAACAAATGCTGAGTCTGGAATTCCCTGCGTTGCTTGTTCATGCTGTTGATGCGCAAACCGCGACAAAACTTTGCGGTGTAGAAACTGGGCATGGCGGTGCAACCTACCCGCTTGGTGGTTGGCTGTGTCCGGCGCAACTGACCGCAGGCGCATTAGCTTTGGCAGAAGAAATGGGGCTAAAAACGCATTATGGTTATTGCGTTGAGTCGCTCACTCAAACGGATGATGCGTGGCAATTGTCATTTGCTGAACACGCCTCGCAACAACATGCGGTTGTGGTGTTAGCCAATGGCTACAAAGTCAGTAAATTCTCACAAACCGAAAAATTGCCGTTTTCTGCTGTTGGCGGCCAGGTGAGTCATATCCCAACAACCCCGACGCTTTCCGCGTTACGCCAGGTGTTGTGTTACGACGGTTATCTGACACCGCAAAACCTGAAAAATCAGCAGCATTGTATCGGCGCAAGTTACCATCGCGGCGTGGAAGACATGCGCTTTAACGATGAAGATCAGCAGCATAATCGCCAACGTTTGCTTAACTGTTTACCGGAAGTGGAGTGGCCTCGCGAAGTCGATACTTCAGCAGGTGACGCGCGTTGTGGCGTGCGTTGCGCGACACGCGACCATATGCCTATTATCGGCAGCGTGCCTCACTACGATGCCACGCTTGAAGCTTATGCAACGCTGGTAGATAGCCATGATAACGCCGAACTTGCGCCGGTTTATCCGAACCTGTTTATTCTGGGTGCGTTAGGATCAAGAGGTTTGTGTAGTGCGCCATTGGCGGCAGAGATTCTGGCAGCCCAGATGAGTGATGAGCCAATTCCAATGGATGCTGAAACGCTCGCGGCACTCAATCCGAATCGGTTCTGGGTAAGGAAGTTGCTGAAGGGGAAAGAAGTTAAGTAGTACTAGTGTCGGATGTCGCTTTCGCTAATCCGACCTACGATTTTCGATTTTCGATTTTCGATTTTCGATTTTGTAGGGTGAATAGCGGCAAGCGATATCCACCCCAGCAGCAGGTTACTTAAACTTAGCCTGCTGGTACAAATTTTCCCACATTCCCAGCACTAAAGACTGGTCACGCGGTGAAAGCTCACCGGCCAGAATGGCTTTTTCCAGGCTGTTTGATACAGCACCATGAAGCGCTTCTGCTGTGTGATCTTCGCCGTGTTCCAGCTCCGCCACTGCAAGTGTCAGGTGGCCGCGCAGATAACCGCTGGCAAACAGCTCGTCATCACTGGCAGTTTCAACCATCCCATCAATTAGCGCCAGAATGCGTGTTTCAAATTCCGCGATCATCGTACTTCCTCTTCTTTTTGCAGGTAATTAGTTTAAATCTTCCGGCCATGGAAAATGCTCCGCAGCCAGCGGCGGGGTTTTATAATATTCCCGCAGCGCTTCAATTAGCCTGGCCGTGCGCGGTGGAATACCTTCTTGCAGGTAAATCATCACCTGAGCATGTACACGGCGTTGGAATGCGATTCTGTCCGGGTCAACATCTCCGCTCAGGTTGTCGCAGCTGACATTGAACGGGAAGTTTGCCGCCACGCACAGTAACCACTCCTGCGCCTGCGGTTTGACTTCCACGTCTTCGAATTTACTTTGTGTTTCGGCATCACGCCCATCCGGGCAATACCAATATCCGAAATCCACCAGCTCACGGCGAGCTTTGCCTGCGATAAGCCAGTGGGAAATCTCATGCATTCCGCTGGCATAATAGCCATGAGCAAATACCACGCGGTGATAAGGAATGTCTTCATCTGCTGGAAGATATATCGGTTCGTCGTCGCCTTTAATCAGACGTGTATTAAAATCGTCTTTAAAGCAGTTATCGAAAATGTCGATAAGTTCCTGATAATGGTGTTCTGTCGTTGTTGTCATCGTTGCTGTTGTCATCTTAAGCTACCCCCAACCAATGGAGGATCTCCGGTCCGTGGCTATCAAATAAGAGTTTGGCACTCATCACCGCCGAAACAATCACAATCATCGGGCGGATCAGCTTTTGTCCTTTACTCAACACAAGACGCGATCCCATTCGCGCCCCTAAAAATTGCCCGGCCATCATCACAAAGCCAGTTCCCCAAATCACTTTCCCGCCAATGATAAACAGCAACAAGCCACCCAGGTTGGACGTCGCGTTTAATACTTTGGCGTGGGCGGTCGATTTGGCGAGGTTAAAGCCGCATAGCGTAACAAACGCCAGCGCGTAGAAAGAACCTGCGCCAGGCCCAAAGAAACCATCGTAGAAACCGACGCAACCACCGGCAATTAACGCAAATGGCAGGCCGTATAAACGACGTTGTCTGTCTTCTTCACCAATCTTTGGCATTAATAAAAAATAGAGTCCAATGCCAATGACCAGCACCGGCAAAATTTGCCGAAGCACATCTGATTTCACATGCTGAACCAGCAATGCACCGGTTGTTGAGCCAATAAAGGTCATCAGAATATTGAGTTTCTGATCTTTGAGGCTCACCACTTTGCGGCGAATAAAATAGATTGAGGCCGAAACTGAACCCCCGCACGCCTGAAGTTTGTTGGTTGCCAACGCTTGAGCGGGCGACATACCGGTTGCCAGCAACACGGGAATGGTCAATAAACCACCACCACCTGCTAACGAATCAATAAACCCCGCGAGCAACGCGACAAAAAACAGCGCCACTAGCATCAGGGGGGAGACCATAAACCATTCCATTAACTCATCCGTTAGAGAACGTGCTCATCAAGCAAGGCCTGACAAGAGGCCGGAATTGGGGGAGGTGTTTTCTTTTTAGGTACGCTGCTACCAGGTGCAGGTGGCGCAAACCAGCTTTGCAACTCAGCTCCGCAACCGTCACCAGGCGGCGGCGGCGATTGCTCTTCACACTCGAGGCTATCAGCCGGGCAACGCAGGCGAACGTGCATATGCGCGCGATGCTGGAACCACGGGCGAACTTTGCGTAACCAGTCACGGTCTGCACCGGCATCAAGACAAAGCTGCTGTTTGATAGCAGGGTTGACGAAGATGCGCGTTACGTCGTTATCTTTTGCCGCAAGTTTAATCAGGCTGCTGATTTCTGGCTGCCACAATTGCGGCACCACATGCTTATTATCACTGGCGACTAAATCCAGCGCCTGTGGTTTGAGCAGTTGTGCCGACGTCCAACGGGTTTTAGGAAGCTGCAAAAAGATATCAACATCCAGACCGCTTTGGTGACTGGCATGGCCTGAACTAAAGCGCCCACCCGCAGCCATTCCCATATCACCAATCAGTAACGTACCAAGACCAAGCTGCGTCGACTGGTTGCTTAAGCGTTGGATAAACATCACTAAATCAGGATGCCCAAAATAGCGACGTTGATCCTGGCGCATCACTTGATAGCGAGGATCATTGAGCGGTAACTCGTGGGCACCCACGATACATCCGTTAGCGAAAGCACCAATAGATTGCGGGCTTCCCGCAATGGGATGACTAATTTTCTGCCACGGTGTGGCCGCAAAAGTCGCTGTACTGGCAAGCAATGCCAGCAGCCCCACGAGCATTTTTTTCATCGCATTACCAGCGCGGTAGAGTGGTGGTCACGTCGGCGTTTTGAGCACGCTGACGCAGCATATGGTCCATCAAGACAATTGCCAGCATCGCTTCAGCAATAGGCACCGCGCGGATACCGACACAAGGGTCATGACGGCCACGCGTTACCATCTCAACTTCTTCGCCTTCGCGATTAATGGTGCGGCCTGGAACCATAATGCTGGATGTTGGTTTCAGCGCCATATTTGCCACAATCTGCTGGCCGCTGCTGATGCCACCGAGAATGCCGCCCGCATGGTTACTCTGGAAACCTTGTTTGGTGATTTCATCGCGGTTCTGGCTACCACGCAGGTTAACCACACCGAAACCTTCACCAATTTCCACGCCTTTCACGGCGTTGATGCTCATCAGCGCGTGGGCAATATCCGCGTCTAAACGATCAAATACCGGCTCACCAAGACCTGGTGGAACGTTATCCGCCACAACGGTAACTTTCGCGCCAATAGAATCACCGTCTTTTTTCAGCGCACGCATCAGTTCATCGAGAGTGTCGATTTTGTCTGGGTCCGGGCAGAAGAAAGGGTTCTGTTCAACCTGGTCCCAGTCTTTGATTTCAAGCGGCACATCGCCCATCTGCGTCAGGCAACCGCGAATAGTAATGCCGTATTTATGCGCCAGATATTTTTTAGCAATCGCACCTGCTGCAACACGCATGGCAGTTTCACGCGCAGAAGAACGGCCACCGCCACGGTAATCGCGCAGGCCGTATTTTTGTTCGTAGGTGTAATCAGCGTGACCTGGACGGAACACGTCTTTGATGGCGCTGTAATCCTGTGAGCGCTGATCGGTATTTTCGATAAGCAAACCAATGCTGGTACCGGTGGTGACACCTTCGAAGACACCAGAAAGAATTTTCACCTGGTCGGGTTCACGACGTTGCGTGGTATAGCGGGAAGTACCAGGGCGGCGGCGGTCGAGATCGTGTTGTAAATCGGCTTCGGTCAGCGGAATACCTGGCGGCACACCATCAACAATGCAACCCAACGCCACACCGTGGGATTCACCAAAAGTCGTTACGCGAAATACTTGTCCAATTGAGTTTCCGGCCATCTTCTGTCACGGCTCCTTACCGTTGTCATTTTCGTTGTGTTGTGAGCAAAAGAAGACGGGCCGTAAGGCCCGCCTGCACAGATTAATCTTTGTAAATGCTGAAATGTTCACGCGCATCAATTAACTGCGATTTAGTCAGCATAAACACGCCGTCACCGCCGTTGTCGAACTCAAGCCAGGTGAACGGCACATCAGGATATTGCTCCATCAGATGTACCATGCTGTTCCCGACTTCACAAATCAGGATACCGCCATCGGCAAGGTAATCCGGGGCACACGCCAGAATACGACGCGCCAGTTTCAGACCATCGCTACCGGCAGCTAAACCTAATTCAGGTTCAAAGCGGAACTCACCAGGCAGGTCGGACATATCTTCCGCATCCACATAAGGCGGATTAGTGACAATAACGTCGTACTGCACTTTAGGTAGGTCACGGAACAAATCGGAGCGAATTGGCGTGACCTGGTTTTCCAGACCATGCTCGGCGATGTTTTGCTCAGCAACTGCCAGCGCATCAAGAGAGATATCAACCGCATCCACTTCTGCATTCTGGAATTCATAAGCACAGGCAATAGCGATACAGCCACTGCCGGTACACATATCAAGAATGTGATGGGGTTCCTGGTCAAAAAGACCCGCAAAACGGTTGGTGATCAGTTCACCAATCGGGGAACGCGGCACAAGCACACGTTCGTCCACATAAAATTCGTGACCACAGAACCACGCTTTATTGGTCAGGTAAGCGACTGGAATGCGTTCATTAACGCGGCGAATCACACGTTCAACGATACGATGACGCTCGCTGGGTGTCAGACGCGCAGTGCGCATATCTTCAGGAATATCCAGCGGCAGATAGAGGCTTGGCAGCACTAACTGAACGGCTTCGTCCCACGGGTTATCGGTGCCGTGGCCATACCAGACATTGGCGGCGCTGAAACGACTGACTGCCCAGCGCAGCATATCCTGAATGGTGTGCAGTTCATTTACTGCCTCATCGACGAAAATTTTATCCACGTTGCCCTCCGCAGGCCGTTCGCGCTAATTCAATAATCGATTAGTTTGCCATGAAGACCGCGACAAATCAGCATTCAATCACCGCCACAGACGGGAAAATTGCGTTTTATTTAGTGATGGATGGCAAAGCAGGTAAACTGACGGCAAAACAGATGAGACGAGATATAGATGAAAAAGAAAACTCCGCTCAGCGCTGATGATCAGAACCTTTTCCGTGATTTGATGAGCGGCACAAAAAAATTAGCTCAGGACACTATTGTTCATCGCCCGCTACGCAAGAAAGTTCAGGCTGTTCCGGTGAAACGGCTTTTGCAAGAGCAAGCCGATGCCAGCCACTATTTTTCTGACGAATTCCAGCCGCGGCTCGCAACGGAAGGCCCAACGCGTTATGTACGTGAAGACGTCAGTCATTTTGAGCTCAAAAAAATTCGCCGCGGTGATTATTCGCCCGAATTGTTTCTCGATTTGCATGGCCTGACACAGCTGCAAGCGAAACAGGAATTAGGGGCGCTGATTGCAGCCTGTCGTCGTGAACATGTATTTTGCGCCTGCGTCATGCACGGGCACGGCAAACATGTATTGAAGCAGCAAACGCCGCTGTGGTTAGCGCAACACCCGCACGTGATGGCATTTCATCAAGCGCCGAAAGAGTATGGCGGTGATGCAGCCTTGCTGGTGTTGATTGAAATCGAAGAGTGGCTGCCGCCGGAGTTGCCGTAGCGAATACCAGCCCCCACAAACAGTAAGAGCCGCATTTCGCGGCTCTTTTGTTCATGCTGACGGCTTTCAGATAGCTTTAGCGACCTTCAAATTGCAAGGACTCATCTGCCAGTTGAACACGCCTTTCCCGGTTTCGGGATCCAGTGTGACGTTCGCAATTGCTGAGGTACTGAACATCGGTGGTGTCTCTTCAGGACAAAGTTCTGACACCAGGTAACCGACTAACGGCAGGTGAGAAATCACCAACGCCGATTCGACCCCTTCATTGGCCAGGGCTTGCAAATAGCAGCCCACCAGACCCACATCACCGCACGGGGTTAATTCCGGCAGAATGTCTTCTTTACCTGGAAGGGGCAGTAATTCCCGCACCACATCCAGTGTTTGTTCGGCTCGCAGGTAAGGGCTCACCAGAACACGTTCGATATCCACCATTTGGCCTTTCAACCAGGTCGCCATTACTCTGGATTCATCACAACCACACTGAGTGAGTGGACGTACCGAGTCGCTGGCAGCATCTAGTGCTGCGTCGCCATGACGCATGATAAAAACTTGCATATTGCACCGCTTTTGTTAACCAGGAATGCTTGAATTCCCCTGAAACTTAAAAGGGGAAATTCAGCAGCCGGGCATTGTGCCTTATCCGTACATCGAATGAAACGCTGTTTTTTACCTCAATGGTGCAAGTATAGTCAATCACTGTTCACTAAATGACCGACCAGCATCCATTCACCGAGTCATAAACTCATGTTTCTTTGACTACAGTTTCATCTCCGGGGTTCACTTTCCCCAGAAATTTCGTTGCTCTTCCACCATTTGTAAAAGTCTGTCACAGGGAGTAAAACGCTCTCCGTACTGACTGGCCAGGCGTTGCAATTGCGCGACAACTTCACCCGCTCCGCGTGAATCCATATAACGGAACGGACCACCGAGGAAGGGTGGAAAACCAATACCGAACACGCCACCGATGTCACCATCACGCGCGCTGCGGACAACACCTTCATCAAGACAGCGAGCCGCCTCATTGAGCATCATCATCACGCAGCGCTGTGCGATTTCTTTCTCTGCCAGTTGCCCTTTTGGCGTAATACCCAGCAGGGTGTAGATTGCAGGATCAACCTGCTTTTTGCTTCTACTCCCTTTGCCCGGATAAAGATAGAAACCTCGCCCATTTTTTCTACCTTTGCGATCGTCATTCAATATTGCTGCAATACTCTGCGGTGAAGCAAAACGATCGCCATATGCTTGCTGAAGTATAGGACTAATTTTAGTCCCCACATCGATTCCCACCTCATCCAAAAGTTGGATTGGGCCGACGGGAAAACCAAATGCCACCAGCGCATTATCAATTTTATCGATGGGCTCCCCTTCCACCAGGCAGCGCATCGCTTCGTTCACGTAAGGCGCCAGAATGCGGTTGACGTAGAATCCGGCGCTGTCACCGACCACAATCGGTGTTTTACCCTGTTTTTTAGCCAGCGCGACAGTTGTGGAAATAGTTTCCGAACTGGTACCTGCATGCGGAATGACTTCGACCAACGGCATTTTATCTACTGGACTGAAGTAATGCAGACCAATAACCTGCTCTGGTCGTGCGGCATTTGCAGCAATGTCCGCAATCGGCAACGACGATGTGTTAGAAGCAAAAATCGTATGCGGTGCAGCATTTTGTTCAATTTCTGCGACCATTTTTTGCTTGAGCGCAAGATCTTCAAAAACAGCTTCCACAACGATGTCGCGATTATGAAAACCGCGGTAATCCGTGCCGCCGGAAATACGTGCCATTTCGCGCTGGCGTTCGGCGGCCTTCATATGCCGACGACGCACTTTTTTATCCAGCAAATCCCAGCTATATTTCAGCGCGTGATTAATGCCGTCATTATTAATATCTTTGATTCGGACAGGCAATTTGCCTTTCGTAGCGGTAACAAACGCAATGCCCCCGCCCATCAATCCGCCCCCCAGAATGCCGACCGCGTTTAGCTTGCGAGGCTGCGCATCAGCGCCGTTTTCTTTTTTAAGCTCGGTGCTGGCAAAAAATAACCCGCGCAAAGCCGCTGATTCCGGAGTCATTGCCAGTTCGCCAAACGCTTTGGCTTCCGCCTCATAACCGCTAAAGCTCCCCTGCCCCAGCCCAATTTTGATAACGTCAATAATGCGCTGTGTGGCGGGATAATTACCGTGAGTTTTTTGCTCGGTTTTCTTACTCACCATACTGAACAATAAGGTACGGCCCAACGGGCCTGCCAGAATACGTTCACGAACCGGTAAAGTACGACCTGTTGGGCGGCCTTTTGTTACTTGTTCGATGGCTGCGGCCAGCAAAATCGACTGCGGTACCACTTCATCTACCAGACCCAGTTTTAGCGCCTGGCGTGGTCGTAACTGTTTCCCCGTCAGAATCATATCAAGCGCATTGCTGACGCCTATCAAACGCGGCAAACGCTGTGTGCCACCAGAACCCGGCAGCAATCCAAGCTGCACCTCTGGCAAACCCAGCTTGGTTTTTTCATCGTCAGTACAAATGCGCGTATGACAGGCAAGAGCCAGCTCCAGCCCACCGCCAAGACAAGCACCGTGGATTGCCGCAACAACCGGAATCGGTAATGCCGCAATTTCTGCCATGATTTGCTGGCCTTGATGCGCCAGTGCTTGTGCCTCTTGCGCCGTCTGGCAATGCGCAATCATGTTAATGTCAGCGCCCGCCACAAAGTTGTCTGGCTTACCTGAGATAAATATCAACCCTTGTAGTGCCGTGTTATCACGAACTTGTTTGACGATGTTGTGCACTTCAGGGCCGAAAGACGCTTTCAGCGTATTCATCTTTTCGCCTGGCACATCAATGGTCACGACTGCGATATTGTCGAGACGGATATGTAAGTTGAAAGCAGAAGTCTGTTCCATTATTCGGCCTCCAGAACCATTGCGGCACCTAATCCACCTGCTGCACAGGCGGTAACTAGCCCAAATCCGCCGCCACGACGGCGCAGTTCATGCAGCGTTTGTGTGATCATTCGCGCACCGGTGGCAGCAAACGGATGACCATAGGCAATTGAGCCGCCTAAAACGTTAAATTTCGCATCGTCCACTTCACCTGTTGCATGAGCACGGCCCAGCACATCGCGCGCAAAACGCTCACTGGCAAGCATTTTCAGGTTTGCCAATGTTTGTGCGGCAAACGCTTCGTGCATGTCGATGAGCGTCAGGTCATTGAGTGTGATGCCCGCTCTGTCGAGCGCCAATGGTGTTGCCCAGGCAGGCCCAAGCAACATGTCTTTCCAGACATCCACCGCGGTAAACGCATAGCTGCGCAGATAGCCCAGAGGCTTCAGGCCCAATTCTTTAGCGCGAGATTCCGTCATCAGAATCACCGCGGCGGCACCATCGGTTAACGGAGTACTGTTGGCCGCCGTTACCGTACCGTGTTTACGATCAAACGCTGGACGCAGTTTGGCGTAATCAGCAATCGATGAATTTTGGCGAACGTTGTTATCTTCGCTGAAAGGTTGGCGATACGGCGGAATAAAGGCGGTCATAACCTCCTCGGTCAACTTGCCTTCCTTCCAGGCGATTGCCGCTTTGGTGTGGGAACGATGAGCCAGCGCATCTTGCTGCTCACGCGTAATACCATGCGTTTTCGCCATTTGCTCAGCGGTATCACCCATACGTAAACCGGTGGAATATTCCGCTACCGCTGGCGGTACCGGCAATAAATCACGCGGACGCAAGCGCGCAAACAATTTTAGCCGCTGGCCAAGAGAACGCGCTTTATTCACATCAACTAATGTGCGCCCCAGTTTTTTACTCACGCCAATGGGCAAAACAGATGAGGAGTCAGCACCACCCGCGATACCTGCTCGAATGGTACCCACCATCAAGCTTTCGGCAACGTTTGCCACCGCCTGGAAACTGGTGGCGCAGGCGCGGCTAACGCTATAGGCGTCGGTATGTACGCTCATCCCCGTGCCGAGGACGATTTCACGGGCAATATTTGGAGCTTCCGGCATCTGGACAACCTGGCCAAAGACCAGTTGTTCGATAATTTCAGGGGGAATTTCACTGCGGGCCAGCAATTCGCTGACCACCATATTGCCGAGATCGACAGCAGGTATGCCATGAAATGCTGTCGCCTGGCGGGCAAACGGTGTGCGTAAACCACTGACAATGGCAATGCGGTCACCCTGACGGGTCACCAGCGGAAGTGCCTGACTCATAAGCTCCCCTGTTCAACCCAATGTCCGAAACTACAACCTTGTAACTGTAACTTCATATTTTTGGGTAATAAAATTGTAAACGACCAATAGTGGTCAGACCTGATCACAGTTTTAACCAAAAAGTTACAATCAGCCAACCAGGGGACTAAAAAATTGGGAGGAGGAACACGCTTTAAGAAGAGATAAATGACGCTCTCAGAGAGAGAGCGTCAGCAGAAATTAACGCAGGCCCAGCTGGAAGATCATAGTTTCAGCCTGGCAGCTGAACGTAAAATCGATGTCCAAACGCACGCCGTCAGCTTCTTCGGTATAACGTGGCACAATCTGGCAAGGTTCGGACTCGGCAGCACGCGCTTTTTCGGTCAATGCAGCCAGGGTTTCGTCCGCTTCTGCTTTGGTCGCAAACACGCGGCTATATGTTGCTGTGCAGTCGGTATTATCAATAATGGAACCGACATCAATACAGCAGCAAACCGGGGTTTCATCGGCAGTGTTTTTACTCATTTTATGATTTCCTCTGTATTTCGCATTGAATAGGATTAAACAATTCCTGCCTATTTTACGCTTCAGGTTGAAGCGACTCCAGCCGTTAATCTTGCCAAAATCCGCAAGTGACCCAAATCACACTTAAAAATGATCTAGAACAAGATTCACCAATTTTGGACAGCGCTCATATCAGCGATTTTGCCAGGCAGATCTCGTTTCTACGATCAACTTTGAAAAATATCAGATACAAACTTGCAACATCCTATCTGGTCGGACCTATACTCTCGCCACTGGTCTGCTTTCTCTGTAACAAATCAGCCCATACTATTCGCGCTCCTGTTACGGCATGTAACATTGTTTGTATAAAAATAAATCTATTATGAGGTTTTGGTCATGAGCCAGAAAAACCTGTTTACAAAGTCAGCCCTAGCGGTTGCAGTGGCAATTGTCTCATCGCAGGCGTACTCAGCCGGCTTTCAATTAAACGAGTTCTCTTCCTCAGGCCTAGGCCGAGCTTATTCAGGGGAAGGTGCCGTCGCAGATAATGCGGGCTCCGCAAGCCGTAACCCTGCAACTATCATGATGTTTGACCGCCCAATGTTCTCCGGTGGTGCTGTCTTCGTTGATCCAGGTGTTAATATTTCTGGTACTTCTCCTTCAGGCCGTAGCACCGACGCGAATAACATCGCGCCGACTGCATGGGTTCCTAACCTGCACTTTGTTGCGCCGATTAACGAACAATTTGGTTGGGGTGCATCTGTTACCTCCAACTACGGTTTAGCTACAGAGTTTAATGACGATTACACCGCAGGTTCTATGGGCGGCAAAACCGACCTGACGACTCTGAACATGAACCTGAGCGGCGCATACCGTTTAAACAACAACTGGAGCTTCGGTCTTGGCTTTGATGCGGTTTATGCAAAAGCGAAAATCGAGCGTTACGCCGGTGATTTACCACAGTTGATCGCGGGTAACCCGTCTTCACCACTGACTCCAGCACAACGTCGCGCTATTGGTTCAATCCCTGGTGATACTCAAATCGCGCACCTGAAAGGTGACGAGTGGGGCTTTGGCTGGAACGCCGGTATTCTTTATGAAATCGATAAAGACAACCGTTACGGCTTCACCTACCGTTCTGAAGTTAAAGTCGACTTTGACGGCGACTATAAGAGCAGCCTGCCATCCGCCTATAACCCGCTGTTATCTAACTTCGGTTTACCGGCTGGCACCAACGGTCAAACCGTTCCAGGTTCTCTGACGCTGAACCTGCCAGAAATGTGGGAACTGTCCGGCTATAACAAAATTGCGCCACAATGGGCAATTCACTACAGCATGACGTATACCAGTTGGAGCCAGTTCCAGGAGCTGAAAGCAACGGGCACCAATGGCCAGACGCTGTTCTATAAAGATGAGAGCTTCAAAGATGCGTACCGTATTGCTGTAGGTACCACTTACTTTATGGATAAGAACTGGACCTTCCGTACCGGTATCGCGTTTGACGATAGCCCAGTCCCTGCGGAAAACCGTTCTATCTCCATCCCGGATCAGGACCGTTTCTGGATCAGTGCGGGTACAACTTACGCGTTTAACGATGATGCGTCTGTCGACCTGGGCATTTCCTACATGCACGGTCAGCACGTAGAGATCAAAGAAGGCCCGTACACCTTCCAGTCTGAAGGTAAAGCCTGGCTGTATGGCATGAACTTTAACTACGCATTCTAATAGTTAACCATTACAAAAAAGGCGAAACCTGGGTTTCGCCTTTTTTTATGTTTCGCAAAGTTGCATTAACGCCATTTAACGCATTGAGACTGTCGTGACCTCATTCGAGAGCAATGTTTCCAGCGTGTACTGCGCCATTTGCCCGCTTTGTAAAAACACTTTATGGCGAATGGAAAGGCAAATGCGCCCTTCTTCTGTGCGCAGCAGCCAGGCTTCTTCCTGATTAAGCGACTTTCCTGAAAGCGTTTTAACATCGTGGCTGATTGCTAATCCACAGGTCTGTTCAATATATTGCAGCACCGAATGGCTACAATCCTCACGCGTGAAATCAGGGAACAAAGAATACGGCATCCAGGTTTCTTCAATAATTGCGGGAAGCTCATTAATGATGCGCATCCGGCGATAATGAATCAGCAGGCTGCCTTGAGCCAGTGCAAAGCGTTCTGCTATTTCCCCTTCCGCTGGCTGAGTATCGAAAAGCAACACCACGTTATCTAATTTCTGATCGCTTTGAATGCGCTCGGAAATCGAAATGACACTGTTGTCCTGGTAAAACTCAGGGGGATTCACAAAAATGCCAGCGCCCTGCCGGGTATGCACAAAAGATTCACGTTTCAGTCGCGCAATGGCTTTCTGGATAGTCGGACGGCTAACGTTATAAATTTGTGCCAGTGCGTGTTCACCTTCCAGCGGCGCATAGGGAAGATAGCTGCCTTTAATTATCTTCTCTTTCAATAAATGATAAATATCGATGTATTTCATGCGCCATCCGGGGAAAGAACTTCGCAACGGAGCCTGAAATAAGGCTCCGCCGTCACCCGATTGTACTATCAGGCGACATCCATAACCGCGTGTTGCCGGTTGCGCGCCATTTTAAAACGTTTCAGGGTAATAGCAATCGTCGCGGTACAGACCACGCCTGCTGCCATCGCGATTAACGCCAATACAGGCTTATCAAATCCGCCCAACAGAACAATGATTGGCCCACCGTGTGCCACATTACAGTGCAGGCCGAAGATAAAGCCCAGGCAACAGGCCACCGCAGAGCCAATCATATTGGCCGGGATTACCGTAAACGGGTCTCGGGCTGCAAAAGGAATGGCTCCTTCGGAGATCCCTACCAGCCCCATCGCCGCAGCGGCTTTACCATTTTCATACTCTTCTTCATCAAACAGCCCAAAGCGTTTGCCCATAAACGCCGCCAGCGCCATCCCTAATGGTGCAACGGGGATTGCCGCCGCCTGTGCGCCCATAAACTGTGTTTGCCCCTGAGCTATCAACCCCACGCTAAACATAAACACCACTTTGCCGAATGGCCCTCCCATATCGAACCCTTGCATCAGCCCCATCACAATGCCAATAACAATAACGTTGCCGGTGGAGAGGTTCGCCAACATATGGTTAAGAGCCGTCATCAAATCGGCAATGGGAGCGCCAATCACAAAGATAAATATCGCGGCGATAAACAGTGTGCCTGCAATCGGTGCAATCATGATTGGCACCAGCGGCTGGACCATTTTTGAGTAGTTAAAATGGGTCAACCACTTCACGAAATAACCGACTAACAACCCAGCGACAATCGCACCAATAAACCCGGTCCCGGCGCTGGCATCATAAAAAGATCCATTGTTTGCTATCCACCCACCAATCAGGCCCGGCGCCAGCCCTGGTCTGTCAGCAATGGCATACGCGATATAACCTGAAAGAATGGGGATCATCAGCGTAAAACCGACAACGCCAACACTCAGCACTTTGTTCCACAAACTCCCGGCAGGAATACTCAACCCCTGCTCTGTCGGCACGCCGCCCAGCGCCAGAGATAACGCGATTAACAGCCCTCCCACCACCACGAATGGGATCATGAAAGAGACACCGTTCATCAGTGACTTATAGAGCACAGAACCTGATGAAGCAGCAGGTACGGATTTTGCCTTACCCGTGGTTGTTGCCTGGTAAAGCGGTGCCGATAGCGCCTGTTCAATCAAGCCTGTCGCCCCTTTAATCGCCGCCTTTACACCGCAGATAACCACCTTTTTTCCGGCAAAACGATCAAGGTCGACCTGCTTATCACAAGCAACGACAATAGCGTCTGCTCTGGCTATTTCCTCGGCCGTTGGCGAGTCCTTCACGCCAATGGAGCCATTGGTTTCTACTTTAACTTCGTAACCCATTTCCCGGGCGGCCTTAACGATAGCTTCTGCCGCAAGATAGGTATGAGCCACACCAACCGGGCAGCCGGTAACCCCAAGGATCAGCCCCTTATCCTGCCGGGTGACCTGTTTTTCCTCTTGGGGTTGCGCCTGCGCATGGAACAACGCCATCACCTCTTCCTGCGAGGTGGCTTGCAAGAGAGTTTCCATAAAGCCGTCTTCAATCAGGCGTGAAGAAAGTTGGGCAAGGATCTCAATATGTAAATTGGAAGCATTGTGCGGTGACGCAATCATCAAAAATACGTGGGAGGGCTTGTCATCTTCTGCACCGTAATCAATACCCTGCTGGCTGATCCCCACCACGACTGAGGCACGTTTCACGACCGGGCTTTTGGCGTGTGGGATCGCGACACCGCCTTCAAACCCTGTATTTCCCGTATCCTCACGATCCCACACATCCGCCACAAACTGTTCAATATCAGTGATATGCCCTGCGTTCCACAGCAGCTCTGCCATCTCACGAAACACCTGATGCTTTTCTCGGGCGTTCAGATTCAAGCAGATAAGCTCTTTGCTTAATAAGCCGTTCATTTTCCTTCCCCTTTAAACATGTAAATACAAGTTATAGGAAAATAGAAATATTCCTTACTGTGGATCTTGATAAAAATCATACAAAGCACTTGTTCATGACACCTTAAAATCCAGGTGTGAAGGCAATCACAAAGCGATACCATATGTTTTTTACGGTCATATGGCAGAAACAAGATCGCGATCTCAGTTTTATATTTGTAATTACAAGTTAATAGAATAAATCATGAACTACGTAAGGACTAAACATGAGCGCCCCGATCATTGCCGAGCAGGTAGACGTCAACAAAAAGATCCCCTGCGAGAAAACACCTATCGAACAACTCGCCGTTATGGAGGCATACACTTCGGCGCATCGCAGCGAAAGCGATCCGTTAAGCCGCGAAGTAAAATGTCTGCAAACGCTTTACCCCACCATGTTTCGCCGTATTCAACCGGAAGATAAAATCATTGGTCGCCTGGATGCACTACCGATTGGATTTGGCTGCGTAACATCCGTCGGTGGCGTGGGGCATTACTGTAATTTCAGCAAGCTGGAGGCATTTAAAGCCTCGCTTTCTGAAGCTGACCACCACCGCATTGATGCTCTGCTTAAATATTGGGAAACCCATGACACCCGTTCGATTTACTTCCGCCAGACGCTAAAAGACGATACGCTGGGCAAGTTTGTGGATGTTAATTATCCGGCGATTGCCACTGCCCGACTTAGCGGCATGTACCTGGATTACAACCTGCTCATGGATCTTGGGTTATCAGGGCTCAGCGAAAAAATTCGCCAGAAACTTGATGCTGCCATTACACGTGAGGACCATCAGGCCATCACCCTTCATGAATCATTCCTGGGCGTGCTGAAAATTGTGGTCAGCGTTATTGACCGACATATCCAGCTCGCGGCCAGTGAACTGGAAAGCACGCCGGATCTGGCGCGAAAACAGCACCTTTCTGCTTTAATCGATGCGCTGATGCATGTCCGCACCGCGAAACCCGAAACTTTCTTGCAGGGTATTCAGCTGAGCTGGCTTTATAGCCTTTGTGCGGGCGTGGTGAACTACGGACGGATGGATGATTATCTTGGCGATTTACTGGTAAACGACTTAAAGGCGAAACGACTGACCGAGAGAGAAGCAATTGATTTTATTCGCTCTCATTACCGGCTGATTGAAGCGCGCAAAACCACGGTAAATGGCCGTGTGATTGTCGGCGGACGTGGGCGCAGACAGCCTGCAAACGCCGATGTATATTGCCGCCTCGCCATTCAGGCCGTGCAGGAAAATCAGGATACAGAACCGCAGTTCACCCTGCGTATTTATCAGGGCATGGATCAGGCTATTTATCAGCAAGCACTGGATGCCATCGGCACCGGCATCACCTACCCGATTTTGTATAACGACGATGTCAATATTCCGGCAGTCATGCATTCCATGCAGGTGAGCGAACAGGATGCAGAGCAATATGTTCCCTTTGGCTGCGGTGAGTTTGTGCTTTCAGGCCGCAGCGTCGGCACGCCAAATACCTGCATGAACGTACTGAAAATTTTGAATATTGCGCTCAGTGGTGGTGTCGACTTTTGGGATGGTAAAAACAAAAGTGGTGGTGTTGCACTGAAAACACCGGAGCAAATCACCTGCTTTGATGATGTGCTGAGTAACTATAAAAATCTGCTTGATTACTACATCGACATTACCGCAAAAGCGCAGGCATCTTCGTATAGCGTGATGAATCAGCAAGTCGGTTTTCTGTTGACCAGCCTATTAACCAGCGATTGCATCGCGCGGGAAAAAACGCTGCTTGATGGCGGGGCTTATCGTCTGGGTGGCACAAACGAAACTTACGGCAATACCAACGCCTCAGATTCCCTCGCGGCCATCAAGAAAGTTATTTTTGAGCAGCAAAAATACCCTTACTCCACACTGCTCGACGCCCTGAAAGTGGATTTTGTCGGCCATGAAAAACTGCGTACTGAGCTTATCAACGCGCCAAAATTCGGCAACGACGACAGCTATGCCGACCAGATCGCCGTGCTGATGCACCAGTATATTTGCAATGGCGTGCGCGATGCCGCGATCAAAGTCGGGCTGGATAGCTATCTGGTGGTGATTATCAACAATCAAGTTAATACCGAATGGGGCCGCGCCACCAGCGCGTCTGCGGATGGTCGCAAACGTGGTGTTTATATGAGTAATGCCAATAACCCGCAAAGTGGTGCTGATAAAAATGGCCCCACCGCCATGCTCAATTCACTGGCAAAACTTGAAGCGAAATATCATGCCGGTTCGGTACAAAACATTAAATTTAGCAAAACGCTGTTTAATACACGGCGCCCGTTGGTCAGCGCTTTAATGGAAGGTTTTTTCGAACAAGGCGGGCCACAACTGATGGTCAGTGTCGTGGGCAAAGGCGAGCTGGAGGCGGCTTATCAGCATCCTGAAAACTACCCCAACCTGATTGTGCGGGTCGGTGGGTTTAGTGCGCGCTTTGTCAATTTAGATCGCGACGTACAACTGGAGATCCTTAACCGCACATTGAACGATTAACGCCAACGACCAGGGAAATCATTATGAATACAACAGGCATCGTCTTTGATATTCAGAAGTTTTGCATCAATGACGGCCCCGGTGTGCGTACCACAGTGTTTCTCAAAGGCTGCCAGATGCGCTGCCTTTGGTGCCACAACCCGGAATCGATGAGTATGCGCAAACAACTGTCGTTCAATGCGGATAAATGCCTGCATTGCCAGACGTGTGCGCAAGTTTGTTCCCATCACAGTTTTGCTGATGGACAACATCATATTGATTTCGCGGCGTGTAATGGCTGTGGGAAGTGCGTTGAGGTTTGCCCGGCACAGGCGCTGAAAGTCTACGGTGAGGAGGCCACCGCTGAACAGATTGTCCGCGAAGTGCTGAAAGATAAAATTTACTTCGATAAAACCGGCGGAGGGATAACCCTCTCCGGTGGCGAAGCGCTCTATCAGTTTCCTTTTGCACTCGAACTCGCCCGGCTCAGCAAGCAGGCGGGTTTGCATGTCTGCGTGGAAACGAACGGTGCGTCAAAAAGCGAGCATTATCAACGTATTGCCCCTTTTGTGGATTGCTTCCTGGTGGATTACAAAGCCACTGGCGACAAACTTCACAAAACGCTGACCGGGTTAAGCCGCCGAATAGTGGACCAAAATATGGCGCTCATGCAGCAGCTAGGTTGCTCTGTGGTGCTACGTTGCCCGCTAATCCCAGGCTATAACCTGACTCAAGAACATTTTCAGGCAATTGGCGATATGGTGGCCCGCTTTGACAACATTACGCACGTCGAGATCTTGCCCTATCACAACTTTGGTGCCCGTAAGGCGAGTGAGATTGGTGATATTTACACGGTAGAGAGCGAAATGCCTGATGACGCACAGGTTGAACAATGGATTGAAGCAATAAGTCGTGAAGGCAGAATAAAAGTAATACGGGGCTGAAAACAAAATGCCGTTCATTGTATTTCAATGAACGGCATTAAACTTTATATCGTTTATTGGTGAATCAATTACTGCGAGTCGATATCTTTCAGCTCGTCCTGAATATCCGCCGCGTTTGGATTAACCTGCGGAGTAAGTTTACCGCCGTTGGCAATAAAATCATGACGCTGGAAGTAGGCTTCACGCACCATAATGTACGGGTCGGAAGATTGCTTAAGCAGGCCATCAGAATCCAGCAATTGCGCACGCGTTTCGATGCCTTCAATCGTCCATTTACCGATAGACATCGGCCAGGTCAGCCAGGAAAGCAGAGGATAAAGCGTATCCACGGAGTCGCCGCCTTCATCACGCAGTGTGAAGCTGCCATAGAATGGCAATTGCACATAAGGACCATAACCTACGCCATAATGCCCCAGCGTAGAACCAAAGCGGTGCGGTTCTTCACGCTGTAGTTTCGGGTTCGCCATGCCAGCGACATCGATAAAACCACCCATACCGAGCAGGGTATTCAGGAAAAAGCGCGTAAAGTGCACCATCCCCTGGTAAGGGTCACCTTGGACAAAGAAGTTTACCATCGTGGCGGGTTCTTCAAGGTTACTGGTGAAATTGCTGATCCCATTTCGCGCCGGTTGCGGCACATAATCACGCCAAACCACTGCCACCGGACGCACAACATACGGGTCCAACACATTAAAGTTGAAGTTGTACATTGTCCGGTTGAACCCTTCAAGTGGGTCCGAACGCCCTTGCGGCTGTGTATCGGCCGAACTCGCACACCCGACTAAAACAGTCGTTGCCAGTGCCAGCCCGGTCAGGCGGAAATTCATATATCTCTCCCTGTATTATTGCACTTCGCTCTCAGGTTTGGTGTTGTCCATACCGGCCAGGGCTTCTTTCGCCTGTTCAATGCTTCTTTGCACAACAGGACGACGTTGGTCATTTGCCGGTAAGACTTGCAACATTATTTGCCAGGCACCAATCGCTTCGCGGTATTGTTGTTGTTCAAATGCATTAAATGCCAGCAGGCTTAATACGCGAACATTTGTATGGTCTGTTTTTACTAGCTCACGCAGCAGATTCCCACCCAGTTGGTTATCTTGCGGATCGCCACTACGGGTCAATACTTCAGCATAGCCCAGCTTTACATTACTGTTAGTGGGCGACAGTTTATATGCATGAGCAAAGGCTTGTGTAGCGGTACTTGCGTTATTGAGCACCATACCAATTCGCCCGAGCATCATCCAGCCCTCAATATTGTCAGGTTCATTCTGTAAACGTGTACGTAAACCCAGGCCAAGATTTGCCATTTCAGCCATATTCAGCGGTTCCGCCTGGGGATATAACGCTCGCTGCAATAATTGCGGTGTCTGTTTAGTGATTTTTTGCCAGGCACGCACCTGTTTTAAGTCCGTCGTTTTCAGATAAACACCCATACTGACCACAAGCAAAATCACTGCTCCTGGCGCGAAAAACCAGAAATTTGCTTTATTTGTAGCCAGTAGATTTACTTCGCTTTCGGACTCGTCACTAAAATGTACACGCCGTTTGCGGCTGCGCATGACTATGACGCCCGCCCCGCCGAGAATAAACAGCACCGGCAGAACCCACAAAACGAGTGTTGCAGGCGTCATCGGCGGCTCGTAGGTCACGAAATTACCGTAACGCTCGACCATATAGTCGATAATCTGTTGCTTCGTTTTCCCCTGCTGCTGCAATTCATAAACTTTCAGACGCATGTCAGAAGCAATCATCGCGTTGGAATCCGCAATGCTATTGTTCTGGCATTTTGGGCAGCGCAACTGTTCCGTTAACTGACGAAATTGCTGCTCCTGTGCCTCGTCTTTGAACTGAAAAGTGTCTATTGCCGCCAGGACATTAAAGGAAAACAGGAATGCGACGATCATTAGCCATCCGCGTTTCATGCACCTGCCTCCTTGTTGTATTTATCCCATAGCGGTTTCAGCTCTTGCTGCCAGACACGATCGTTAAGATCGCCGGCGTGGCGATAACGAATAATCCCGTTCCCATCGATCAGGAACGTTTCAGGTGCGCCGTAAACACCCAGATCCAGCCCCAACATGCCGTTGCCGTCAAACAGGCTCAACGCGTAAGGATTACCTAATTCATTCAGCCAATTAATGGCTTTGCGGCGATCGTCTTTGTAATTCATACCCACCACCCGAACGCCCTGTGCTTTCAACCCGTTAAGATACTGATGCTCCGCACGACACGTCGGGCACCATGTAGCCCATACGTTGAGTAACAATGGTTTGCCGTCCGTCAGAACGGCCTGGTCATAAATCTTGCCCGGGTTTTCGAGCGACTCAAGACGAAACACCGGCACCGATTTCCCGACTAAAGCTGATTCAAGATTGGTGGGGTCATCGCCCTGTGCATTACGCGCCAGTTGCCACAACAGCATCGCGGCCAGTAACAAGAAAAGAACTAGCGGGATAAACAATACTTTGCGGTTCATGCAGCCTCCGGCGCGTTTTTGCGCTGGCGATAACGCGGGTCAAATAAACAAAACAGCCCGCCGAGCGTCATGAGTATTCCGCCCATCCAAATCCAGCGTACGAAAGGTTTGTAGTAGAGGCGAACCGCCCAACTTCCGTCATCCAATTCTTCACCAAGTGCTGCATAAAGGTCGCGTGTCACGCCGCCATCAATAGCCGCTTCGGTCATCATGGCGCGATTGCTGTTGTAGTAGCGCTTTTCAGCATGCAGCGTAGCTTCAGGTTTGCCATTACGCGTGACATCGATAATCCCCACGCCGCCACGGTAGTTAGGGCCAACGAGCTCATGAACATCACGGAAGACAAAGTGATACTGATGAATGTCGATACTGTCGCCCGCTTTCATGCGTACATCACGTTCGATGCTGTAGTTCTGGCTAAAGGCGATACCAACAACCGTAACCGCAAGCCCCAGATGCCCGAACACCATGCCCCAATGGCTGCGAGGCAGTTTCCATAATCCTTTAAGCAACCCATGGCGGTGCGTAGTGCGCTCGTACACTTCCATTAATGTCAGAACAAACACCCAGACCGCCATCAGCAAACCGACTACGGTCATCGCTTCGACGCGGTCTTGCATCAGCCATGGCAAAATCAGGGAAAGCGCGATGGTTATCGTCAGCGCAATCGCCAGGCGCTTAACTAACTTTTGTGGCTCATCACGACGCCAGCGCACCAGTGGGCCGATACCAAGTAGCAGCGCAAATGGCGCCATCAGCGCTGTAAACATGGTATTGAAGAACGGTTCGCCAATAGAAATACTGCCCAGCCCAAGCTGCTTATGCACCAACGGAAGTAACGTCCCCAGCAACACCACCAACATGGCGGCAATCAACAGCACATTATTGCCGAGCAAAAACGACTCCCGGGACCACAAACTGTTCCCGACACGCGAACGTACTTTGCTGCCCTTCACCGCATATAGCAGCAGCGAGCCGCCAATCACAATCACCAGGAAAGCGAGGATAAACATGCCGCGAGCCGGGTCGGACGCAAACGAATGCACCGATACCAACACGCCGGAGCGCACCAGGAAAGTCCCCAGCAGGCACAGCGAGAATGCAGTAATCGCCAACAGCACCGTCCAGGCTTTAAAGCTGCCGCGTTGTTCTGTCACCGAAAGCGAGTGAATGAGTGCGGTTCCCGCAAGCCACGGCATAAACGAGGCGTTTTCTACCGGGTCCCAGAACCACCATCCGCCCCAGCCTAATTCGTAATATGCCCAGGCCGAACCGAGCACGATACCAATGGTTAAAAAGGACCAGGCGGCGAGTGTCCATGGACGCGTCCAACGCGCCCAGGCAGAATCGAGTTTTCCTGCCATCAACGCGGCGATAGAGAAGGCAAATGCCACGGAGAAACCGACATAGCCCATATACAGCAACGGCGGGTGGAAAATCAGACCGATATCTTGCAACAGAGGATTCAGATCGCGCCCTTCAATCGGGAAATCGGGCAACGTCCGGGTGAAGGGATTCGAGGTGAAAATGATAAACAGTAAGAAGCCAAAGTTAATCATCCCCATAACTGCAAGCACGCGTGCCACCGCATCTTGCGGCATTGTGCGGCTAAACAATGCCACGGCAAAAGTCCAGGCACTCAGCAGTAACACCCATAACAGCAATGAGCCTTCGTGCGCGCCCCAGGTTGCTGCAACGCGATACCAGACAGGTAGCTCGCTGTTCGAGTTATTGGCGACATAAAGCACGGTGAAGTCGTTAACCACAAACGCATTAACCAGCACTAAGAAACATGCGCAAAGCGTAATAAACAATGCCCAGGCTAAAGGACGCGCAGAGGCCATCAATCGCGAATCGCTACGCTTCACACCCCATAACGGATAAACACTGAGTAAGAATGACCAGCCGAGTGCCAGACACAGCAAAAAACTGCCAATTTCTGGCATCATGAGGCGTTATCCTTGTAGGCCTGAGGTGCGCGTTGGTGATTTTTATCCATCGCTTCTTTTATTTCCGGCGGCGTGTAATTTTCGTCATGCTTCGCCAGCACTTCTTTTGCTTCAATTTTGTTTCCGGCAGCGAAGACGCCTTGCGCAACCACACCCTGCCCTTCACGGAACAGGTCCGGCAAAATTCCCACGTAGCTGACATCAACCACACCGCTGGCATCATAAAGCTTGAAGGTCACTTTCAGCGTTTGGTTATCACGCTTCACACTGCCCGGCTGAACCATGCCGCCCACCCGCAAACGCTGCCCGGGTTCCGGTAATTGGTGGCTTTCGCCTTTGCCATACAGGATTTCGCTCGGCGTATAAAACAGATCGATATTGCTGCGTAACGCGTACAACACCAGCGTAATAGTCAGCCCTAATCCCACCAGCACCGACAACGCAAGATACAGTCGGTTTTTGCGACGAGTATTCATTCAATTCCCTTTGTTTGTTGCGCTGCCTTAATGCGTTTTTCCCGGGCCTGCTGGCGCATGACTGCCTGTAAAATAGTGCGGCGCTGCATACGGGTATACACCACCAACACCAGCAGGGGGATGAAGGACAACACGACCGCCAGCCAAACGTAAAATGCATAGCCACCCATGGCAAAAAAATCAGCCCAGCTTGAAAATGCGCTGCTCATGCTTTTCTCCCTTTATTCGCCAGTTCCGTCACCCACGGGCGACGCTGTTCCTGAAGCAAAATGAGATTACGCAAACGCATTAATGTCAGCGTGGCAAACAGCATCAGAAAACCGAAAATAGTCAGGCGTAATGGGGTCCGCATCGAAGGGTCAATACTTTGCTGCATATTGGTGGAACCCTGGTGCAACGTATTCCACCATTCCACAGAGAAGTGAATAATCGGCAAGTTGACCACGCCCACCAGCACCAGAATGCCTGCTGCACGCCCGGCCAGACGACGATCGTCAAAAGCGTTATACAGGGCAATCACGCCAATATAGAGGAACAACAACACCAATTCGGAAGTAAGCCGCGCATCCCATACCCACCAGGTTCCCCACATCGGTTTGCCCCAGGCTGAACCGGTGACCAGTGCGATAAACGTAAACACCGCGCCCACAGGTGCCATCGCGGCTACGGCGAGGTCAGACATTTTCATTTGCCACACCAGGCCAATAAATGCCGCCACCGCCATCGAGCCATAAATCCCCATCGACCAGATAGCCGCCGGAACATGAAGATACATAATGCGATAGCTTTGGCCCTGTTGGTAATCGGCTGGGGCAAAACCGAATCCCCAGATACAACCAACAACCAGCAACGCTGCGCTGATGAGTGCAAACCACGGCAGAAATTGCCCGCATAACTGGTAAAGCCGCTCGGGTTTAGCAAGCTGATGTAATGCTTTCCACATAATTATTTGCTCACAAAAACATAAATATGGTGGACGTCGCCAACGCTAATCCACCTACAAAAATATGATTTAGCCGGATTAGCCGTAAACCACATCCGACATTTTAATTATTGTTATTGCACGCTAACGCGCAGTGCCGCCGCCGTAGCAAACGGGCTTAATGTAGCGCTTGCCGCAAGCATCGCACCAAGAATAGCCAGATAACCATCAACCGGAAGGTGCATTGATGCGGCATCCATCGCGGCGGTAGCAAAGATTAGCAGCGGAATGGTCAACGGCAAGACAAGCAAACTCAATAGCACACCATTTCGCCGTAATCCTACTGTCAGCCCTACGCCCGGAGCACCCAGAAAACTCAACGTCGGGGTTCCCAACAACAGCGTTAACGCCATCACCTGCCAGGCGTAAAAATCGAGCCCAAGCAGTAAAGCAGCGAGCGGCGAGAGGATAAGTAGCGGCAAACCTGTTACCACCCAGTGAGCGGTCACTTTCGCTAAGACCACCATCGGCAGTGGTATCGGCAACAACATAAGCTGTTCAAGCGACCCATCCTGGAAGTCATCACGAAACAGCCTGTCCATCGCCAGTAACGATGCCAACAACGCCGCCACCCAAATTACACCCGGCGCAATGCGCGCCAGCAACTGAGGTTCAGGGCCAATACCTAAAGGAAACAGCGTGATAACAATCAGAAAGAACCACAATGGATTGGCGATTTCCGCACCTTTGCGGAACACCACTCGCAACTCATGAAGGAAAATGCGGCGCATCATGCCCGTTTCTCCTGCAAGTGGATCTGGCGTACATTCCCGGCATTAAGCGGCTGATGGGTGGTAAGAATAACCATGCCACCGTTTTCCGTATGGCGCTTAAGCTGCTGGGTAAGTTTCTCCACGCCTGTTACATCAATGGCCGTAAAGGGCTCATCAAGTATCCAGAGTTTATGCGAGCTTAACCACAAACGGGCAAGTGCCACACGGCGTTGCTGGCCGGCGGAAAGTTGATTAACCGGAACATCTTCAAAGCCCAGTAAACCGACTTCAGTGAGTGCTTGCCAACGTAGAGATTGCGCGCCATTCGCGTGATAAAAACTGAGGTTTTCAAAGGCAGTCAGAACCGTTTTGATACCTGGCTGATGCCCAAGCCACAGTAAATCCTGATGATATTGATAACGGATACGGCTCAATCCCTCGCCCTGCCACTTAACTTCGCCTTCCTCTGCCTGCGCCAGGCCCGCCAGAATACGTAAAAGCGATGTTTTCCCGGCACCATTTTTCCCGGCGATTTGCACCATTTCACCTGGGCTTACGCTAAACGACAACTCGCTAAATAACACGCGGTCATCACGTATGCAGGTCAGGTTAATCGCATCAAGCATTTGAGGAGTCACTCCTTGTCTCGGGATGCAAAATCATAACACATCAACGGACTTGCTCCAGGCGGACAGCAGCGTCTGCGGTACTCCAAAAGAGGTAATCCGCACACATAAGATCAAAATTAAGGTGAATTGGCCTGCCAGCCAGAGAAGAGAGCTAAAAACCGCTACGCTTAAAGGCACGGCTAACTCACGAGCGACCTGAAAAATGGATGAACTAAAAGAAGATAAAATCGATAAATCCACCGATGAAATTGAGGTCGAAAGTGATGAGAAAGACCACGGCGAAAAAATAGAAGTCGACGAAGAGCATCTACCGTCGCGGGCGATGGCTATTCACGAACATATCCGTCAGGACGGTGAAAAAGAGCTGGAACGTGACGCGATGGCGTTGCTGTGGTCAGCCATTGCCGCCGGTTTATCAATGGGTGCATCGCTGCTGGCCAAAGGCGTATTTCACGTCAATCTGGAGGGGGTTCCAGGCAGTTTTTTACTGGAAAATCTCGGCTATACCTTTGGTTTTATCATCGTCATCATGGCCCGCCAGCAACTGTTCACCGAGAACACCGTCACCGCCGTATTGCCCATCATGCATAAACCTACCGGGGTAAATTTCCTGTTGTTAATGCGCTTATGGGGCGTGGTTCTGCTCGGTAATATTATCGGCACGGGTCTTGCGGCGTGGGCTTTTGAATATATGCCGATATTTGATGAAAAGACGCGAGACGCATTCGTTTCCATAGGTATGGATGTGATGCACAACACGCCGGGCGAGATGTTTGCCAACGCCATTATTTCCGGCTGGATAATCGCCACCATGGTGTGGATGTTCCCGTCTGCGGGAGCCGCAAAAATTGTCGTCATCAT
>DASXXQ010000231.1:0-21442 GCA_036502985.1 Buttiauxella sp.
TCAACCAGGCAGCGTTGGCCCGATCAAACAGATCGAAGCGTTAAACAAAAAAGGTTTCCCGCTGGCCTATGTTGGCGACGTAGTGGGCACCGGTTCTTCGCGTAAATCTGCGACCAACTCCGTGCTGTGGTTCATGGGCGACGACATTCCTAACGTGCCGAACAAGCGCGGCGGTGGTGTGGTGCTCGGCGGCAAAATTGCGCCAATCTTCTTTAACACCATGGAAGATGCCGGTGCGCTGCCAATCGAAGTTGACGTTAACGACCTGAACATGGGCGATGTTATCGACATCTATCCGTATAAAGGCGAAGTGCGTAACCACGAAACCAACGAATTAATCGCGAATTTCGAACTGAAAACCGATGTGCTGCTGGATGAAGTTCGTGCCGGTGGACGTATTCCGTTGATCATCGGCCGTGGCCTGACGACTAAAGCGCGTGAAGCGTTAGGTCTGCCACACAGTGAAGTATTTGTACAAGCGAAGGATGTTGCGGAAAGTACCCGTGGCTACTCGCTGGCGCAGAAAATGGTTGGCCGCGCCTGCGGTGTTGAAGGCATTCGCCCTAACCAGTATTGCGAACCAAAAATGACGTCGGTCGGTTCTCAGGACACCACCGGGCCAATGACCCGTGATGAACTGAAAGATCTGGCGTGCCTGGGCTTCTCGGCTGATTTGGTTATGCAGTCCTTCTGCCACACTGCGGCCTATCCTAAGCCAGTAGATGTCAACACGCACCACACGCTACCTGACTTCATCATGAACCGTGGTGGTGTGTCGTTGCGTCCGGGTGATGGTGTTATTCACTCCTGGCTGAACCGTATGCTGCTGCCTGATACCGTAGGTACTGGCGGTGACTCTCATACGCGTTTCCCAATCGGTATTTCCTTCCCGGCCGGTTCTGGTCTGGTGGCGTTTGCTGCAGCAACTGGCGTTATGCCGCTGGATATGCCTGAGTCTGTGCTGGTGCGCTTCAAAGGTAAAATGCAGCCGGGAATTACTCTGCGTGACCTGGTTCATGCCATCCCGCTGTACGCTATCAAGCAAGGCCTGCTGACCGTTGAGAAGAAAGGTAAGAAAAACATCTTCTCTGGCCGTATCCTGGAAATCGAAGGTCTGCCAACGCTTAAAGTTGAGCAGGCATTTGAACTGACGGATGCTTCCGCTGAGCGTTCTGCTGCGGGTTGTACCATTAAGTTAGATCGCGAACCGATCGAAGAATATCTGAGCTCTAACATCGTGCTGCTGAAGTGGATGATCGCAGAAGGTTACGGCGATCGTCGTACGCTTGAGCGCCGTATTCAGGGCATGGAAAAATGGTTGGCCGATCCTCAGTTGCTCGAAGCGGATGCCGATGCGGAATACGCAGAGATCATTGAAATCGATCTGAACGATATCAAAGAGCCAATCCTGTGTGCGCCAAACGATCCTGACGATGCACGTCTGCTGTCTGATGTGGCTGGCGAAAAAATTGATGAAGTATTCATCGGTTCTTGCATGACCAACATCGGCCACTTCCGTGCGGCGGGTAAATTGCTGGATAGCCACAAGGGCCAGTTACCCACTCGCCTGTGGGTTGCTCCGCCAACGCGTATGGATGCCGCTCAGTTGACTGAAGAAGGCTACTACAGCGTGTTTGGTAAGAGCGGTGCACGTATCGAAATCCCTGGCTGTTCACTGTGCATGGGTAACCAGGCGCGTGTGGCTGACGGTTCAACCGTGGTTTCAACGTCTACGCGTAACTTCCCTAACCGTTTAGGTACTGGCGCTAACGTCTTCCTGGCTTCCGCGGAACTGGCCGCAGTGGCTTCACTGCTGGGCAAACTGCCAACGCCTGACGAATACCAGACCTTTATGGCGCAGGTAGATAAGACAGCGGTTGATACCTACCGTTATCTGAACTTCGATAAACTTTCGCAGTACACCGAGAAAGCTGACGGAGTGATTTTCCAGACTGCGGTATAACATTTACCCAATCTGCGACAAGGGAGGCTTAGGCCTCCCTTTTTATTTGCCTCACGCGGGTTTACGCGCTGTTTTTCGCCGGCTTTGCTGCGATAATTATCTCATAGCTCTGGGGTACTGTATTTCTCCAGGCCGGGTAGAGGAAAACACCATGGAATATGAATTTTTGCGTGACGTCACCGGATTGGTGAAAGTGCGTATGTCGATGGGCCACGAAGTGGTGGGTCATTGGTTTAACGAAGAAGTGAAAGACAATCTTGCCCTACTCGATGAAGTAGAAGAAGCGATAAATTCAGTTAAGGGTAGTGAGCGCCAGTGGCAACGCACCGGTCACGAATATACGTTGTGGCTCGACGGTGAAGAAGTGATGATCCGTGCCAATCAGCTGGATATTTCAGGTGATGAAATGGAAGAAGGGATGAACTACTACGACGAAGAGAGTTTGTCATTCTGCGGCGTTGAGGACTTTATGCTGGTTATTAACGCATATCGGGAGTTTGTTGCTCAGAACCGATAACTGCATTTTCAATGCGATGTCCCAAAAGCCTGGTTGAGGACTCTTGGGACGATACGACGTAAAGCGTAACGGATTAAGAAGACGGGCTATTTCACGTAGGCGAGTAAGCTTAACGAGTCCCGGGCCAGGGATTTACATTTGTTTGCTGTCGGAATAGCGATACCGCTCAGATCGCGATAGCTATCTTCGCCGAGCGCCTTCATATTGAAGGTGTCGTAATTGCTCAGATCCCACTGGTTTTGTTGTGCAAAAAAGACCAGTGCGCGACGAATTTGTCCGTTAGGCAGGTTTTGGTAGCCACAATCATTTTTCAGGAATACAAACACCGCAGTAAGATCGGCCATATCTTCTGCTTCAGATTCGCTAAGTGCCTGACTACTAGTGGAAAAAACCAGCAACATACCCAGCATTAACGCCCTAACACCCATCTTCATCACATCTACCACTTTTTATCAGATACGAAACGTTAACACAGTTAAATGAGACACGACGAGAATTATTATCTGCTCTAAACTTGACCTTCCTGTAAGGGCAGGGTTTATGCTTAATGGCACGCCTGCAACCTAAAGGAATTGAATATGCATCGCCGTGATTTTCTGAAATATTCTGCTGCCATCGGTGCGTTTAGCGCGCTGCCGCTCTGGAGTAAAGCTGCACTGGCTGCCCAAAGACCCACATTACCCATTCCCGGAATTCTGTCCCCTGATGCAAAGAATAGCATTCGTTTAACCGTGCAAGCGGGTAAAAGCACATTCAATGGAAAAATGGCTACTACCTGGGGTTATAACGGCAATTTGCTGGGGCCTGCTTTGCAACTTATGCAGGGCGAAGAAGTCACCGTTGAGGTTAAAAACAATCTGCCAGAAGAAACCACGGTTCACTGGCATGGTTTAGAAGTACCGGGTGATGTCGACGGCGGGCCGCAAGGTGTGATTGCCGCTGGAGGCAAGCGCACGGTGAAATTTACCCCGCAACAACGTGCGGCAACCTGCTGGTTCCACCCTCATCAGCATGGCAAAACAGGTCATCAGGTCGCAATGGGCCTCGCCGGGCTGGTATTAATTGACGATAACGAAAGCCGGGCACTGCGTTTACCAAAACAGTGGGGCATCGACGATGTGCCGTTGATCATTCAGGACAAGCGTTTTGGTGCTGACGGGCAAATAGATTACCAACTGGATGTAATGAGTGCAGCCGTAGGTTGGTTTGGCGACACTTTATTGTGCAACGGCGCGACGTATCCGCAACACGCCAACCCACGCGGTTGGTTGCGCTTACGCTTACTCAATGGCTGTAATGCGCGCTCGCTGAATATCGCGGCAAGCGACAACCGTCCGCTGTATGTTATTGGCAGTGACGGCGGCTTATTGGCAGAGCCCGTAAAAGTTACTGAGTTGCCTATGTTGATGGGCGAGCGTTTCGAAGTGCTGGTGGATACGCGTGACGGCAAGGCATTTGATATTGTCACGCTGCCCGTGAAGCAAATGGGTATGACCGTTGCGCCTTTTGATAAACCACAGCCCGTGGTGCATATCCAGCCATTGACGATTCAGGCATCAGGCGAGCTGCCTGATAAACTGGTTACCGTTCCTGCATTGCCAAGCCTTGAGGGGCTTACCGAACGCTGGCTGCAACTGATGATGGACCCCATGCTGGATATGATGGGGATGCAGGCGCTGATGGACAAATATGGCCAGCAGGCCATGGCGGGCATGGGTGGGCATGGCAGTATGGGCCAGATGGGCAATATGGGCCAGATGGGCAATATGGACCATGGCAAGATGAATCATGGCGGCATGAGTCACGGCAATATGAACCATGGTCAACAGGGCTCAGGTTTCGACTTCCATAATGCCAACAAGATTAACGGCAAAGCGTTTGATATGAACACGCCAGCATTTGCCGCCGAGAAAGGCAAATACGAGAAATGGACGATTTCCGGCGAAGGCGACATGATGCTGCATCCGTTCCATATTCATGGCACGCAATTCCGAATTCTGAGTGAAAACGGCCAGCCTGTTGCTGCGCATCGTCAGGGTTGGAAAGATACCGTTCGTGTCGAAGGTGGGCGGAGTGAAGTGTTGGTACGTTTTGATCATGCGGCTTCGAAGGATCAAGCGTATATGGCGCATTGCCATCTGTTGGAACACGAAGATACCGGCATGATGCTCGGATTTACCGTGGCTTAAAAAATACGGGTGACGCAAGCGTCACCCGTTATTACTTTTACTTAGCGTCGTCCGGTAAAGCATAAGCGACAATGTAATCGCCCATCTTGGTTCCGAAGGAGCCGTGGCCACCCGCAGAAATCACGACGTACTGCTTACCATTCACTTCATAAGTCATTGGCGTTGCCTGGCCACCGGCTGGCAGACGCGCTTCCCACAGTTTCTCACCGTTGCTCATGTTATAAGCGCGCAGGTAGTTATCTGCCGTTGCACCGATAAACAACACATTCCCGGCGGTAGAAATTGGGCCGCCCAGCATTGGCATCCCCATTTTAAACGGCAGTGGAAGTGGTGAGCTATCGCGCACCGTACCGATACGTTTTTTCCAGACCACTTCGTTGGTTTTCAAATCTACCGCAGAAATGTAGCCCCACGCCGGTTGCTTACACGGTAAGCCGAACGGAGAGAGGAACGGATTGAGCGTAACGCCATACGGCACGCCGTACTGTGGCTGAATACCGGTTTCAGTGCCTGAACCTTTGGCATCTTTCGGCGGCTCCATAGGGTTACCTGGGCCGCGCGGCATCAGTTTAGAGACGAACGGCAGCGCCATTGGGTTGGCGATGGCGACCTGACGGTTAGGATCGACAGAAATCCCGCCCCACTCAAACATTCCCAGGTTACCCGGGAACACCAGCGTGCCTTGTTCAGACGGTGGCGTGAAAATGCCTTCATAACGCAGTTTGTGGAAGATAATGCGGCAGACCATCTGGTCGTAGAGCGTCGCACCCCACATATCCGCACCGCTCAAATCTTTCTTCGGACGGAAACTTAATTCCGAGAAAGGCTGAGTTGGTGTCACGTAGTCGCCTTTTGCTGCACCTTGTGGAACCGGTTTTTCCGGGGCCGGAACCACCAGTTTGCCGTCACGACGGTCGAGCACAAAGATGTTACCGGTTTTCGCAGGTGCGTAGATAACCGGAATCAGGTTGCCGTTCTTATCGCTAATATCAGCAAGCGTTGGCTGCGACGGCATGTCCATATCCCACAGGTCATGGTGAACCGTTTGATAAGACCAGGCCAGTTTCCCGGTAGTTGCGTTCAACGCCACAATACTGCTGGCATAACGCTCTTGTTCCGGTGTGCGGTTACCACCCCAAATATCTGGCGTGGTCACACCCATTGGCAGATACACCAAATCTAGCTTCGCATCGTAGGCCGCTGGTGCCCAGGAGTTTGGCGAGTTAAGGGAGTAATGATGCTCATCACCTGGAATAGTGTTGGGCTCTTTTGCACCCGGGTCGAATGCCCACAGCAGCTTGCCGCTGTTCACATCAAAACCACGAATAACGCCAGAAGGTTCGCGAGTGGAGTAGTTATCCGTTACCGCCCCGGCAATCACTATTACTTTATCAGTGATAATTGGCGGTGAAGTCGGCTCATACATACCTGGAGTAGTCACTGGCATGTTGGTTTGCAGATTCAGAATACCTTTGTTAGCAAAGCTTTCGCAGAGCTGACCGTTATCGGCATTGATTGCAAACAGGCGGCCATCATTCACAGGAAGAATGATACGACGCGGACAGTCGGAAACCACATCAGGACTCGCGTTATCAGCCGTCGCTTCATGGTAAGAAACACCACGACAGGTGACGTGCTGGAACGACGGGTTGGTATCAAGACGCGGATCGAATTTCCACTTCTGCTTACCCGTTGCCGCATCCAGCGCAAATAACTGCTGGTGCGCGGTACACAGGTAAAGCGTGTCGCGGATTTTAATCGGCGTGACTTCGTTGGTGATTTCACCCGGATCTGTTGGGCGTTTCACATCACCCGTCTGGAAAGTCCACGCTTCTTTAAGCTGACCGACGTTTTTATCGTTGATCTGTTTTAAAGGAGAGTAGCGCTGTCCTTCCTGATTACGGCCGTATGCAGGCCAGTCGGCATCAGGAATGGTGGAGCTTGCCGCCGCAGGTGTTTGCGCATCAGCACTTAGCGTACCGTTGATTTCCTGAGGATCATTAAATACCGCCCAGGCCAGGGCAACCACGGTAATCGCCAGCACCGCACCCAGAGCAGGAGCTGCGCCTGCAGACGGTACAATAAGATGGCGATAAACAAACGGCAGTATTAGCCATACGCCGAAGAAGAACAGAACATCTAAACGCGGTGTCAGTGCCCAGAAATCGAAACCGACTTCCCAAACCCCCCACGCCGCGGTGCAAAGCAGTAATGCGGCGTAAATCCAGAGTGCCAAAGCTTTGCGTTGCCAGAGTAACCATGCGGTGATTAACATCACCACCCCTGCAATTGGGTAGTACCAGGACCCACCAATCGCCACTAACCATATCCCGCCAATAAGTAAATACAGTCCTGTCAGTACCGCAAAAAGGACTGTTAAGGTTGCGATGACTCGCGAACCGGAGTTATTTGTTTTCACAATTATCACGCTCTTAAAAGTTTGATAGCAATTCATTATAGTTATTAACAAGTGTGACATTCATCACATAAATGGCTTTTTTACAGATAGCGGATGCAAATGTGTTTTGCTGTTATACTGCTGGCCTGAATATTTTGTGTTGATTGATAGTTAATCAGCATTGAATGATTTGTTTTTAAATCATGTGGTTATAAATATGAAACATACTGTTGAAGTGATGATCCCCGAAGCGGAGATCAAAGCCCGTATCGCTGAATTGGGTCGCGAGATCACTGAACATTATCGTGATAGCGGTAGTGATATGGTGCTGGTTGGCCTGCTGCGTGGCTCATTTATGTTCATGGCGGACTTGTGCCGTGAAGTGCAAGTACCCCACGAAGTCGATTTTATGACCGCATCCAGTTATGGCAGCGGCATGTCCACTACCCGCGATGTGAAAATCCTCAAAGACCTTGATGAAGATATTCGCGGCAAAGACGTGCTGATAGTCGAAGACATTATCGACTCAGGTAACACCCTGAGCAAAGTGCGCGAAATTCTTAGCCTGCGTGAACCTAAGTCACTGGCTATTTGCACGCTGCTGGATAAACCAGAGCGTCGTGAAGTGAGCGTGAACGTTGAATGGGTTGGTTTTGCTATTCCTGACGAATTTGTGGTGGGTTACGGCATTGATTACGCTCAGCGTTATCGCCATCTACCTTACGTCGGTAAAGTCGTTCTGCTGGACGAATAAGAAAAGGGCCTTTAGGGCCCTTTTTGCTATCTGTCTTACTGTGAAGGTGTTCTATTCTTGTGGCTGCGGTGGGACTGTTTAAGATTCGAAATCCCGCTACGGTAACCCTGCTCCAGCGATTCGCGGCTGATGGCGGTCACTTCCAAATCGCGTAGGCGACCATCGTGAATACCGTAAGCCCAACCGTGTACTGTGACTTTTTGTCCGCGTTTCCACGCTGACTGCATAATGGTTGAATGGCCGAGGTTATAAACCTGTTCCATTACATTGAGCTCGCAAAGTGTATCCAGGCGCTGTTCCGGTGGGAGTTCTCCCAGTAGCGAACTATGCTTGAACCAGATATCGCGAATGTGCAGCAGCCAGTTGTTGATTAGCCCTAAATCTGGATTCTCAACCGCCGCCTGTACACCGCCGCATCCATAGTGGCCGCAGATAATAATGTGTTCAACTTCAAGAACATCTACCGCGTACTGCACAACTGAAAGGCAATTCAAATCCGTATGAATGACCAGGTTTGCCACATTACGGTGAACAAACAACTCGCCAGGCTCAAGGCCAGTCAGACGCTCGGCAGGTACGCGGCTATCGGAACAGCCAATCCACAGGAAGCGCGGTTTTTGAGCCTGAGACAAACGCTCAAAAAAGCCCGGATCTTCATCCTCCATCAGTTTTGACCAGACCTGGTTATTGCTGATGAGGGTATCAATGTCTTTCATGGAGGTTAACAACCTGTAACGGAGGAAGTGCGTTGGGGTAATATAGGGGAACTGGATAAATTTTAAAACAGCTTAACTTTTTTGTACCGGACAAGGTAACCGTATATCCATGACAATTGCATTAGAACTGGAACAATTAACGAAAACTTATGCAGGCGGTGTTCAGGCGCTGCGTGGCATAGATCTTCGTGTTGAAGCAGGGGATTTTTACGCTCTGCTGGGGCCGAACGGCGCAGGAAAATCCACCACCATCGGTATTATCAGTTCGTTGGTAAATAAAACCTCTGGACGGGTGCGTGTATTTGGTTATGACCTGGAAAAAGACGTCGTTAACGCTAAACGTCAGCTTGGGCTCGTACCGCAGGAATTTAACTTCAACCCATTTGAGACGGTGCAACAGATTGTTGTTCATCAGGCGGGTTACTATGGCGTTGAACGTGCCGAAGCTATTGCTCGCAGCGAAAAGTACCTCAAGCAGCTCGACTTGTGGGAAAAGCGCAACGAACGTGCGCGGATGTTGTCAGGTGGCATGAAGCGCCGTTTGATGATTGCTCGCGCCTTAATGCACGAGCCAAAATTACTTATTCTTGATGAGCCTACTGCAGGGGTCGATATTGAACTGCGTCGTTCAATGTGGGGCTTCCTGAAGGATCTGAACGACAAAGGCACCACCATCATTTTGACTACTCACTACCTTGAAGAAGCAGAGATGCTGTGCCGTAACATCGGTATCATTCAAAATGGCGAGTTAGTCGAAAATACCTCAATGAAATCATTACTCTCCAAACTGAAGTCAGAAACTTTTATCCTCGACTTAGCGCCGAAAAGCCCGCTGCCACAGCTTGATGGTTACCAGTATCGCCTGGTTGATACCTCGACTCTGGAAGTTGAAGTGCTGCGCGAACAGGGAATAAACAGCGTATTCAGTCAGTTGAGTTCCCAGGGTGTTCAGGTATTAAGTATGCGTAATAAAGCAAACCGTCTTGAAGAGCTGTTCGTCACGCTGGTCAACGGCGCAAAAGGAGGCCAGGCATGATGCATCTCTATTGGGTGGCGTTAAAAAGTATCTGGACCAAAGAAATCCACCGTTTTACCCGTATCTGGATCCAAACGTTGGTACCGCCGGTCATCACCATGACTCTGTATTTTATTATTTTCGGTAATTTGATTGGCTCACAGATTGGCTCAATGCATGGCTTTACCTACATGCAATTCATTGTGCCGGGGCTTATCATGATGGCGGTCATTACCAACTCCTACGCAAACGTTGCATCTTCCTTCTTTAGCGCCAAATTCCAGCGCAACATTGAAGAACTGTTGGTGGCACCCGTGCCGACGCATATCATCATTGCGGGTTATGTTGGCGGTGGTGTTGCGCGTGGCTTATGCGTGGGGATTTTGGTTACTGCCGTATCTTTGTTCTTCGTGCCCTTCCAGGTTCACTCATGGGTCTTTGTCGCATTTACCCTTCTGCTGACGGCAATTTTGTTCTCGCTGGCAGGTTTGCTGAACGCGGTGTTTGCGAAAACCTTTGACGACATTAGCCTGATCCCGACCTTCGTGCTGACTCCACTGACCTATTTAGGTGGCGTGTTCTACTCTCTGACGCTGTTGCCGCCGTTCTGGAAGGCGCTGTCCCACCTTAACCCGGTGGTGTATATGATCAGTGGCTTCCGTTACGGTTTCCTCGGTATCAACGACGTACCCTTGCTTTTCACCATTACGGTGCTGGTCGGCTTTATCGCCGCATTCTATATTCTGTGCTGGTACCTGATTCAACGCGGGCGTGGTCTACGTAGTTAACGCTTATGGCCTCCCCATAAGAGGGAGGCCAAGTAAGAACTTTCTTACCCACTATTGATTAGCATCACATTGCTGAATTTTCGCTCTGGCACACTTGCGTTCTGCGAACAGGAGAACGCCATGTTAGGTTGGGTTATTGCCGGTCATGACTACTATGCCCAGGATATGCTTGATGCCATTGAACGACGTTTTGGGCCGCAACAGCAATGCTGTGCTGTGAATTTCTGGAAGGGGCTTAGCACTAACATGCTGAGTCGCATGATGTGTGATGCACTGTACAACTGTGATTCCGGAGAGGGTGTCGTTTTTCTGACGGATAAAACGGGCGCTGCGCCTTACCGTACCGCCGCATTAATCAGCCACCAACATCCCCACTGTGAAGTCATCTCAGGCGTTACGTTGCCCGTGTTGTTTGCCATGCGTGCGCACCGTGAAACACTGAGCAGTGAAGAATTTCGCGAACGTATTGTTGAGCAGGGTGGGGATGACATCACCAGCCTTTGGCATCAGCAACAAAAAAATCCGCCGTTCGTTTTACTCCACCAATATTGATTTGAAAGGTTGGTATTGGACGGGCTTTTGTTAGAATAACGCCTTATTCCCACCATTGAGGCATTTAGTGCTATCAAACACCTTATGCTAACTCGCCTTATCTTTACCGTACTGATGCTGATTTGCAGCAGTAGCGCTAACGCTAGTCTGCTCAGCAGCAATCACACTCCCGCGCAATATATGCAAACCACCGAAGATGCCGATATCTGGGCGCAGGTGGGGGATAAAGTCATTTCTGTTGGCACTATTCAGGAAGGCCAAATTTTGGCAGTTGTGCCAATGGCAGCAGATTATTACGAATTTAATTTTGGGTTTGGCACCGGTTTTATTGATAAAACTCACCTGGAACCCGTTGCGGGCAAGCAGCGTGTAGAAGACCGCCTGGGCGATCTGAATAAACCGCTGAGTAATCAAAACCTGGTCACCTTCCGTGATGTCGCCATATACAACGCCCCGGACAATGGCAGCGCACCGTTTGGTACACTGGCCGACAATATTCGTTATCCTATTATTGCCAGCATGAAAGACCGCTTAAACCAAACCTGGTTTCAAATTCGTATTGGTAACCGGCTTGGATACGTCAGCAGCCTGGATGCGCAGCAGGACAATGGCATTCCGGTGCTAACCTACCACCATATTCTTCGTGATGAAGAAAATACCCGTTTTCGCCATACCTCGACCACAACGTCGGTAGTGGCATTCAGCAATCAAATGACCTGGCTGCGCGATATGGGTTACACCACGCTGACGATGTACCAGCTTGAAGGCTATGTGCGTAACCGCATGAACTTGCCTGCGCGATCGGTGGTGATTACCTTTGATGATGGGCTGAAATCGGTATATCGCTACGCATACCCGATTCTTAAAGAGTACGGCTTCAAGGCGACGTCATTTATTATTTCATCGCGCATTAAAGCTCATCCACAAACCTGGAACCCGAAAGCGCTGCAATTTATGAGTATTTCGGAATTAGAGGCAAGCCAGGATGTGTTTGATATTCAATCCCACACCCATTTCTTGCATCGTGTTGATGCTAATCGCCAGCCGATTCTTTTAAGCCGCAGCTACCATAACGTGTTGCTCGACTTTGAACACTCCAGGCGTGCGCTGGCGCAGTTTAATCCGCATGTTTTATATCTATCTTATCCGTTCGGCGGCTATAACAGTAACGCGTTGAAAGCGGCGAATGATGCGGGGTTCCATATGGCAGTGACGACGGTGCGCGGAAAAGTGAAACCGGGAGACAATCCGTTTTTGCTAAAAAGGCTGTATATCTTGCGAACCGATTCGCTGGAAGTCATGTCGCGGCTTATCACCAACCAGCCGAAATCATAAAATAAAAAAAGGCCTGCTCAGAATGCAGGCCTTTTAATTAGCATCGGGAGTCAGGCAACCTGAACCGGCACGGCTTTCGCCAGGCGTTTCATTTCGTTGTCGCCATCGAAATAGGCCACTTTTGGCTGCCAGCTGCGCGCTTGCTCGTCTGGCATAGTAACGTAAGTGGCGATGATTAGAATATCGCCCACATCGGCACAATGCGCGGCGGCACCGTTAACCGAAATGATTTTGGAACCACGTTCGCCAGCGATTGCGTAAGTTGAGAATCGCTTACCGTTGGTGACGTTATAAATATCAATGGCTTCATATTCCAGAATGCCAGCCGCCTCAAGGAAGTCCTGATCGATGGCGCAGGAACCTTCATAGTGCAAATCCGCCTGAGTCACTTTGACACGGTGAAGTTTGCCTTGCAGCATGGTGCGTATCATAGCTTAAACCTTCGTCACTATTGAGTTACATGGCGGGAAACCGTGAGTTTGCCGCCGGAAGTTGGTCGGGCAGTATTGCCCGATTTCGCCAGACTGTCTACTGTGCCAGCTCGACCTGAACATTATCAATCAAACGTGCTTGTCCAAGCCAGGCGGCCATCAAAACAACCGCACGTTTGCTCTCAACATTCAGCTCTAAAAGCGTATCGGCATCGCGGATTTGCAGGTCGTCTGAGCGGAAACCTTTTTCGTTAAGCTCAGTTGCCGCAATCGCCAGCATCTCTTCGGTATCACGTTCACCGGCGCGAAGTTTATCCGCCAGAGACTGCATCACTTTATGCAGACCAGGTGCAATTTTGCGTTGTTCAGCAGTCAGATAGCCATTGCGCGAACTCAGCGCCAGGCCATCTTTGGCACGAACAGTCGGTACGCCAATGATTTCGATGTCATAGCCCATATCCGCAACCATCTTGCGAATGACGGCAAGCTGCTGGAAGTCTTTCTCACCAAAACAGGCGATGTCAGGCTGCACCATATTAAACAACTTGCTGACGATGGTGGAAACGCCCCTGAAATGACCAGGACGGCTTGCGCCTTCGAGCATAGTAGAGAGTCCTGGGACTTCGACAAATGTCTGTGAATCCAGGCCTTTCGGGTAAATATCTGCCGGGGCTGGTGCGAAGACTAAATCTACTTTGCGGCGGTTTAGCTTTTCGCAATCTTCCTGCAAGGTGCGCGGGTAGCGGGTTAGATCATCCGGGCGGTCAAACTGCATCGGATTCACAAAAATAGTGGTTATCACTATATCGGCGCGGCTTTTCGCATCATCGACCAGTTTCATGTGCCCGTCGTGTAAGTTGCCCATCGTCGGCACCAAAGCAATGCGTTTACCTTCCTGGCGCCAACGGCGGATTTGCTGACGTAACAGCGGTATCGTTTCGATAATCAACACAACCCTTCTCCTGTCAGTGGAAACTGTGTTCTTCACCCGGGTAGGTGCCGGATTCAACTTCGGCTGCGTACTGGCGAACTGCTGCACGCATGTCGCCACTTCCGGCGAGGAAGTTTTTCGCAAATTTTGGAATATGACCGCCGGTGATGCCAAATGCATCGTGCATTACCAGAATCTGGCCATCAGTGACATTGCCCGCACCAATACCGATAACTGGAATGGTTAACGCATCAGTAATGCGTTTTGCCAACGCAACTGGCACGCATTCCAGCACCAACAACTGTGCGCCTGCGGCTTCGAGCGCCACGGCATCATCAAACAGTGTTTGTGCAGCGGCTTCATCGCGGCCCTGAATTTTATACCCACCAAAGATGTTCACGGATTGCGGCGTCAGACCCAAATGACCACATACCGGTACGGCGCGTTCGGTCAGCATTTTGACGGTGTCTACCAACCAACTGCCGCCTTCAATTTTGATCATATTGGCCCCAGCGCGCATAACGACGGCTGCATTGGCAAACGCCTGTTCTGGTGTGGCATACGCCATGAAAGGTAAATCGGCCAGCAGCAAGCAATTTGGTGCACCGCGGCGAACAGCACGCGTATGGTAGGCAATATCTTCAACGGTGACAGGCAATGTGGAGTCGTGGCCCTGGACGGTCATCCCTAATGAATCGCCAACCAGCATCACACCGATGCCTTCGTCGGCAAACAGTTTTGCAAAGCTGAAATCATAGGCTGTGATGGTGGCGAATTTGCGTTGAGCCTGTTTCCATTGGCGCAACTGAGACATGGTGATTGGTTTCATGGCAATCCCTGAGAATAAAGGGTGGGGAGTGAAATCGACAGTTACCTTAGCAAATAGTACACGTCTGGTGTTACCAGAACGTAATCCCATCCTGGGAGAGATTCTCTAAAACTTCAGCGACCCGCTGCCCGTCCGGGAATGTGCAGTCAGGCGCAACTTCCAACAGTGGAACCAGCATGAACGCGCGGTTTTTCATATCGTAATGCGGCACGGTAAGCGTTGGCGTTGCAATGGTCAGATTTCCGAAAAGCATCATATCGAGATCCAGTGTACGTGGCCCCCAACGTTCAGCTTTGCGCACACGGCCGTGTTCTAACTCAATACGTTGAGTATGGGCCAGTAAAGCTTCGGGAGACAGCTCCGTTTCCAGAATCACGGCGGCATTCAGATAATCAGGTTGGTCTTGTGGGCCGAGCGGCGGGGTGCGGTAGAACGAAGAGGTTGCAACCACCCGGCTGTGCGGAATGGTTGCAATGGCGTCTAACGCATGAGTCACTTGCTCAAGCGGCGACGCCTGGTTGCTGCCAAGGGCGATATACGCCAGTGTCATGCACTTCCTCCGCTACGCGGTGCACGTTTACGCGGACGGCGATGACGACGGCGTACCGTAGGCTCATCACCTAAAACATCGAGCATATCTTTTTGCGCTGGAGGAGCCGCAACCTGGAATTCACCCCACCATTTCGTCAGGCGCTGCAATTCCTGGTTATTTTCCACTTCGGCACGCAGTGCCAGCAGGTCGTAAGCTGCGCGGAATTTAGGATGTTCCATCAGCTTCCACGCGCGTTTGCCCTGACGGCGTGACAGGCGAAGCTGTAAGCCCCAGATATCACGAACCAGCGTGGTAATACGTTTAGGAATAGCCAACGCACGGCAGGCTTCATCCAGCACTTCGTTCATCGCCAGAGCGAAGGCGTCCATATAAGCAAGGCCGCTTTCCTGAGTCAGCTTTTGAGCCATCTCCAGTTGCGGATACCAGAATATGGCAGAGAACAAGAAGGCCGGATTAACGCGCATATCGTTTTGAATACGGTTATCGGTATTCTTCAGCACCTGAACGATCATGCGTTCCATTGGGCTGTCACCCTGCTCGGTAAAGTAGCGGGTGATGGTCGGGAATAACGGCTGGAACAGCTGATATTCGCGCAGTAATTCGTACGTCGGGTAACCGTGGCCTGCTTGTAGAAGTTTCAAGGATTCTTCAAACAAACGGGCAGGTGGCACGTCGTTAATCAGGGTCGCTAAACGCGGAATGGGTTCGCCTGTTTCCGGGCTAATCGTCATATTCAGCTTGGCGGCAAAGCGCACGGCACGCAGCATGCGCACAGGATCTTCCCGGTAGCGCGTTTCAGGATCGCCAATTAAGCGGATAACGCCGTTGCGTAAATCACGCAGGCCACCGACATAATCGCGAACGGAGAAATCAGCCACGCTGTAATAAAGGCTGTTGATAGTGAAATCGCGGCGCTGAGCATCTTCTTCGATAGAACCAAAAATGTTATCGCGAAGCAGCATGCCATTCTGGCCTGTCTGCGAAGTCTGTTTATCCGACTTTTGCTCTTCGTGATGACCACGGAAAGTCGCGACTTCGATGATTTCCGGCCCAAACATGACATGTGCCAGACGGAAACGACGGCCAACCAGGCGGCAGTTGCGGAACAGCTTACGAACCTGATCCGGCGTGGCGCTGGTGGTGACATCAAAGTCTTTTGGACGTTTGCCGAGCAACAGGTCACGGACACCGCCACCCACGAGGTATGCCTCGTAGCCTGCTTTGTTCAGACGATAGAGAACCTTGAGGGCATTTTCACTGATATCTTTGCGGGACAGAGCGTGCTGGTCACGCGGAATAACCGTGATTAGCGGGAGATCTTCATTCTCCTCGACCACGACATCATCGCGGTTAAGCACCTTGCGGCAAAAATTAGCGACTCGGGTAAAAATAGTACACCTCGGCAGTGTCAATCATATGGACAAAAAAAACAGCGGCTAATCATAGCTCAGTGTGCGGCATTTGAGAACGACCTATTCACGACGAGCTGGACACAACGGTATTCAACGACCAATTTTGCACCGCCTGAGAGAGCAACTCGCTTAGCGTTAAATCTTGCCAGTGGGCAATTTCAGGCTGATGCAAAAATACCAGCGCAGCATGAATGACCGGGCGCGGATCGCCTTGTGGTAGGGCTGGCGCGTGATTCTGTTTGGATAACTTGGCACCCTTTTCATTGAGCACCAACGGCAAATGAACGTAATCAGGCACCGTCCAGCCAAATTGTTGATACAGCGAAATTTGCCGAACAGTGGGCTCAATTAAATCCGCCCCGCGGACAATTTCGCTCACGCCCTGGAAATTATCGTCCACCACTACAGCAAGATTATAGGCAAATAACCCATCCCGACGATGAATGATAAAATCTTCACGTGCCAGTTGTTCATCGGCAATGAGTTTGCCGTGCAGCTTATCTTCAAAACTTAATACGGGATGGTGTTGCACAAAACGGAGGGCTGCATTATTTGGCCCATGCTTTAACTCGCGACAATGGCCATCATAGAAACCACCGATTTGCTGAATACGGCTGCGGGTACATGTGCAGTAATAACTCAACCCTTGCTGTTGCAGGAAGGAAAGCGCTTCGCGATAGGCTTCGTGTCGTTGGGATTGCCATAAAACTTCATCATCCCAGTGCAGCCCGTAATGTTCTAACTGCTGCAATATGGTGGTGGCAGCGCCAGGCACTTCTCGCGGGGGATCGATATCTTCAATGCGAACCAGCCATTTACCTTGTTGCGAACGCGCTTGTAGGTAACTGCCAAGTGCGGCAATGAGCGAACCAAAATGGAGTTCACCTGAAGGAGAGGGGGCAAAACGCCCAATGTATTGAGATGTGATCATAAATTTTGCGGCAGGCCAGAAATGAATAAGGCGGGAGAGACTCCCGCCATTATGAATATTCTGAAATTGCGAGCCGTTAGCCGGCCATTTGTTTTTCGCGAATTTCTGCCAACGTTTTGCAGTCAATGCACAAATCAGCTGTCGGACGAGCTTCGAGGCGGCGGATGCCGATTTCAACACCACAGGATTCGCAGAAACCGAAATCTTCGTCTTCCACTTTCTTGAGTGTTTTCTCGATTTTCTTGATCAGTTTACGTTCCCTGTCACGGTTACGCAGTTCGAGGCTGAACTCTTCTTCCTGGGCTGCACGGTCTACCGGATCCGGGAAGTTAGCAGCTTCATCCTGCATATGCGTTACCGTGCGATCAACTTCATCCATAAGTTGGCTACGCCAGGCTTCAAGAATAAGCTTGAAGTGCGACAGCTGGGCTTCGTTCATATACTCTTCGCCCGCTTTCACCTGATATGGCTCCACCCCAGCGATGGCGAGGATACTCAGGGACGATGTTTTACGCTTTTGCCCTTCTTGCATGTTGTTTCTCCTTAACACGCACTATCGGTCCCCTGGTAGGGGGAAAATCAGGCCGCTATAAATAGCAGATGCTTTTCAGGATGGCAATTATATAAATTCCTCTCTTGACAAGCCTGTGAAGAAAAGCGTATTTACGCGAACCACCAGCACACAAAACAGACAGACGTTAACAGCTCTTTATTAAAAAATTATAAACAGACTGGCAACGGCGAAATTAGAGTAAGCCCTTGTGCAGAAAGTTCTGCCTTGTAAGCAATTATCTCTACTCCACACTGTTGCGCCTCACTTAATAATTGCGCATATTTTGCGTCGATGTGGCGCGCCGGGGATACCTGGGTGATAGCGGAATGCAATACTGCAAACAGCAGCACCGCGCGTTCGCCCTGCATAACCACGTTCATCAATTCTCTCAAATGCTTCTGCCCTCGCAGGCTGACGGCATCCGGGAAATACCCACATCCTTGTTGTGATAGCGTGACTGATTTCACTTCAATATAGCAGTTAACCTTGCAATCTGCCTGTAACATAAAATCAATCCGGCTGCGTTCTGCGCCGTATTTCACTTCACTTTTTATTGTTGTGTAACCAATTAATTCTGCAATGCTTTCGGCACTTAATGCTTCCTTAACTACTGCATTCGCGCGCAGCGTATTTACGCAGATAAATTCGTCATTTTGCGTCTGCGTTATTTCCCAGGTGTGGGGATATTTACGGGTAGGATTATCTGAGGTGGAATACCAAACGGTGTCGCCAGGTGTTGCACAACCGGTCATTGCTCCGGTGTTTGGGCAATGCAGCGTCAATTCTTCGCCTGAAGGCGTCACGACATCAGCCAGAAAGCGTTTATAGCGTTTGATTAGCGTTGCTTGCTGCAACGGCGGGGTAAATTCCATTCACTCTTCCTTATTACTTAATGACCAACGTTGTAGTGCCTGGTAGCGCGTTCGCCCTTGTCTGAAAATAGATTCATACAACACGAACTCATCAACTTTGAACTGCCAGCGAAAATTTGGCTGCGGGATCGAAACTGCGCGCGGGGTGTTGCGATACAGCGTAATGTGCGGATGAAACGGCTGCGGGCTTTGATAACAACCGCTGCGGGCGGCCTGAGCACGTAACATATTCGCAAGTTGTATCAGACCCAGAGGCGCATGGCGCGGGCCCATCCATACCACGTTTGAGCGCAACCATTGCCCCGCGTCATCCAGCGTCAGAGTAAAACCGCTTTGGCGAATCCGCCCGGCAAGCTGGCTGAGCGCTTTTTGCTTTTCAGCGCTGATATCACCTAAAAAAGCGAGTGTCAGGTGTAAGTTTGCTGCGGCAACCGGGCGTCCGGCATCTTCCGGAAATTGCGTGGCGCGCCACTGGATAATCTGCTTTTGCGTTTCTTCGGGTAATTCGAGGGCAAAAAACAGACGGCGAGTCTCAGCCATTGTTGGGTCTCTCGGTTATGTATGGTTTGACGTGATGCTACACTAGCGAACTTTTGATAATACCTTTTTGGAGCCGTTCGTGCCGTCATTACCGGTCGCCGCAGTGCTACCCGATATTCTTAACGCCTTGCAAAATGCACCGCAGGTTTTACTGAGCGCGCCGACTGGTGCGGGTAAATCGACCTGGCTGCCGTTGCAGATTTTACAGCAGGCGAACTTAGGCGGCCGCATTCTGCTTCTGGAGCCGCGTCGCCTTGCTGCGCGCAATGTGGCACAACGGCTTGCCGAATTATTGGGTGAAAAGCCGGGGGAAACGGTCGGTTATCGGATGCGCGCTGAAACCTGTATCGGGCCAAATACGCAACTCGAAGTGGTGACCGAAGGGATACTGACGCGCATGATCCAGCACGATCCGGAACTCGACGGTGTGGCGTTGGTGATCCTCGATGAATTCCACGAACGCAGTCTGCAAGCCGATTTGGCATTAGCATTACTACTCGATGTGCAGCAAGGGCTGCGTGACGATCTCAAATTGCTGATAATGTCGGCAACGCTTGATAATTCGCGTCTTCAGCAGTGTTTACCCGATGCCCCTGTTATCAGTTCCGAAGGGCGAGCATTCGCCGTGGATCGCCGCTATAGCCCACTTTCGACTCACCAACGCTTTGATGAAGCGGTGGCGATTGCGGTGGCAAACCTGCTGCGTGAGGAATCGGGATCGCTGCTGCTATTTTTACCCGGAGTCGGGGAAATCCAGCGCGTTCAGCAGCATCTACAGGAGCGCGTGGCAAGCGATGTTCAGCTATGCCCACTGTATGGCGCATTGCCTTTAAGTGAACAGCGTAAAGCGATTCTGCCAGCGGCAAGTGGTATGCGCAAAGTGGTGCTGGCGACAAACATTGCCGAAACCAGCCTCACCATCGAAGGAATTCGTCTGGTGGTGGATACCGCACAAGAGCGAGTTGCTCGCTTTGATGCCCGCACGGGTTTGACGCGACTTATCACTCAACGCATTAGTCAGGCATCGATGATTCAGCGTGCAGGGCGAGCAGGGCGTCTGGAACCGGGGATTTGTTTACATCTAACCAGCGCAGAACAGGCAGAACGCGCGGCGATGCAAAGCGAACCGGAGATTCTGCAAAGTGATTTGTCCGGCTTGCTACTCGATTTACTGCAATGGGGCTGCAACGACCCAGCCGAGCTAACCTGGCTTGATATGCCTTCAGCCGTCAATCTTGCGGCAGCACGCAACCTGTTAAACCAACTCAATGCGCTTGATGAGCAAAACCGTCTTACGCCTGTCGGCCAGAAAATGGCCAACCTGGGTAACGATCCTCGCTTTGCTGCCATGCTGGTTGCGGCAAAAAACGCGGATGAACAGGCTACAGCAGCACGCCTTGTGGCGATTCTTGAAGAGCCGCCGCGCGATCAGGATGGTGATTTACGCAACGCATTTAGCCGACGTCAGAATAACTGGCAACAGCGCGGCTCTCAGTTACTTAAGCGGCTAAACAGTCGCGGTGGCGAAGCCGATGTTTCGCTTGTTGCTCCGTTATTAGCGCAGGCTTTTCCCGATCGAATCGCCAGGCGTCGAGGGCTAGATGGGCGATATCAACTAGCCAATGGCATGGGCGCGATGCTTAATCAGGACGACCCGTTAACGCGTTACGAATGGCTATTAGCGCCACTCTTATTGCAGGGCAGCAATACGCCGGATGCGCGAATATTGCAGGCCATTCCTGTGGAGATTGATGTGCTGGCGGCTCAATGCCCGGCATTGCTGACGCAAAGCGATTCCGTGGAATGGGATGAAATGCAAGGCACACTCAAGGCATTCCGTCGCACGCAGATTGGCAAATTGGTGTTGAAAATCCAGCCGTTAGCAAAGCCCTCCGAAGATGAGCTGCATCAGGCGATGCTCAATGGTATTCGCGATAAAGGTCTGGCGGTGTTGAACTGGTCGCCACAAGCGCTGCAATTCCGTCTGCGACTGGCTTGTGCGGCAAAATGGCTACCGGAAGTGAAATGGCCGGATGTTTCGGATGATTCCCTGCTACGCAATTTAGACCGTTGGTTATTACCTGAACTGCATGGTGTACACTCGTTGCGCGCGCTGAAAAACATCGATGTCACAAGAGCGTTACAGAATCTACTCGACTGGAA
>DASXXQ010000232.1:0-5184 GCA_036502985.1 Buttiauxella sp.
TAAATGAAAAGAACCTGGCCTCACGGAAATGAGGGAGGAAGAAGGTTGGGATGTGTATTCAGCACGGTGATGAGGTGTGTGTGTCGCACAAAGGCCGCCGTATCGGGTAATATGCTGTTTTTAAAAGTGTTACCTGAAGATGCCTCTGGTCCGGAAAGCGTTTAAGCGCCTGCATTACCCTTGCGGGTCAGGTTGTGACGCCCCTTATGCCGCACGGGTGAAATATTTGTCAGCCAGTATGTTTCCAGTTTTTTCATTCAGTCCGGATGCATAAGGCGTACTGTTGACCTTACGCCAGATCATTTGAATAATATTGATGAGACTGCAAGATAACATTCAGGTATAACAAAGCAGAAATCATCGCGACGACCCAATCACTGGGTCTTATAAAGACATTTCCGGAGATTTTTTTGAGTGATTCCCCGCTCCAGCGACCTACATATAAACTTGCTCATCTGGCCTGGTGCCTGCTTGTTGCAGTCAAACTTACCCGGCAACAAAATAAATTGCAGGTACATTTGTTCATAATGCAGTGGCTTGCCACAGCCCAGAAACGGAAGCTGTTTTCGCGAGACCTGGCACAGGACATTATCTGGTTGCAGGAACAGGGGAAACGGTATGGCACAGCCGCAAGACTCTACAGCAAAGTGGAATACATCTGGCTGGCCAGTTCAGGAGAACTGGCGGAGCAAAGCGCGTTATTTCGCTTCACGTATATGATTGATACCCTTCGCACGATGGGATGGCAGGATTATCTTTTGTCGGAAAAAGACTGGCATGATGGCTGGAAAGTGGCAAACAGTGTTTCCGCTATCTATACCCCGAAAGAGGAACTGTCGGTGTCTTTTACACATGAAGGTGCGCTTGTTCGTCCGCTCTCTCTGAGATTCACCGGCGATATCAGTGGCATCCCTTCCCTGCTATCTCAGTGCAATCTGATGGCAGAACACCGACCGGGTGAGCAGGGATATTCAGTGCTGGAACTGTTGCCGGAACAGTGCTGAAAAAGCTGATCTGACGCTCAGTAACGTGACTCTCAATACTCCGATTCGTCGTTTACAGGGGAATTCTGCGCCCAGTACCCTGAGCAGGCAGTCGGTGGAACGGAGTCGTTTTATTCATCCATTGTAACGTTACGCTGTATGTAAGTGTTGCGGATTTGATTCTGCGAAAGCCTATGGGGAACGGCTGGCGAACCAGCCGGTGCTTAAAATAATTAAAGTTGAATCGACGGACTTTCAATACCGCACGCAGCGGCATATCGGTACAGATATTTCCACTGGTCTTTTATTTTGATGTAAGTTTCATCCATTCGCCAGCGTCGGCCCACGGATTGTTTATGCCGTCAAAAGATCTTATCCAGCAAGGGGGTTAGTCGGCTAACCCAACGATACACGGTAGAATGGTCAACAATGCTGCTGCGTTAAGCCATCATCTCTTCGAGGTTTCGCAGACTGAGGGCATAAGCCAGATACCAGCGCACGCACTGAGCGATAATATCGATGGGGTAATGGAGTCGTTTGAAGGCGTTTCGGATTAGAGACATGGTCAGGCAACATCATAAAAAAAACAGTATGTTATCTGATGGGAGCCTTAATGCGACAGAGCCGTAAACATTGAATGCAGTGGTAAAGGATTAATTAGCTCTATGTAGACCGTCTTTCACCATGCGGATGCCATATCTGGTGGTCATAATGCCTGTTTGAAATTCCATTGTTTTTATCTGCGCGTAAGCGTCATGGCCATCCTTTACATCCATATCCACAAGCAATGCATTTAGCTCTTTAATTAACTGGTCGCCATTTCCTTTATATTCATAACCAGCTCCTTCGAGGCAGGAAATTTCTGCCAATCGATCAAAAAGCTGTAAATTTTCAGACAAGAAAGCAGTCTGGGTTATTTTCATTCCCGTTTGTAGTCCCCATTGCTGAATTATCTTGCTGCGAAACTGTTTTGGCGCAACAGTTTTGCAACTCTTCACTATGTCAGAACCGAGGACGACTGCCTGCAAAATGGGTGAAACCGACCCATTCATTGCTTCATTCCAGGTTGAAACATAATCATCAGTCATATTATTTTCTATATCGCCTGCGTAGGTGTTGAATATGCCATTTAACAACAATGCAGGGATGAAAAACACTTTGTAGATCTTCATGTTATAGTCTTAGATAAGCCTGTCATGGACATCGTAAAGTTAATAATGACACTTAACGAAGTAAATAGTTTTTAACACCCGCAAAACAACGCGGCTTCAATTAGCAATCATCATCTTTATAATGATTTTATCTGAATATAGATTGCCACCTAAACCCCATAGTTCAAAGTTAAAATTATTTAACGGGCGATTAAAAGATGAGTGAACACTGATATGTTTTCAATTTATACAAAGTGTTACGGGCAGCTCAGTCATTAAGAAATAGCCAAAAATATACATATTTAAAATATACTGCATTCATCAGTAACCCAAAAAAGAGCTCCATCGCCAATGTGGTTTTAATATATAAAATTGGTGATATTGATTTTTATGAGGAATATTGTTTATTTATTGTTGATAATAACTTAGAGGCCGCTTGGAAAACGGGTAGAGTCGAGATGTGGCGCGGTAATTTTGTAGGTCAGGCATATCTGTTGCCGCCTCTTTCGATTGATGACCATAAATCCCATTTCCACACCCCGCTCATCGAACCGGACGTGCGCTTCTAACGCATCCGGCTCTCGGACAGAATCATGCCTTCGCCCACGGAAGCCTCTGCGGGAGTTTCGGCAACTGGATGAGTCCTAACTGATTGTGTAGAAGTACTCTTCGGGGTATCGCTTTAACCCTTTGCTTCGTTGTTTGCGTTTCTTGCAGAGCCACCGAACAGTGGATTGCTGAGCAACAGCACATCCTCCTCGACTGTGACTGGCAACATATCACTTTCACCATGCCCCACTTGCTCTGGCCATTTTTCAACAACAACTGGCCCCTGCTCAACGATCTGTTCCGCTGCGCCACCCGCGCCATGCTCCGCTGGGCACGCAAACAAGGTATTGAGGTCGGTATCTTCTGCGCCCTGCACACTTATGGCCGCCAGCTCAATCAGCACCCGCATATCCACGTCTCCGTCACCCGGGGTGGACTCGATATTCAGCATGGCACCTGGCGTGACATCTTCTTTAAGAAGAAAAAGGTAGACGAAATATGGCGCAGGGCGGTTATTCACCTGTTGCGCGACAGCTATGACCGAATCAACCCCGGCAGCCTGCCAGGACTGGGGTACATTCGCGATGAGCGACAGTGGCGGCGCTACCTGAAACGTCCGCCGGTGGCGCGGTGGTCCATCAGTACTATGACCACAATACGCAGCAACACACACGGCATACGTTAACCCAGGAAGAGATGATCGGGCGCTATATCAGCCACATCCCGGCACGTCACTTCAAAATGGTGCGTTACTACGGCTTTTTGTCGAACCGCAATCGGGGCACGCAACTGCCAAAAGTGTATGAGGCACTGGAGATGGAAGCGCGTAAAAAACCGGAGCAACCGGGCTTCGCTGCACTGATGAAAGGCTTCCTGGGTACCGACCCCTACAAGTGTATTCTCTGCGGCGACAGACTGCGTTTTGCCGGGGCTCAGGCAGGGTTTCACGCCACAGAATTACTGTCAGAAAGGTTTCACCGGATGGCGAGAAAACGATGGCTGCAAACCGGGGCTGTGGATCAGTGTGCCTGAAATCCGGGTTTTAGATTAAAAACCATCCGAAAGTGGCATTTTGACAAACAAAACAGCGCCCCCCTCGTCATGCGGGGAGTCTGATTGCTCCCGTTCATGGTCGGCCCCCCTTAAAAGAAGCGATTGAGATTCCTAACCATGGACGGTATAACTGAATAGAAACACCTGTATGTCCAATCTGGTTTTACCGGATGCCAGAAAGCACAAAACCCCGGTTGGTAGGCCGGGGTTTTGTGCTCTGTCGATACTGTTTGGTAGTCAGCTTCGGCAGGGTGGTGAACTTCCTCTTAGCAAGTTCACTATAATACAATGCTATTATCCGATCAAACATATTGGCAGGTTTAGGATTTCTCCTTATAATTCCATCGCTGAGATGAAAGTGGCTGCGCGTTAATGCTGCCAGATGCATTTTTAAGTTAGATCTATTCATTTAATTCTCCTATTAATTTAATGAATTTGTAGTACCAACTAGTGTTCTACTACCGACAAGTAGGTAGTCGGGATGCAAGCCCTCTGTCAGCGGGTGGTGCCGGACAGCCTCGGCGGTGGCGTGGTGAACTTCCTCTTAGCGACGAAGAGCATAACCTGATGGGCGTAACATAGGGACGGGGACTGCTTCAGTAACCCACGCACCACAGAGATGGAGGTGCGGGACTATGTTTGAGTTAATTACAATCATCATCAGTCTGGTTGCGGCAGTAATGCAACTTATCAACTGGTTCCTTTAAGGATTCCAGAGCTGGGAAACCAGTAAAACCGTAAGTTTATAGCCGTCCTTCGGGGCGGCTTTTTTGTGGGCGGTGGACAGAATAACCTCTACGTCCAGGTGAGGCAGAAATTCAGCGTTAACTCCCTTAAAAACAGTTATCTTCCCATGTATCCAGAGCATCCTCGTTTTCCCCCACGGGCAGCATCGCAGGCTATAATTGCTTACAATAAATTAACTATATGTATACAATCAACTCCCATCCCCCCTGAAGAATGAATTTGTACCGCAAGATAGTCAGTTTTATAAGGAGTGTTTATGACCGTAATAAATGTGGCGGAATCCGTATGTGTGATGGGTAATGCAATCGAGGCTGCAAAAAATGCGTATTTTTCGAAAAGGAAAAAAAATCAACGTATCGAGCTTAAAACGTATAACAGTATTTGTTTTCTTAAAACAGGGTCCGTGTCAATTTATCGGCTGGAGAATAATTTACTCACGGTTTCTCTCGACGCCCCGGCAATATTGGGTCTGGCGCAAATGAGGAATGAATTTAAATCTCATTACTTACGGTGTAATACAGATTGTGATTTATGGACCATTAGTGTACCGGATGCAATTAATATTTTTAATGCTGAAAATCTGTGGATGCATGCTTTTGATATTCTGACCTGGCACTTACAAATGTATTTCCAGCGTGAAAACCTGCTCTCTCACCCAAAAATAAGTGATATTGTAAAAGAGCATCTGAGATTCATATGGG
>DASXXQ010000233.1:0-2774 GCA_036502985.1 Buttiauxella sp.
GATGATGTAGTTAATGCAGACATTTTGTTCTCCTTATTCATGCGACAGCGGCGCTGGTTTTCGGCATCGCCAAACTTAATGCTTGTTGTTCACAGGCTTCGCCATGCAGCAATTCACCGGCTATTTCCCCTTCGCGCATAACGATAATGCGGTCGGCAAGGCCTAGCACTTCAGGCAAATCGCTTGATGCAAACAGCACCGCCACTCCCTGTGCTGCAAGAGCATAAATCACGTTATAAATTTCGTGTTTTGCCCCAACATCTATGCCGCGCGTCGGCTCATCGAGCAAAATCACTTTCATATCTTCTGATAACCAGCGTCCTAAAATTGCTTTTTGCTGGTTACCACCAGAAAGATTCATGATCAATTGATCGGCGGAAGGGGTTTTGATATTCAGGGAGCGAATATGTGAAGCCGCGTTATCGGATTCCCAGCGGTTATTGATGAGGCAACCCGCGCTAATGTGCTTGCGCCGCGCACTAATGTTGATATTGTCGCGCACTGAATGCACAGGAATAATCCCGTCAGCTTTTCGGTCTTCAGGGCATAGCATCATGCCGGCCCGAATCGCATCTGAGGGCTTGTTGATGCTGATACCCTTGCCATCAATAGACACTTTGCCATCGGTAATACGCGTGCCACCGAACATGCCTTTCATGAGTTCGCTGCGACCGGCGCCGACCAGGCCAAACAGCCCGACGATTTCGCCACCGCGTACCGAAAGTGAAATCGGAGTGCGTACCCCTGGCGCTTTCACGTCATCAAGACGTAAACGTTCTGGACCGTGGTCACGCGGTTTCCAGCCGTAAATATCCCCTAAATCTCGCCCGACCATGGCCTGCACAAGCGAGTCATGATTAACCTGCGCCATGTCGTCAAACGTGCGCACATAGCGCCCATCTTTAAACACGGTAATCGCATCGCTGAGGGCAAAAATTTCTTCCATGCGGTGAGAAACGTAGAGGATGACGCGGCCTTCGGCGCGTAGTTCGCGAATGACCCGAAACAGGTTGTCGATTTCACGGCGTGACAAAGAACTGGTTGGTTCATCAAAGGCGATGACTTTTGCGTTACGCGCCAGCGCTTTGGCAATTTCGACCATCTGCCATTGGCCGATGGATAAGTATTTAAGTGGCGTGCTCGGGTCGATATCCAGCCCAAGGTGTTCAAGCTGTAATTTCGCTTCGTAATTTAATAAAGAACGGTTAACAAACCCTGCTTTATGAGGAAGCTGCCCCAGATAGATATTCTCCGCCACCGACATTTCCGGTACCAGATGGAGTTCCTGATAAATAATTGCCACCCCGGCATTAAGAGCCGCAGGGGTGTCAGCGAAAGTGACCTCTTCGCCGCGAAGTAGAATGCTGCCCTGGGTCGGCGAGTAATTTCCGCTCAGGATTTTCAGCAGTGTCGATTTCCCTGCGCCATTCTCCCCCATTAGTGCGTGAACTTGCCCGGCATAGCAGTCGAAGCTGATGTCCTGTAAGGCTTTCACCCCGGGGAAAGTTTTGCCTATACCACGAAAAGAGAGATACGGTGTGTTCTGTTGCATGATTTACCCTTTGTTTTACCCAGGGTTGAAACGCTGAAATCTGGCGGCGAACATCAATTAAATACTCGCCACCAGGTTATCCAGGATTACTTACCGCCGAGGCCTTTTTTAGCCAGTTCTTCTTTAAAGTTGTCGCGAGTGATCAGAACCACATCGGTAACTTCGGTGAATTTTGGTGGCTCAGCCCCTTTGGTGACCCAGTTGTAGAGCATTTCACTACTCTTATAACCGTGTACGTCTGGGCTTGGCAGCAGAGAACCGTAGAAACCAGTGGCCTGCGCTTTCGACAATTCACTTATCGCATCCACGCCGTTGATACCCACACCAATCACATCCGGTGCTTTAAAGCCCTGGCCTTCTGTTGCGCGAACACCACCCAGCACGGTGTTGTCATTCATGCCGACAATCAGCCAGTGTTTGACTTCAGGATGCTGAACCAACATGGAGTTAGCGGCATCGAATGCGCCTGGAATATCGTTAGATTTGGTGGGGACTTTGTAGATTTGTTTTTCCGGGAAACCAGCGGCTTTCAGGGCATCCATTGAGCCGGAAGTACGGCGGCGTGCGGTATCGAGTTCATCAGCGGTAATCGCCATCACAGCGGACTCTTTCACATCCCAGCCGCGTTTTTGCATCTCTTTGTACAGCTCTTGCCCCTGACGCTCACCAATTTTGGTCGCAGCCATCATGACCAACGGAACGGTGTCCATCGGCTTGCCTTTCGCGGTGACAAACTGGTCATCGACGGCAATCACTTTCATATCGTAGCTTTTCGCTTTGGCGACAATGGCGGAGCCGAGTTTTGGATCTGGGGTACAAATGACAAAACCTTTTGCGCCACTCGCCGCCAGGCTGTCGATGGCATTAAGCGTTTTTTCGCCATCCGGAACCGCGATTTTAATCACTTCAAAGCCAAGATCTTTCCCGGCTTTATCCGCGAATTTCCATTCTGTCTGGAACCAGGGTTCTTCTGGTTGCTTGACCAAAAAACCTAGCTTCATGGTTTCTGCAATAGCGGATTGTGACATAACCGCGGCAATGCCGATGGCCGCCAGCGCTTTAGTAAATTTGTGCATGGTACACTCCAGCTCGATTTTATTTTGTGTAGGATAAGGTTTAGTTAAAACAAGCCATTAGTTGTATTGGCTTTTGCTTTCTGGGCTGGAGATAGTTGTAGCGGGAAATTAATAATCCATAGGAGAGCCGAGTCACACGGCAGAAA
>DASXXQ010000234.1:0-5911 GCA_036502985.1 Buttiauxella sp.
TGCGTACAGCTGGTTTTGCGAGAGCATCACAGCACGCACGCCCTTGCGCCAGAAGTCCCGCTCACGCAGGGCCACCGTCACATAACCGGGGTTTTGCATGTGGAAACGCACCACCCGCAGGTGGGCGCCGACAAACTGACGCTCGGCCGTGAGTCTGACCACCACACCCGGGGTGTAAGCAGGCATCCTGCTGACAGGTAGCGCCTGATAGTCATCAGGCGCCTCGCCGCGCATAACACGGCGCGACAGGGTGACGAGCGTTTTTTCATAGTTTTGCCCTTCTTCCCAGGCTTTCGCTTCGTCATTCTTACGGGCCGGGAGCGAAAGCGGCATGAGGCGCAGGGTGCGACCCGCGCCAGGTTTGGGTTCCACATTGAGGCTGACAGATGCCCCGCCTGCGGTGTGCAGGAAGACCGTGAAATTTTGTCCGGCCAGGGGGGAGAGGATTAATGCGCCGTCCGGGGTGGTGCTCTGGTCGTAGGCGCCGGTAGGTCCGCTGATGCTGGTCACCAGTTCCCCTTCAATAATGAGCTTGTTGGGGTTGGTATTGCTGAGAACGGTCGTGAACGACGCGTCGTTCTCAAACGGAATGACGGCGGGTGCGGTGGCGGCCCGAAGGCCGCCGGTAAATAACCCTGTCGCCAGAAACACAGCAGCAGCTGCCGGTGAAACGTGAGTGTTCATGGGCAGTCCTGATTAACGGGGAGTGGCAGGTGGCACTATCTCAGTAAAATCCAGCAGACTGATGGTGCCGTTCGTGTAGCGCATTCTGAGCTGGTAGGTCTTATCCTGAACTTTCAGGGGGGTGGTGATGGTGCCGTTGGTGGTGGACGGGTAAATCGTGACACTGATGTTCACCACGCCCGGGTCAACGATGCGAATATCCCGGGTTTCAAACCGGTTGGTAATGCCTCCCTGCTTGATGCGCTCGGCTTCCACATCCATCGCTTTCTTCAGTGCATCGCGGTTTTCAGCGGGCACGAAACTGAGGATCATCTTCTGTGAGCTGTCGATATTTTCGGGACTCACATTCAGACGCCAGTAGAGGAAAGAGGTGGCAAACATGGTCATACCGGTCGGGTCGGCGGAGGTGCTGTCTGAGGAGAATGCATGGTTGTAGGTCATGGGGGTGGTGAGGGTTTTCTGGGTGGTGGCGAAATACCACGCCAGTGAACCCGTCAGCACATTTCCCACGCCACTCATCGCAAGCAACGAGGCCAGACCCATAAACGCATAGCTGAGTTGTTTATCACGCTCTCCTTTTATTCGGAGTTTCATTTTTAATTACGCTCTCCAGTGCCGGAAACTGGAATCAGGTATTTGACGGAAGGTGACTTTGAAAATAAAGGAAGGGAGATACCAGTAACACAGATTGAGCATCCAGTAGGAGCCCTGCCCTTTTTTCAGATAACGGACCAGCCACCATAATACCCCCGCAACGACAGACAATATTGTGGCCATATTGCATAACACGCCAATAAGGACGAGAGGGGCAACCACAATAAGTTCATCGAGAGGGAGGCCGAAAAAACGCTCCTGCTGATTCAGTGTTTCCGGGAAAGTATATTTATCGTCTTCCCTGTCCATCATCAGGCAGCAATAGCGAAGGCGATGCGGGTGAAGATAATACAAATAACCAGCCCCAGAAAGACCAACGGGGAGCGAACTTTAATATAGGTGAATAAAGCAATAATAATTTCGGCAATATAAAACCATTTCACAATAGAAGAGCCGGAGCCGAAGGTGGAACTTACCGTGGTTTGCTGCGAGGCCAGTAAATCAGTCCCCGTTGCCCGGGCCAGTTGTGTGGTCAGTATTAACAAAATAAAGGCGCCCAGTATCTGACATGCCGGGTTTTTATAAACACTAATGGACAGTCGGTTAAAAAAAGACGCTACCGCCCGGCCCTTTGTGATATTTAGGGAATTACCTGTCCTGGTCATGCTGTTTCCTCCAAAAGTAAACAAGGTCAGTTTGCGTAAGTATCTGTAAACGCAAGCGTTATAATCCCATTAAGTCAAAAAAAAAAAACCATGATGCAGATCAACCTTTTCAGCTTTAAGCTAAATTAATTCCAGCCCCCTCCGTTCCGCCCCTTTACACTTGCAGGTAACTGTCTGTACGGGTTGGGATTAATAAGATGAAAGTAAAAGAGAAAATGTGGGAAACACGGGGGCGTCCGCGAAAGTTCCGGCCGGGTGAAGCCGTTGTGTTACGACTCCGGGCGCCGGATGTACTGTTAACGGAATTAAGAATGTGTGCACGGGTCGCACAGCGAAGTTTAAATGACGAAGTCACCGCGCGTCTGATGGCGTCATTTCATTATCAGACCGACAAACCCATTATTCACACCCGGGACGGGCAACGTATTATTTCACTGGTTTCCCGTTTTGAAGAATGGTTAACCCATTTAACCGGCCTGCCCGAAGATGACAGCGATGACTATAAAGAGAACACTATTAATGATGTGGTCTGGGTCTGGCGACAGGGAAAAAGAATAGCGTTAAAAGGAAAGATACTGGCGTATACTATGCGTATTCCGGAAAACCTTGCCGATGAAATCCGCATTGTTTCCCGCCTCCACAAACGCAGTGTCAATGAAGAATTGCTCACCCGACTGATGGCCTCTCTGGATTATTTTTCCGAACGTTTTCTTGAGCAGAATGAAGATACACAGGCACTGAAAGCGCTGTGTGTACTTTTTGATGAGTTTATTAAAGAGAAATTAGTGGAGACAGAAAAAGCGCCGTTACCGTGGGATAGGGAAGAGTGAAGTAAGAAAAAAGGCCAGCACCCTGCTGGCCTGTTCTTTATTTATCGTCCATCACAAAGTGCTGCGCTTCGGCTTCACTTTCTGCATCATTAATCGACGTGATATTGCTGTTAATCAGGTCATCCAGTGACCCCTGATAATCAGGCCCTTTCATCGTGATATACATTTCAGAGACCAGCGCGGTAAGTATCATCATCCCCTCGCGTGAACCACTGACTTTTTTAATCAGATCACGGCGATAACCCTCCAGGTCAAAGGTCGGGCCGTCCTCTTTTGATTTATAGACCATCAGTCCGAGGCGGACGAGTTCATTCACCATCGAGGAATAGTTGGCCTCCGCACTGTTAGCCCCTTTCTGTATCTCTATATCTAATATATCTTCAATCTCGCGATTTATTTTATCTTTGAAGTAGATATTCTTGCGCGGCATGGTATTTCCCGGAAAAGTCAGGCAGTGCTGCATCCGGCACTGTCGTGTGTGTTAGTCAGGCACTGCAAGGTGTGTCAATGCAGCACTGTCGTGTGTGTTGATTAGGCACCGCAGGGTGTGTTAATCAGGCACTACTATGTGTGTTGATCCGGCACCTGTCAAGTTCATACAGGTGTGCTGATGCGGCACTATGAGGTGTGTCGATCCGGCACCATCCACTTTTAACTGACTGAATAAATGTAATACACACAAATGCCACACCTGATAGTGCCGGGTACGGCACCAACAGGTGTGGCATTCAGGCACTGCAATGTGTGGGGTGAAGGCACTGTAATGTGTGGTAATCCACACACCTTTTTCGTTAAGGCAGATATTCAACATAATCGTTTAATCGTAACTACATAATTTAAAAGATAAAAACTGCAAGATGAAATCTTGCGTGGGGTGTGTGTATTTAAAGCTCAGGTAAAAAGCGGCAATAAATAAGTTCACCTTCCTCATACCCTGTATTTCCCGCCGGGGATTCAGTGGAGATACACAGCGTTCCTGCGCGTCTGTAAGGAATTATCTTGATAAAGGTATCCGGCAGGGGTATTTTTTATCCGCCTCTCCTGTCGCTCTTTTTATCTCGCCTGTGTGGATATGTTGATAATGAAGATATTGCCGTTGTTTCTGTTACCCGTTGCATTATCGTGCAGTGCTGCCCCACAGATGTGTTTTAACCAGGCCGGACACGATTACAACATTGACCCACTGCTGTTAATGGCGATCTCCATTAAAGAGAGTCACCTTCAGCCTGCGGCAGTGAATAAAGCCAACCGGAATAAAACAGAAGATGTTTGCGGAATGCAGGTGAACAGCTCACATTATGGTGAACTGAAAGCATTTAATATTAGTCGGGAAAGGTTGCTGAATGATCCGTGTATTTGTGTTTACAGCGGCGGCTGGGTGCTGGCGCACAACTTCAGGTCATACGGAAAAAACTGGGACAGTGTCGGGATGTATAATACCGGGCCATCGGAAAAGCTGATCGTGCAGCGCAGACAATACGCCGCAGCAATAAAGAGTATTTACCGTATCCTGCTGGCAAGAAAATCACTGGCGAACCCACAACTCGCCGATCAGAAATAACTCCGCGCGGCGGATAAATCTTTTCTCTCGCTGACCATAAAATAATGGCATTAAAAAACCCCGGCCAGACCGGGGTGTTATTTATCAGCCTTTGATTTTTGCCATTTCATCGGCCAGTTTCCAGAGTGCACGGTTTAATTTCACATCACCATCAATTCCGGTTACCGGTCGGGTGCGCGTCCTTTTTCCCTGGGCGGTTATTCCGGGAAGATGGCCCTTAATTAAATTTTCCTGCACCCGGTTCAGTGTTGTCCAGATATCGGTTTTGCGATCTTCATATCGCCGGGGTTCAAGTACCTGACTGGCGCTGACAGGCTGACGCTCTTCCCCGTATTTATATTCCAGTGCGGCACTGGCAAATACCCGTTGCTCCACTGGCGTCAGATTAATGGTTTTCATGGCTCCCATATTTTCGCCAATATCGTCAAAGGTTTTCAGCACTTCATAAGCCCCCTCAATGACCTGACTGGCTATATCGCCTTTGTGCGGAACTTTAATTTCACCAAACGTATCACCGCAGACCATGCCATTTAAGCAAATAAATCTGAATACCCCTGGTATCATCTGATAACTGGAGGAGCCATCGTGTGAATTAAGCAAAATAATTTCCGGCACTTCGGTGCCTGTAATAGTGCCACGACGACGCAGGCGTAACATATGCTTCGTGTGTTCTTTCTTATCCAGATTACGCACTCGGGTCTGACAGGCAAAAAACGGCTCAAACCCTTCTTCATGTAAATTATTCAGCAACGTAATAGTCGGGATATACGTATATCGGTCTGAACGGGAAGTGTGTTTATCTTCGCTGAAAACACTCGGGACATATTTCGCCAGTTCATCATGGGTTAATGCACGGTCACGACGGATAATATTGGCGGAGCCAAAACGGGAGGCCAGTGTGGTCATGATACTCTCCTTTCGTGTTATTTAATTTATGCAGAATGGGTTATTTCAGTGTGCCAGTGAGAACCGCCAGATCCCCACTTTCGGTGCTGTCCTGGCAGGTCGCTACATGGATTTCGCCCCCTTCCTGTGGCACAAAAAAGCCGGGTTGTTTCTGTCCCTCGCTGTAGACCATCACGTATAAAAACAGGTCGGTTAGCTGGGGCATGGTGAGCCGTTGTCCTGCGTCACATCTTCCGGAAGATTCAGGAGCGGCGGTGTTGACGTTGTGTGTGTTCATGCTGGTTTACCCCTCAGGTGGTTATGTCATCTCTCAGTGAGTTCTCTCGCGGCGAAGGGCAAAGGAGCGACGGCGCGGGACGGAAAGCAAGGGCGAGCGCAGCGAGTTTATATACCCTTGTTTTCTGGCCGGAGACGGTGCTACGAACAGCCCTCCGCGTGAGGACGCGACCGTGAGATACCCCACCGGATACACAAACAGCATGAACACACCCGACACGACGGAACGGCGTGGCGTCCTTAAAGCGACGGTTCACCGTCGTGGTGAAAGCGTGGGCCACAGGCCCGCAGCAGGGGTTGACCTGGCCGTTGCCATCCGACACTAGCCGGGAGGCCCGAAACCCAAAGGGGTTCGGCGGAGACGGGGCAGCATTACCGCCCCGCCGGAGTGTGGT
>DASXXQ010000235.1:0-11441 GCA_036502985.1 Buttiauxella sp.
TAGAAACGTTTTCGCTCAGGTATTTAGCAACGCCGTCTGGAGACGCGTTCATGCCTTCTTTACCTTTTTCCCACTGAGCCGGGCACACTTCGCCGTGCTCTTCGTGGAATTGCAGCGCATCAACCATACGCAGCATTTCATCAACGTTACGGCCCAGCGGCAGGTCGTTAACAACCTGGTGACGCACGATACCGGCTTTGTCGATCAGGAAAGAACCGCGCAGAGCAACACCTGCGTCTGGATGTTCGATGCCATAAGCTTTCTGAATTTCACGCTTAATGTCAGCAACCATCGCGTATTTCACTTCACCGATGCCGCCTTTATCAACAGGGGTTTTACGCCATGCGTTGTGAACGAATTCGGAGTCAAAAGATACGCCGACAACTTCTACGCCACGTTTCTGGAATTCTTCGTAACGCTTGTCGAACGCAATCAGTTCAGATGGGCATACGAAAGTGAAGTCCATCGGCCAGAAGAACACAACGGTGGTTTTACCATTGGTGTGTTCTTTAAAATTGAAGTTTTCAACGATTTCGCCACTGCCGAGTACGGCTGCAGCTGTAAAGTCAGGGGCTGGACGAGTAACCAGGACCATATGTACTCCTGTTAATTTTGTTAAAGTGAGTGTTAACGCAACGGGGGGAGTATAGGGGCGGCAATCCCTCTAACTCAAGCATACTGCGCCGATTAATCAGATAGGATTTACCTATCAAAAAATGAATATTCACACGGCAGCGATCCAAAATAGCCCTTTTCTGTAAAAGGGCAAGAATTTAATCGTCAGCCTGAGATCGGCTACAAACTCTTTTGTTCGGCCAAAGACATCATGCGTGGATAGAACTGCCAGAACAACTCTTCAAGCGCGTCATAATGCGTATTAAGATCAAACCATGAGGCTCGCAAAGCATCGAGTTTTGGTCTACGGCTAGCCATGCCATTGAGAACATTGGCAATAAACGCCATGTCGCTGTATCTCTCCAGCCAGCGTTCATCCCACATGTATTGATTAAGGTTGATAAAGCGTGTCGGGGTATCCGGTATAAACGGTTCGATGTTCGCACGCGCATAGGCGACAAATTCCGGGAGTGCGATGTTTGGGCTAAGAGTTTGCCAATGGCGTGAAACGAAGTGATCCCACATGACATCGAGCGCAATCGGCGCGACGCGGCGCGTCTCCGGGCGAAACCACTGGCGCGCAATCGCCACTTCTGGCAAACCATCTGTCAGCACATCCACGCGTCGGTGCATGCGAATGCCCGCCACCACATCGCCAGAATAGCTTTCATCCGGGTTGCCACGGACAAAATCCGCCAGCAAGTTCCCCAGAAGTGAGCTGTCGGAAAGGCTGGCGAGATGTAAATGGGCGAGAAAATTCATAGTTACTTTGTCCGTAAATGGTTTTGCGGCGGCTTATTCCTTGCAGGGAAAGGCCCCTGGCACTAGACTATAGCGCCTCTTTTTAAGTCTTGAGTTGTTACCATGCGCGTTGCCGATTTTTCCTTTGAATTACCTGACTCCCTGATTGCTCACTATCCGCAGGCAAACCGCAGTTCCTGCCGTTTGCTGTCGCTCGATGGGCCGACGGGCAAGCTTGCGCATGGCACTTTCACCGATTTGCTCGATAAGCTCAACCCCGGAGATCTGCTGGTCTTTAACAATACCCGTGTAATCCCAGCGCGCCTTTTTGGCCGTAAAGCGAGCGGTGGCAAGATTGAAGTGCTGGTCGAGCGCATGCTGGATGACAAACGCATCCTGGCCCATATCCGTGCGTCTAAAGCACCGAAGCCGGGTGCTGAATTATTGCTGGGCGATGATGAAAGCGTACATGCCACGATGGTTGCGCGCCACGATGCGCTGTTCGAAGTGCAGTTTGAGGATGAGCGCACTGTACTCGATATCTTAAACAGCATCGGCCATATGCCGCTGCCGCCATATATCGACCGCCCCGATGAAGAGTCAGACCGCGAGCTTTATCAAACCGTTTATAGCCAGAAACCCGGTGCCGTTGCGGCCCCAACAGCGGGTCTGCATTTTGACGAGCCTCTGCTGGAAGCGCTGCGCAACAAAGGTATTGAGCAAGCGTTTGTTACGTTGCACGTTGGTGCGGGAACATTCCAACCGGTGCGCGTAGACAGTATTGAAGACCACATCATGCACTCTGAATATGCGGAAGTGCCGCAAGACGTGGTCGATGCAGTTTTAGCCTGTAAAGCGCGTGGCAATCGTGTTATCGCGGTAGGGACGACATCGGTTCGTTCGCTGGAAAGTGCAGCACAGGCGGCAAAAAATGACCTGATTGAGCCTTTCTTTGGTGATACGCAAATATTTATCTATCCGGGCTATCAGTACAAAGTGATTGATGCGTTGGTGACCAACTTCCACCTGCCGGAATCGACTTTGATCATGCTGGTTTCCGCATTTGCTGGTTATAAAAACACCATGAATGCCTATAAAGAAGCGGTAGGTTCCGAATATCGCTTTTTTAGTTACGGGGATGCGATGTATATCACGTACAATCCGCAGGCTATCAATGAGCGCCCAGGCGCATAAACACTAAATTCTGCGCCGCCGGATAACCCGACGGCGTTTTTGTCTTAACCATCAGACTGTTTCTCTGATGCTGGAGGAAATGTGAAATTTGAATTAGATACCACTGACGGACGCGCTCGCCGTGGCCGCCTGGTGTTCGACCGTGGCGTAGTTGAAACGCCTGCATTCATGCCTGTTGGCACTTACGGCACCGTAAAAGGGATGACGCCGGAAGAAGTTGAAGCTACTGGCGCGCAGATTATTCTGGGCAACACTTTCCACTTGTGGCTGCGTCCTGGTCAGGAAATCATGAAGTTGCATGGCGATTTGCATGACTTCATGCAGTGGAAAGGCCCAATCCTGACCGACTCCGGTGGCTTCCAGGTATTCAGCCTCGGTGACATTCGTAAAATTACTGAAGCCGGTGTCCACTTCCGCAACCCAATCAATGGTGACGCGATTTTCCTCGATCCGGAAAAATCGATGGAAATTCAAAACGATCTTGGCTCTGACATCGTAATGATCTTTGACGAATGTACGCCATATCCCGCTGACTGGGATTACGCGAAACGCTCAATGGAGATGTCTCTGCGTTGGGCACAGCGTAGCCGCGATCGCTTTGATTCTCTTGAGAATAAAAATGCACTGTTTGGCATTATTCAGGGTAGCGTTTACGAAGATTTACGTGATATCTCGGTAAAAGGTCTGGTAGACATTGGTTTTGATGGCTACGCTGTCGGCGGCCTGGCGGTAGGCGAACCGAAGGAAGACATGCACCGTATTCTGGAACATGTCTGCCCGCAAATCCCGACCGACAAGCCTCGTTACCTGATGGGCGTAGGGAAACCGGAAGACCTGGTTGAAGGTGTTCGTCGCGGTATTGATATGTTCGACTGCGTAATGCCAACTCGTAATGCACGTAATGGCCACCTTTTCGTCACCGATGGCGTGGTGAAAATCCGTAATGCGAAGTATAAAGATGATACTTCTACGCTGGATTCTGAGTGTGATTGCTATACGTGTCGCAATTATTCACGTGCCTACTTGTATCATCTTGACCGTTGCAACGAAATACTCGGTGCGCGGCTCAACACTATTCATAACTTGCGCTATTACCAGCGTTTAATGGCTGGTTTACGCAAGGCCATTGAAGAGGGTAAATTAGAGCACTTCGTGAGTGATTTTTACGAGCGAACCGGTAAACCAGTTCCACCTTTGAATGTTGATTAATTTAATAATGAGGGATTTTTAATGAGCTTTATCATTTCTGATGCGGTTGCTGCAACAGGTGCTCCGTCGCAGGGTAGCCCGTATTCTTTGATTCTTATGCTGGTGGTTTTTGGTCTGATCTTCTATTTCATGATCTTGCGCCCACAGCAAAAACGTACCAAAGAACATAAAAAGCTGATGGACTCCATCTCTAAAGGGGATGAAGTGCTGACTACCGGTGGTCTGGTTGGTCGCGTAGTGAAAGTAGCTGAAACTGGCTATATCTCTATCGCGCTAAACGACACCACTGAAGTGGTTATCAAGCGTGATTTCGTAGCTGCCGTTCTGCCGAAAGGCACTATGAAGGCGCTGTAATATTCGTTTTTCCCTAAGGGAACTACCGTGCTAAACCGCTATCCTTTGTGGAAGTACATCATGCTGATCGTCGTGTTTATCGTCGGTCTGCTATACGCACTTCCCAACCTATATGGTGAGGATCCGGCAGTTCAGATCACTGGCGCGCGCGGCGTCGCCGCCAGTGAGCAAACGCTGATCCAGGTCCAGAACGTTTTAAACCAAGATAAAATCACCGCTAAGTCTGTGGCCCTGGAAGAGGGGGCAATTCTTGCTCGCTTTGACAGCACAGATACGCAACTTCGCGCTCGTGAAGCGTTGATGAGCGTACTTGGCGACAAATATGTTGTGGCACTTAACCTTGCTCCGGCTACACCTCGCTGGTTAACCGCTATTTCCGCACAGCCGATGAAACTCGGTCTTGATCTGCGTGGTGGCGTGCACTTCCTGATGGAAGTTGATATGGATACCGCTCTGGGTAAACTCCAGGAGCAGACCATTGATAACCTGCGTACTGACCTGCGCGACAAGGGCATTGTTTACACCAACGTACGTAAAGCTGATAACTATGGTGTTGACGTTGTCTTTCGTGACAGCAAAACGCGTGATGACGCTATCTCTTATTTATCTCCACGCCATCGTGATTTGGTGATTTCCTCTCAGGGCAGCAACGCTATGCGTGCTGTAATGACGGATGCTCGCCTGAGCGAAGCGCGTGAATATGCTGTTCAGCAGAACATCAATATCCTGCGTAACCGTGTAAACCAACTGGGTGTTGCTGAGCCTCTGGTGCAGCGCCAGGGTGCAGATCGCATCGTTGTTGAACTGCCAGGTATTCAGGATACAGCACGTGCGAAAGAGATTCTTGGCGCGACTGCAACGCTTGAGTTCCGTTTGGTTAACACCAACGTGGATGCTTCTGCGGCGGCTTCCGGCCGTGTGCCAGGTGATTCCGAAGTGAAACAGACCCGTGAAGGTCAACCGGTTGTCTTGTACAAACGTGTGATTCTGACCGGTGACCATATCACTGACTCCACTTCCAGCACCGATGAATACAACCAGGCTCAGGTGAACATTTCACTGGACAGCGCTGGCGGTAACATCATGTCTAACTTCACCAAGGACAACATCGGTAAGCCGATGGCGACCCTGTTTGTGGAGTACAAAGACAGCGGTAAGAAAGATGCAACTGGTCGTGCGGTACTGATGAAAGAAGAAGAAGTTATCAACGTGGCGAACATTCAGTCACGCTTAGGTAACAGCTTCCGTATCACCGGTATTAGCAATCCAGCTGAAGCACGCCAGCTTTCTCTGCTGTTACGTGCTGGTGCATTGATTGCGCCAATTCAGATTGTAGAAGAACGTACTATCGGTCCAACTTTGGGTATGGAAAATATCCAACAAGGTCTGGAAGCGTGTCTGGCTGGTCTGGCTGTTTCAATCCTCTTTATGCTGTTCTTCTATAAGAAGTTTGGCTTGATTGCGACGTCAGCATTGTTGGTTAACCTGGTCATGATTGTCGGGATTATGTCCCTGATACCAGGGGCGACACTCACCATGCCGGGGATTGCGGGGATCGTATTAACCCTTGCCGTGGCCGTCGATGCTAACGTACTGATAAACGAACGTATTAAGGAAGAGCTTAGTAACGGACGTTCAGTACAACAGGCTATCCACGAAGGCTACCAGGGTGCGTTCAGCTCTATTTTCGATGCCAACATTACGACGCTTATCAAGGTCATCATCCTGTATGCCGTAGGCACCGGGGCAATTAAAGGCTTTGCGATCACGACCGGTATTGGTGTGGCGACGTCAATGTTTACCGCAATCGTCGGTACCCGTGCCATCGTAAACCTGTTGTACGGCGGCAAACGCATCAACAAGCTGTCTATCTGAGGAGTGCGTTGTGGCACAGGAATATACTGTTGAACAATTAAACCACGGCCGTAAAGTCTATGACTTTATGCGCTGGGACTTCTGGGCATTCGGCATTTCCGGATTCCTGTTGATCCTTTCCGTGATTATTATCGGTGTGAAAGGCTTCAACTGGGGCCTGGATTTCACCGGCGGTACGGTCATCGAGATCTCCCTGGAGAAACCAGCTGATTTAGACCAGATGCGCGAAGCGTTGCAGAAAGCGGGCTTTGCTGATCCGCTGGTGCAAAACTTCGGTAGCAGCCGCGATATCATGGTGCGCATGCCACCTGCTCAAGGGGAAACCGGTGGGCAGGTGTTGGGTAGCAAAGTCGTTAGCGTAATTAACGATGCAACCCAGCAAAACGCGGCAGTAAAACGTATTGAATTTGTTGGCCCAAGTGTGGGTGCGGATTTGGCGCAGAATGGTGCGATGGCCTTGCTGGTCGCACTGATTTCAATTCTTGTCTACGTCGGGTTCCGCTTTGAATGGCGTCTGGCTGCGGGTGTGGTTATCGCACTTGCGCACGACGTTATCATTACCATGGGCGTGTTATCGCTGTTCCACATCGAAGTCGACTTAACCATCGTCGCCTCTTTGATGTCGGTCATCGGCTACTCGCTTAACGACAGCATCGTGGTATCTGACCGTATTCGTGAGAACTTCCGCAAGATTCGCCGCGGCACGCCTTACGAGATCTTCAACGTGTCATTGACTCAGACGCTGCACCGTACCTTGATCACTTCCGGTACCACATTGGTTGTGATTCTGATGCTGTACCTGTTCGGTGGGGCGATGCTGAAAGGCTTCTCCTTGACGATGCTTATCGGTGTTTCTATCGGTACGGCTTCTTCAATCTACGTTGCGTCTGCACTGGCGCTGAAACTGGGCATGAAGCGTGAGCACATGTTGCAGCAGAAAGTAGAAAAAGAAGGCGCGGATCAGCCGTCAATTCTGCCTTAATAATCAGGTCGTTTACTGATAATAAGAACCGCAGCCATGGTGCTGCGGTTTTTTTTCGCCTGAGGAAAGTCTCCTGACAGTATGCTGTCAGGAGTGGCCTGGTAGACTCAATGATGAACATCACCATTGAGGCGTTAAACATGAACACTATCATCAATTGGTTTGAAATCCCGGTACAGGATCTGGAACGTGCGACGGCATTCTATGAGGCTGTTTTTGCCGCCAAATTTCATCGTGAAACGATGTTTGGCATGGAGTTGGCAATCTTCCCACATGAGAAGCCTCATCCTGGGGGAGCATTACTGAAAGCCGACACATTTACACCTTCTGCGCAGGGCTCGGTGATTTATCTACATGCGCCTGACTTGAGCACCATGCTTGAGCGAGTGGCTAAAGCCGGCGGGGAATGTGTCCTTGGCCCACAGGAACTGCCGGATAATATTGGCGCCTTTGCACTTATCATCGACAGTGAAGGGAACCGGGTTGGGTTACATCAATCCGCTTGAGTGCGGGTATATACTGAACGACAAACGCCTGCCGGTGAGTCCGGCAGGAAAACTCTTGCGAAAATGATGTCATGAGCCGAAGAGCAGACCGCCTTTTTCAAATCGTACAGATCTTGCGTGGACGACGAGTGTCTACGGCAGCGCTGCTTGCCGAGCGGCTGGAAGTTTCTGAGCGCACCATCTATCGTGATATCCGTGACCTTTCTCTCTCCGGTGTTCCTATTGAAGGGGAAGCGGGCTGCGGCTACCGTTTGTTGCCGGGTTACGATTTACCGGCTCTGATGTTTACGGCTGGTGAAGTTGAAGCTTTGGTGGCGGCGATACGTTTAGTGCAGACGTGGAGTGGAGATATACTTGCGCACAATGCCGGTACGGCGGAGGAAAAGCTGCTTGGGGTTTTGACTCCGCAACGTCGTGTTGCGGCAGAGCGCTGCCGCATTCTTTCGCCAGACTTTAATAAATACCCGCAGGTGAAAACCTGGTTTGATGTTTTTCATGCCGCCGTTGGCAATCTTCAGGTGCTTCATATCAGTTATGAAGACGAGAAAGGGCGAGTGTCGAGCAGGAACGTACATCCGTTAGGGCTCACCTTTTGGGGCGAAGTTTGGTTACTGGTTGCCTGGTGTGAATCGCGTGAAGATTATCGCAGTTTTCGACTGGATCGTTGCTTGTCGGTGACGCCAACAGGGCAATATTTTTCTGAGCGGCCCGATCGTTCTCTGGCTGATTTTATTAAAGTGCAGAAAGATGAAGGTTGTTTGCCTGAAACAAAAAAGCCGATCGGCAAATAGCGGATCGGCTTTTTTACTGATTCAGACGATTATCAGAAGTTGTAACCTACAACCAGATAACCACCCCAACCGGTAGAGCGCACGCTGAAATCACCGTCACCGAAGTTCAGGCTAGCGTCATCAGCCCACTGGCCGCCGTTGTGCCAGTAACGTGCAACCACTGCATAATGGAAGTGATCATAGTTCAGGGACAGGATATGACTGGAAGCGATGGAGTTGCTGGTACGAGCATGTTTCCCGTTGTTGTCGTAGAAATTGTCGTCGCCCAGATCTGAACCCCAGTCAAAGTTGGTGAAGCCGATGTAGCTCAGGTTACCGCCCCACAGGGAAGTAATCGGTACAAAGTATTTCACTTTGAAGCGGTAGCCATCCCATTCGTTTTCGTTGGATGCGCCATAGTTCTGCCACTGATATTTCGCATACACGTTCATGGACAAGCTCATCGGCAGGCCAGTGTCGATGTCGGTACCCAGACCCATGTACCAGGTGCTCTGGCGGCCATCTTTGTTGCGACCCATATCGTAGATATAGTTATTGGCAACATACCATTCTTTGAACGGGCCGAAGGCAAGGCTGGTGTCGGTCAATTTATCAATAGAAAAACGCGGTTCAATTTCCATAAACAGTGGCGAACCGTGGTTCCAGATACCTTTAGCGGTGCTGTTACCACCGAAGAATACTGGAGCATCCATGTAACCATAGAAATCAAACCAGTCTTTCTTGGCGAAAGCTTCATATTCCAGGTAGGTATCGTTACGGATTTGTGGTCCGAAACGCGTGTGGTAGCTACCCACAACGTTGACGCTTTGGTGCCACCAATCAGAGAGATATTCAGTATTTTTTGCATCTTCGGCGTGAGCCGTGAAAGAGCTTGAAAGCGCCAGGACGGTGCTTGCCGCCAAAATAATTTTTTTCATATTTTATGCCACTGTTTTTACATGATTCCCGTGAGGGCAGGAGGTGAATAATCACCTAACGTCATTAACCATTCAGTTGGTTTCTTATTGACGCGCCTATTATAGAAATCCCTGCTCACAAAAATATGTTTCATTTCACATTATCGCCAAGTGCGTAATCGATTGCGTTCACGTTTGCGCACATTAAAAACGGGCGAGATTCTACCTGCTTAATGAATTTAAGCAAATGGATGACCAGTTGTTACAGGTATATGTGATTCAGATCACTAGATTTATTGTCTGATAGAAAGGGTATTCATCGTATTACATTCGATGAGTTGTAACAAAAAACGCAGATGTTACTGAGAGTTACCCCCGCTGGCGCGAGGGTAAACGGTTTTTATTGGGCAGGTAAGGCCCTGGAAGGGTCGACCGGTTGAATGTCGTGAATACGCACAAAACCTAACTGCGCGGGTGAAAGACCTGAAAGTAGCAAGGGAATGCTTACGTCGCTCGGGGCTAACACACTCGCAGGGGCATTGAATTGCTGCGACTGGACGTTCACTTCCTGGTAATTATCCGTAGTGCCTTGAATTTGCCCCCATTCTACTTTGCCCGTGAATGCGGGTAGTGGATCGTTGGATTCACCTTTGATAATGAGCATGGCTCGGCTGCCGTTTGCTTCCGGGGTAATACTGCTCAGAGACATCTGCAAATTACCAAGCTGGCTGTTCAGGCGCGCGGGTGTTTTGGAGCCAGGCAGTAAATAAACGCCGGTTGTTGATTTGGCGTTCAGTGCATTTTGCTGGGTCAGCTTGATGGCTTGATCGCTAAGCTGCGTCATTTCTTTATTTAATGAGCTCACTTCGCTATGCATTTGGCGCACTTCAGTTTGCTGGGCGCAGGCGCTGAGGCTTACCAGACTGGAAACCAGGAGGATTCTTAGGTAACTCTTTGTCATCGCTAATTTTTCCTTAAAATAATGCTCTGATTTAAGCGTAGCTCTTCGCTAATGAAAAGTCATATTTCTCGGGATGAGGTGGCGTTGCCGTTGTACTCCTGCCACTTCGCGGTAAACTATTGTTCAATTGAATAATCCTTCAGGACGCGCCATGCATTGCCCATTCTGTTTCGCAGTAGACACAAAAGTGATTGATTCCCGGCTTGTCGGCGAAGGATCATCAGTGCGTCGCCGCCGTCAGTGCCTGGTTTGTCATGAACGCTTCACGACTTTTGAAGTGGCTGAATTAGTCATGCCGCGTGTCGTAAAAAGTAATGATGTTCGTGAACCGTTTAATGAAGACAAGATGCGCAGCGGTATTTTAAAAGCGCTGGAAAAACGCCCGGTGAGTTCAGATGACGTCGAAATGGCGGTTAACCACATTAAATCCCAGCTACGTGGGACTGGCGAGCGCGAAGTACCCAGCAAAATGATCGGTAATCTGGTCATGGAACAGCTTAAGAAACTCGATAAAGTGGCTTATATCCGCTTTGCATCGGTTTATCGCAGCTTTGAAGATATCCGCGAATTTGGCGAAGAAATTGCCCGCTTACAGGACTAATGCCGATGACGCTTGATGAAAAATTTATGGCTCGCGCAATGCAACTGGCAAAGCGTGGCCGTTTTACGACAATGCCAAACCCGAATGTTGGCTGTGTCATTGCCAAAGATGGCGAAATCGTCGGTGAAGGTTTTCACTTTCGTGCTGGTGAACCGCATGCGGAAGTTCATGCTTTGCGCATGGCTGGGGAAAAAGCGCGTGGTGCTACGGCATATGTCACTCTGGAACCTTGCAGCCATCATGGACGTACACCGCCTTGCTGCGATGCGCTAATTGCCGCGGGTGTTTCGCGCGTTGTTGCCGCGATGCAGGATCCGAATCCGCAAGTCGCAGGGCGTGGTTCATACCGCCTGCAACAGGCTGGCATCGATGTTAGCCACGGTTTGATGATGAATGAAGCCGAAGCAATTAATCGTGGTTTCCTGAAACGTATGCGCACCGGTTTCCCGTATATTCAGCTAAAGCTTGGGGCGTCTCTGGATGGGCGTACCGCAATGGCGAGCGGCGAAAGCCAATGGATTACTTCCCCTGAATCACGGCGAGATGTGCAGCGTCTGCGTGCGCAAAGTGCTGCAATCCTTAGCAGCAGCGCAACGGTTCTGGCAGATAATCCTTCATTGACTGTTCGTTGGAATGAATTAGACAGCGCGACTCAGGCTGTTTACGCCGAAGAACATTTACGCCAACCCACGCGCATTATTCTCGACCGTGAAAAT
>DASXXQ010000236.1:0-2377 GCA_036502985.1 Buttiauxella sp.
GTCCAGATCGCGCCCGGTTTCACGCACCGCACCCGGCGTCATATCAATGCCACCGTTGGTCGGCTGAACCTGGAAGCGGGAGGCGTAGCCCTCCCCCTGAATCTGCTGCGACTGCGCGCTTTCCAGATCGTTACGGAACCCTTGAGTGTTCACGTTCGCCAGGTTATTGGCGTGGATCTGCTGCTGCGACAGACTGCGGCTGGCGCCGCTGACGGCGGTAAAAATTAAGTGATCCATTAAACCGCCTGGAACAGCGCCGTCATCATGCTGTCGTTGGTGCTGATAACTTTGGTGTTTGCCTGATAGTTACGCTGTGCGGTCATCAGCCCCACCAGCTCAGAGGTCATATCTACGTTGGAAGACTCCAGCGCGCCCGCTTTTACTGAGCCCAGCAGGCCGGTGCCCGGTGCGCCGCTCAGCGGTGCGCCAGAGCTGGCGGTCTGTGCCCAGGTAGTGCCGTCCTGGGAAGCCAGGCCATTCGGGTTAGCGAAGTTAGCGAGGATCAGCTGGCCCTGTAGCATACGTTCACCGTTAGAGAAGGTGGCGTAAACGGAACCGTCCTGATCAATCTGCTGGCCGGTTTTTTCGCCGGAAGCGTAGCCGCTACCTTTGTTCTTGCTGACTGAGAAGTCGGAGCCGTACTGAGTGGTGCCGGTGTAGCTCAGGTCGATAGAAAGTTTTTGCGCGCCCGGAACGTCAACGGACATTGGCACGGAACCGTTCGGCACGCTCAGCACACCCTGATCGGTAAATTCAATCGCCTGAGTCGCCGGATCGGTCAGCGGCTGATCGTCCATGTAGTAATGCACTTCCCATTTGTTTTCGTCCGTTTTCACGAAGTACTGGTTAATGGTGTGTTCACGGCCCAGCGAGTCATAAACGGTGGTCGCGTAGGTGTTGTTGTAGGAGGTGTTGTCTTTCGGGTCGAAGGTCGCGGTTTCCGGAACCTTGGCGTTAGCGTCGAGGTTCGCCGTGAAATCCATGCTGTCCGTCGCTTTCGCAGGAATGGAGCCGCTGCTGATGCTCAGATTGCCCACGGTCCCCGTTTGCAGGACACCGTTAGCATCGACAGGGTAGCCTTGTAGGTTCATGTTCTGGTTATTGACCAGATTGCCGTTAGAATCGGTAGCAAAATAGCCGGCGCGCGTGTAGGCCGTGGTGCCCGCGCTGTCGCGAACCACGAAGAAGCCGCTGCCCGCAATCGCCAGGTCCAGCGCGTTACCGGTAGAAGAGATGTTGCCGCCTTTTGTAATGCTCTGGGTAACGGCAGTGACGCCCACGCCCAGCGGCTGACCTTCCGCGTAGAGCGCCGCAAATTCAGCACGACCTGATTTAAAACCAACTGTGCCGGAGTTGGCGATGTTGTTGGAAATAGAGTTCAGCTGTTCGGTAATGGCGTTCAGGCCGGTGGTTGCAATGTTAAAGCTCATAAAATCGATTCCTGATTAAGACTGTCCAGCCTCCGCACTCAGGCGGAAGCGCCCGGCGTTGAGTTGCCGAACTGTGTAATGTTGTTGTAGGCAATTTCGCCCAGACCGGCGATGTTGAGCATGGTCGGACTGCCGTCGAGCGGGATACGCACGTTGTTCACCACGCCGCCGATTTCGACAGGAACCTTTTCTTCCCCGCTGCCCGTCACCACGCTAAGGGTGTATTTGCCTTCCGGCAGGCCAAGCTCTTCAGGATTGATCTTGAAGTCCACCTGACCGGCTTCCTGCTTGCCAAGATCGATTTTGTGCTCGGTGCCCGCGGAGTCTTTCACGATGACGGTCACCGTATCCGCCGGATGTTCCAGCGTCAGACGCCCGTTCAGCTCGGTGCTGCCGTCGCTGTTGATAGTGTCGGTCTGAACCATCACGTTCTGCCCGACCAGATTGCCGGTGGTCAGCGTTTGCAGGTTATCCATTAACACCGTGTTATTAGCCATCAGCTGCGACATGGTTTCCATGGACTGCACCTGAGTCAGCTGCGCCAGCTGGCTGACGTATTCCGTTCCGTCGGTCGGGTTGAGCGGATCCTGGTTTTGGATCTGCGCCACCAGCAGCTGCATGAACAGATTGTTCATATCGCCCGCGGTTGAACCATTGCTGGCTACGGAGCTGCTGGAATCGCCAGTGGTCGTATCGGTACTGGCGGCTAGCGTATTAACGTTCATCTTTATGCTTCTCCGAGACGCAGCAGGCTTTGCTGCATGCTCTTCACACTGTTAAGGACATCGACATTGGTTTCAAAACCACGCGATGCCGACATCATGTCTGCCATCTCTTCCACCACGTTCACGTCGGGGTAGTAGACATATCCTTCGGCGTTAGCCATCGGGTGATGAGGCTCATAGCGCTGTACGGCGTTGCCGGTTTCCACCACGTCCATGACCTGG
>DASXXQ010000237.1:0-41012 GCA_036502985.1 Buttiauxella sp.
GTATCAAACAGCTCTTTGAAGCGCTGATAGCTGCCCATCCCCGGCTTCATCATCTTAGACAGCGGCCCTTCTTCGGTGTGTTCTGGGGCAATCTTCAGATAGCCACCGACGTGGTGCGTCGCCAGCTCTTTGATATAACGCGGGTCTTCCACAGCGATGTCATAACGAACACCGGAAGCAATAAGGATTTTTTTGATGCCTTTCAGTTCACGCGCGCGACGGTATAAATTTATTGTCGGCTCATGGTTTGTATCCATGTGCGGGCAAATGTCCGGATAGACGCAAGACAGACGGCGACAAGTTTGTTCAGCACGCGGTGACTTACAGCGCAGCATGTACATGTTAGCCGTTGGGCCACCCAAATCCGAAACCACACCGGTAAAGCCGGGAACGGTATCGCGCATCGCTTCGATTTCACTGATGATTGAATCTTCGGAACGGCTCTGAATAATGCGCCCTTCGTGCTCGGTAATAGAACAGAACGAACAACCACCGAAGCAGCCGCGCATAATGTTTACCGAGAAGCGAATCATCTCATAAGCTGGGATGCGTGCATTGCCATAAGCGGGGTGCGGAACACGCTTGTAAGGCAAAGCAAACACGCTGTCCATCTCTTCAGTAGACAGTGGGATCGCAGGCGGGTTAATCCAGATATAGCGATCGCCGTGTTTTTGCATCAATGCACGAGCACAACCAGGGTTGGTTTCGTGGTGCAGAATACGTGAAGCATGCGCGTACAGAACTTTGTCGTTTTTTACTTTTTCGAACGACGGCAGCAACACATAGGTTTTTTCCCACGGTTTCATCGGAGCAGGTTTCACCACGATAGCTTGCGCTTCGTCTACTGGCTTCTGCGGCTTACCGGTTTCTGCACACGGTAAGTCTTCACCGTACGGATGTGGAATCGGGTCGATGCGACCTGGCATATCCAGACGTGTAGAATCCACGCCAGACCAGCCCGGCATCGCTTCTTTGCGCATCATTGCGGTGTTACGCACATCGCAGATTTCATTGATAGGCTCACCCGCAGCCAGGCGATGGGCCACTTCCACCAGAGGACGCTCACCATTACCGAAAATCAGCATATCGGCTTTGGCATCCACCAGAATCGAGCGACGAACGGTATCAGACCAGTAATCGTAATGCGCGGTACGACGCAGACTCGCTTCAATGCCACCCAAAATAACGGGCACATCGCGCCAGGCTTCTTTACAGCGTTGAGTGTACGCAAGAGAGGCACGATCCGGGCGTTTGCCCGCTACGTTATCTGGGGTGTATGCATCGTCATGACGCAGCTTACGGTCAGCCGTATAGCGGTTGATCATGGAGTCCATGTTGCCTGCGGTCACACCGAAAAACAGGTTCGGTTTGCCCAGACGCATGAAGTCTTCTTTGGTGTTCCAGTCCGGTTGGGCAATGATGCCCACGCGGAAGCCCTGAGCTTCCAGCATACGGCCACAGATAGCCATACCAAAACTTGGATGGTCAACGTAGGCATCTCCGGTAACCAGAATGATGTCACAGCTGTCCCAGCCTAACTCGTCCATTTCCTTACGTGACATGGGTAAAAATGGTGCCGGGCCAAAACAGGCTGCCCAGTATTGTGGCCACGAAAAGAGTTCGCGATCGGGCTGGATCAAGCTAATAGAGCTCATAATGCTTCCGAAAAAATGAATAGAAATGATTTAAAAATAACCAAAGCCGGCGATTATACGCTGGTATGGGGGAAAAAATGAAGGGTTATTACAATGTTAAATTTTTACGCCCCACTCATGCGAAAAGGGCGTTAATTGCATTATGGCGCGGGTTGTACCAACAGTTGCCCAATAGAGCCACGGTCTGCCATTTCCAGCGTCTGGCTGGTATAGAGGAACGGGAAATGTTCCCAGGAAGGTTGGCCGAAATAGACCAGTAATTCGACCTGCCCATCGACCCAAACCGTGTCTTTCCAGCCTCTGTCTTCACCAAACGGCGCTGCGCCATTGACGTTTTTAATCAGGAAACTCACCCCTTCGATATGGAAAGATTGCGGCATATCGGAACGCACAGTCCAACGCTCCCAGGTACCTTGCTGAGTCTGAATATCAATACGTTTCATATCCCAGAGTTGGCCATTAATACCGGGATCATCACCAAGGGTAATTTCACGGCTACGTGCCGGATTACCATTGATAATCTCATCTGGTAACAAGCGCATTGGCAGCGTATCAGTCACCAGCGGTAACAGCCCTGTTGCGCGCAGCGTAAGAACAAGTGTAGAAATCAGAATGCTCGAAGGCTCAAAGAAGCCACGAATACGATCCATAATGCCCGCGGCTTCACCGCAGGTGATCGACACTTCTTTCCCATCGCTCATATCAATCAGAATTTCGCGACGCTCCCCTGGCGCCAGTGAAAGTTGCTTCACAGAAACCGGGGCAGGGAGAAAACCTTGATCGCTTGAGATCACAGCCATCGCACGGCCATCACTCATTTGCAGCAAATAGCGCCGCGAGTTCGACGCGTTCAGTAAACGCAAACGCACCCAGCCGCGAGAAACCTCAACATATGGCCCCTGCACACCATTCACCAACAGTGTATCACCCACAAATCCGCCGCTACCCGGTTCGACATATTCAGGCGCACCGAAGTTATCGAGGCGTTTATCCTGGATGATGACAGGGAAATCATCGACACCATAATGGTTGGGAATCGGTAATGACTTGCTGACTTCATCTTCAATCAGCCACATACCCGCAAGGCCGTTGTAGACCTGCTTTGCGGTGCGATTAGGCGTATTAGCGTGATACCAAAGTGTTGCCGCCTGCTGGCGAATCGGCAGAACAGGTGCCCAGTCTACATTTGGCGACATCATGCGAGCAGCGCCGCCCATAAGCGGGCCTGGAACCTGTAAACCGGCAATCGTCATCGCGATATTTTCTTGTAGACGGTTGCTGTAAATCATCTTTACGTCATCACCGCTCCATACGCGGATGGTCGGCCCAAGATAACGTCCGTTCAAACCCCAAACCGGAGCCTTAGCACCGCCGGTAAATGACCAGTGGGCCCGCTGTAACGTAAGGAACAAAGGCTGGCCACGGCGAGACTCCAGTAAAGGAGGAACGGGTAATGGTTGCTGCAGTCCTGCCGCGTTTGCCCTCAGTGGCACCGAGCCTGCACAAAGTGCGACTCCTGATGCCTGTATAAACTGACGCCGACTGAGTGACATATTAACTCCATGTGAAACTGACTAACGTGGGGCGGTACAATACGTACCGCCAAAACAAAAGCGCTCAGCTCGCCTGATTTTTTTCAATTCGACCGGAGGCTTCACGCTCCGCGACTTCTTTATTCAGCTCGTCGATTTTTGCCATCATAATTTCGCGGCAATCGGTAGCAAGTTTGCGCACCTGATCTTTCCCATAATGACTGATATCAATAGGTGGCAACATTTCGACTATCACTAAACCGTTATTCCAGCGGTTCAGTTTAATTTTATTACTGGTATTAGAAACACACACCGGAATAATTGGAACGCCCGCCGCAATTGCAGCATGGAATGCGCCAGTTTTAAATGGCAGCAGGCCACGTCCACGGCTACGAGTCCCCTCCGGGAACATCCAGACTGACACATTACGCTTTTTGATTTGAGCAACCACCTGAGAAATGGTGCTAAGGGCTTTCGCGCGATTATCACGGTCGATAAGCATATTCCCGGTTAGCCAATAAATTTGGCCAAAAAATGGAATCCACAGCAGGCTTTTTTTCCCAACGGTAACAGTTGGCGGTTGCACAATATTCGCCGCCGTCACCATATCGAAATTATTCTGGTGGTTGCAGATATATATCGCCGTTGGATGATTTTCAGCACCGGCCGGTAAACGGGTTTCTACTTTTAAACCAAAGACCGGAGCCATACGGCCAAAAAGATGGCCAAACGTCGCAACATGGCGCGGGTTACGTGGGCTGAACAGGCAATAAATACAGCCAAAAATGCACACCAGCAGGCAATAAATTACAACGATTATAAAACGTACAATGGATAGCATAACAACCTCAAAAGCCAAAACCGCTGACAAGTATGACTTGCTTTAGCGTAAAACACACCGTTCCGGCGGCATTACTGCCGCCAGATTTCGATTACTCTTCGCTGTCACCCGCACTGGCTCGAAGTGGTGAATCCACTTCAACACGATCAATACGTTGAAGACCACGCATCAATGTGCCGCGACGACCACGCTCACCCGTGATTTTCTGAAGCTCTTCCGGACGGAGTTTAATTTTACGTTTGCCCACGTGCAAAGTGACGGTGCTTTGTGGCGGTAACACAAACAGATGTGCCAGTTTGTCTTCACCTTTTGCCGCTTCTGCAGAAGGAATAGAAATAATTTTATTCCCCTTTCCTTTTGAAAGTTGCGGCAAATCACCCACCGGGAACAACAACATACGGCCCGCAGCGGTTATCGCCAGCAGCATGTCATCAACGCTGGATATCTCCATTGGAGGCATCACTTTCGCATTTTCCGGCAATGAAATCAGCGTTTTACCTGCACGGTTACGCGCAACTAAATCGTTAAAGGTACACACAAAACCGTAACCGGCATCAGATGCCATCAGCAGTTTCTGGTCGTCTGGCGCCATTAAAACATGCTCAACCACAGCACCCGGCGGCGGTGTCAGTTTACCGGTCAACGGTTCCCCCTGCCCACGCGCAGACGGCAGCGTAATAGGGTCAAGCGCATAGCTGCGCCCGGTGGAGTCGATAAACGCAACAGGCTGATTGCTCTTGCCTTTGGCGCAGCCGAGGAAACTGTCGCCCGCTTTGTAGTTTAACCCTTGCGCGTCGATATCATGGCCTTTGGCGCTACGCACCCAGCCCATTTGCGACAGCACAATGGTGACAGGCTCGGACGGCGTCATATCATGCTCGCTCATGGCTTTCGCTTCGCCACGTTCACGCAGAGGTGAACGACGATCGTCGCCGTAAGCATCGGAGTCAGCCTGCAACTCTTTCTTCAGCAAGGTATTCATTTTGCGTTCGGACGCCAGAATGCCCTGCAATTGGTCACGTTCTTTTTCCAGCTCACCTTGCTCACCGCGAATCTTCATCTCTTCGAGTTTCGCGAGGTGGCGCAATTTCAGCTCGAGGATAGATTCGGCCTGAGTTTCGCTTAATTCAAAGCGCGACATCAGCACCGGCTTCGGCTCATCCTCGGTACGAATGATATGAATCACTTCGTCGATATTGAGGAAAGCCACCAGCAAACCTTCGAGGATATGCAGGCGTTTGAGCACTTTTTCGAGACGATAGCTAAGGCGACGGCGCACCGTTTCGCGACGATAAACCAGCCATTCGGTGAGGATCTCCAGCAGGTTTTTCACTGACGGACGGTGATCCAGGCCAATCATATTGAGGTTAACGCGGTAGCTTTTCTCAAGATCGGTGGTGGCAAACAGGTGATTCATCACCTGTTCTACATCGATACGGTTAGAACGTGGAACAATCACCAGCCGCGTAGGGTTCTCGTGGTTCGACTCATCGCGCAAATCTTCAACCATCGGCAGCTTTTTGGCACGCATTTGGTTCGCGATTTGCTCAAGAACGCGTGCACCAGAAACCTGATGTGGCAACGCGGTAATGACCACGTCGCCATCTTCTTTTTTCCACACCGCGCGCATGCGCACAGAGCCACGGCCGTTCTGGTAGATTTTACGAATCTCATCACGCGGGGTGATGATTTCAGCTTCCGTTGGGTAGTCCGGCCCCTGAACAATATCAAGCAGTTCATCGAGCGTAGTTTTCGGATGGTCAATTAAGGTGATGGCGGCTTTCGCCACTTCGCGCAAGTTGTGCGGCGGAATGTCGGTAGCCATACCCACGGCGATACCGGTAGTGCCGTTGAGCAAAATATTAGGCAGGCGCGCAGGCAGCATTTTAGGCTCCTGCATCGTACCGTCAAAGTTCGGCACGTAATCAACCGTCCCTTGCCCTAACTCACCCAGCAAGACTTCCGCATATTTCGACAGGCGCGATTCGGTATAACGCATCGCGGCGAAGGATTTCGGATCATCCGGTGCCCCCCAGTTCCCCTGGCCATCAACCAACGGGTAACGATAAGAGAACGGCTGCGCCATCAACACCATAGCTTCATAGCAAGCGCTGTCGCCGTGTGGATGGTATTTACCCAGCACATCACCCACAGTACGGGCAGATTTTTTGAATTTCGCGCTGGCGCTTAATCCCAACTCCGACATCGCATAGACGATACGACGCTGTACGGGCTTTAAACCATCGCCAATGAACGGCAGTGCGCGGTCCATAATGACGTACATGGAATAGTTGAGATACGCATTTTCCGTGAATTCGTGCAGCGCAAGGCGTTCTGCACCATCATGAGTTAAATCACTCATTAATTATTCATCCTCAAACTGACGAGCCGAATGTGGCCACAAACGGCGTAATTGCCGCCGATAGTACCTTATCTGGCAGTCGTAGTCACAGAGGAGTGAGTATCTTTAAGAAAGTCAGGAACGAAGAAATGAGCCGCTAATTGCGGCTCATTCGGGGGCATTATTTTACTTTAGTAATTTGTTTTACGTCGATTTCAGCAGAGTTCCAGTCTTTGTCGACTTTCCCTTGAATTTCGACAGTATCCTGCGGAGTAATGGTCTGCCCATTCCAACGTTTGTGGTCTATTTCCACGTTGATGGTGCCTGAGGCGTCACGGAAGATGTAGTTATCACCCCCAATGCGTTGCTCAATCTTACCGCGCAAGGTCACATAGGTATTATCAGATAGAGACTTCGCCTGTACAGCGGTGGTGTTGCTACCGCTTGGACCAACAAAACCACCCGCAGATTGCGTGGTTTGTGCGGCTGGCGCATTAGGATCCGAGAATCCACCTTGTTGTGCGGCAATTGCAGGTGCTGCGGTAATGGCGAGAATAGTCAGAATAGCGGCTATTTTTTTCATTGTTAATTCTCCCTATATGTATGAACGTTTTCTGAGTGCTATTTAACGCTGCAAATCTTAACGCGATCTTAATTTTCCTGAGCAAACACGATTTTTTTATAAATTGCGGCGATGGCCGAATCATCATGTTTTAGCGCTGTACATGCCGAATCAAACGTTATTTACTTCCGGCAAATGGATATTAAAGGACAGCCCATGCGCGTATTACTGATTGAAGACGATAAGCTCATTGGTGACGGACTCAAAGCTGGGCTTACGAAAATGGGCTTTACCGTCGACTGGTTTACCGATGGTCTTCAAGGCCAGTCAGCACTGAGTATGGCACCCTATGACGCAGCGGTGCTGGATTTAAGCCTGCCGGGAATCGACGGGCTGGACATCCTAAAAACCTGGCGTCGTAATGGCCAAACTGAACCGGTACTGATTCTAACCGCGCGTGACACGCTTGAACAACGGGTGGAGGGGTTACAGCTCGGCGCCGATGACTATTTATGTAAACCTTTTGCGTTAATAGAAGTTGCCACCCGGCTTCAGGTTTTAATTCGCCGTAATCATGGACAGGTTCAATCAACCCTAAAACATGCAGGTGTCGAACTGGATCCCATTAAATTAACGGCCACCCTGAACGGTGAACCGTTGCAGTTAAAACCCAAAGAATTTGCCTTACTGGAATTATTTATGCGTAACGCCGGGCGCGTATTACCGCGCACGCTTATCGAAGAGAAACTTTATAACTGGGATAACGACGTTTCCAGAAATGCGCTGGAAGTTCATATCCACCATTTACGCCGTAAACTTGGTAGCGGATTTATTCGCACAGTGCACGGCATTGGTTATACGTTGGGTGAAGAATGATCAAAACGCTGACCCACAGTTTACGCGCAAGACTCATTGCCGGGTTTATTTTACTGACGCTTGCGGCCTGGATTGGCGCAAGTATTGCCGCCTGGCATCAAACCAGTAAAAGCCTCAATAAACTGTTTGATACCCAGCAAGTCCTGTTTGCCAAACGTTTGAGCGCGTTAGAGCTTGATGGAGTGGAAAGTGGGACACAGTTGCCACGCACCAAAAACCTGATTTCGCATCATCGGGGTAAACAAGACGACGACACTCTGGCCTTCGCTATTTACAACAATCAAGGGCAGCTGCTGCTCAACGATGGTGATAATGGTAAACATCTGACTTACCGCTACCAGCGCGATGGATTTGTCGATGGAAAATTGAAGGGGGATGACGATGTATGGCGCATGGTTTGGATAACCACGCCGGATGGAAAGTATCGCATCGTCGTCGGCCAGGAGTGGGAATACCGTGAGGATCTGGCGCTGGATGTTGTGTTGTCGCAGCTCACACCGTGGCTCGTCGCCCTGCCACTGATCCTGTTGATGCTGGTCTGGTTGGTCAGTCAGGCGCTCGCCCCACTACATAAACTGGCGTATCAATTGCGCAGCCGCAAACCTGACGACGCAAGTGAACTACCGGCACAAAATCTGCCGCAGGAAGTACGCCCGTTGGTGGTTGCACTGAATCAGCTCTTTACCCGAACCGGGGAGTTTATGCAGCGTGAGCGGCGTTTTACCTCCGATGCGGCACATGAATTACGCAGCCCGCTTGCCGCGTTAAAAGTACAGGCTGAAGTCGCGCAGCTGGCGCAAAACGACGAACCGGTACGAGAACATGCGCTCAATAACCTGAGTGACGGAATCGATCGCGCCACGCGCTTAGTCGACCAGTTACTGACTTTATCACGCCTGGATTCTTTGGCCGGTCTGGACGATATACAAGAAGTGGCTTTTCAATCGTTACTGCAAAACGCTGTGATGGATGCCTATCACGAAGCGCAGCGTGAAGGTATTGATATTCGGCTGGAAGTCCAGGATGAGAGTGTTAAACGCCAGGGGCAACCGTTATTGCTGAGTTTGATGGTCAGAAACGTGCTTGATAATGCCGCGCGTTACAGCCCGCGCGGAAGCGTGGTGGAAGTCGTTTTGCAAAGCCACGAAATAACGATTACCGATAACGGCCCAGGGGTCAGTCCGGAGTTTTTATCCTCGCTTGGGGAGCGCTTCTTCCGTCCACCAGGACAGGAAAAAGCCGGCAGCGGTCTGGGTTTATCCATTGTTCGACGCATTGCCGCTTTACACGGTATGCAGGCACTCTTTCTAAACACCTCCAGCGGGGGATTCCAGGTGCGAATACGCTGGTAAAAACGCATGCCAAAACCAGATTGTTGCGTTTTTAGCAAAAGTCTTTGCCCATTTTTGGTATTTTACTGTGACATGCATCACGTTAGACTCCGTTCCAAACGCAATGATTCGGGAACTAACGATGAGCAATATCTTGATTATTAACGGTGCGAAAAAATTCGCCCATTCTAACGGCCAACTTAACGACACCCTGACCGACGTCGCGGAAAGCTTTTTGCGCGACCTCGGGCATGATGTTCAGGTCACTCGTACCGATAGCGAGTACGACGTAAAAGAAGAAGTCGAAAAATATCTCTGGGCCGATACTGTCATTTATCAAATGCCAGGCTGGTGGATGGGCGCACCGTGGACCATGAAAAAATACATTGATGATGTGTTCACTGAAGGTCATGGTTCGCTGTATGCCAGCGATGGCCGTACCCGTTCTGACGCTGAGAAAAAGTACGGTTCCGGCGGCTTGATTCAGGGCAAAACCTATATGCTTTCTCTGACGTGGAATGCTCCACTGCAAGCTTTTGAAGACAAAGAACAGTTCTTCCACGGCGTAGGCGTTGATGGTGTTTATCTGCCATTCCACAAAGCTAACCAGTTCCTGGGCATGGAAGGTTTGCCAACGTTTATCGCAAATGACGTGATGAAAGCGCCTGATGTACCGCGTTTTATCGCAGAATACCGCGAGCATCTCGGCCAAATTTTTGGTTAACTGTTGGTCTGCTTACTAAAGGAGTTAGCCATGCTGACCGTGATTGCTGAAATTCGTACCCGTCCAGGTGCTCATCATCGCCAGGCGGTTTTAGACGCCTTCGCAAAAATTATTCCAACCGTGCTGCAAGAAGAAGGCTGCCACGGTTATGCGCCTCTGGTCGATCATAACGCGCAAGTCGCATTCCAGACCGCCGCTCCTGATTCCGTATTTATGCTGGAAAAATGGGAAAGCGTTGCTCACCTGGAAGCTCATCTGCAAACGCAGCACATGAAAGCTCATAGTGCAGCGGTAAAAGACGACGTGTTGGATATCCATATCCACATTCTGGAAGAAGCAATTAAGTAATTTGCTTACGCCAAAAAAAAGGGAGTGGTGTTTACACACGCTCCCTTTTTTATTCGTAACAATCCGAGTCAAATGGCTTGTTGTAACCATGGCTGCATGGTTAAAAAGGCATAATGCGTTGAACTGTGATCGATGGCGCTATCCCCAAAATAATTCGAAATTATTTTGCGATATTTAATGCATCCATAGTGCGCAATTTACTTTCGCGGGCTTGTTCTGGTGCGGCTTGTACCAATAAAGTGTAGAGCAAATCCAGCACAAAGAGCTGTGCCGTTTTAGTGCCAATCGAATCGCCTTGCAGCATACCCTGTCGGTTGCCATTGATGAGACTAAAGTCCGCGACGTCACTCAGTGGGGAACCCAGATTATGGGTAAGAGCGACTGTTGTTGCGCCGGCAGTTTTGGCAAGATTAAGAGCATGAACAGTTTCAGGAGAAGCACCGGAGTGGCTGATAGCAATAGCAACATCACCCGCTTTTAATAACGTAGCTTGCATATACATAAAGTGATTATTGGTAACGGCATCGACCCGCAAACCAATCCGCATCAGTTTATGTTTCATATCTTCCGCTGTAATTCCTGAAGACCCTACACCGAAGATGTACACCGAATGGCTGTTCCGCAACGCGTTAACGACCTGATTAACTTGTTCCATATCCAGCAAGTTCAGGGTTTCAGACAACACGTTATTAATCGTGCTTTGCAGTTTTAAACCGATGGTGTGCGCATCATCCAGCTCACTGATTTCCGCATCCAATAACGGGCTGTTGTTATCCGAATCCGTCGTGGCTAACTCAATGGCCAAATCCATTTTAAAATCTTGAAAACCTTTATAGCCTAGTGTGCGGCAGAAACGAATGACTGTGGCTTCGCCAGCCTGCGTTTCACGTGACAGTTCGGCAATAGAGAGTTGAGTCACCTGCTGTGGAGAGGTCAAAATATAGTGTGCGATACGTTGAGCAACACGCGTCAGGCTATTTTGCATGGCACCCAGAGTATCGAGGATTTTACCTGGTTTGAGGCGTAGGGCTTGAGGCTCCATAAATTTCCTACTCTTAAGCGCTTAGGGTGGCGAAACGTCAGCAATAGTACATTGAAGTATGACGCTAAAAAAAGCGCGATGTAGGCATAGGGGGTATGCCTGCACCGCGTCGTCAAAGAAAAACAGCTTCATTACTTAATATTATTGTGACGTTAAAGCGCGATTTTACAGGCAGCGATAGTGCACCTTAATCACCACCTTGCTGATAGTTTGCGACGTTTCGCTGACACAACCGGGTTTGTGAGGTTCACCAGGGAGGAATATCGCGAACATCCCCGGCTGCATATGTAATGTCTGGCATGGCGAGACGGCATCACAAAGCTGATAGTCATCGTCTTCATGGTAAATATCTGGCTCGACTGCCGCGCCTTTCGGACCAAAATAAATGCACTCCTCACCGCGCAGTAGCACCTGAATATCCAGATATTCGCGATGCTGTTCATAGCGTTTGCTTTGAGGTTCAGTGGTATCAAAAGTCATGACATTCATAAAGATGTCATCACCGTCTATTTCATGCCGCCCCGCACTTAAGGTTTCGGGTTGAAGTGCCAGCGCCTGTTTTATGATGGCAAGCAACGGGGGAGCAATGCCGGTCTGTGCGCTGAGTTCAGAAATTCGTCCTAAAATCATGATTTCACCTTTTACTCACGTGTTTCATAAAGCCTCAATGGCTGCGCTGACACCCGCTACTACGCCGGGAATAGGGCCACCACCTCTGAATTTATTATCTTATTAGCGTTCAGATTGCGTGATATTCAGACCAAAGAGCCGCGCCCATTAATCCCGCATCATGTTGATAATGAGCGGAATAAATTGGGATATGGAATACCGCGGGTAGCATTGCTAATAGTTGTTCCACTTGCTGACGGTAACCCTGAGCAAGCCCGACGCTGCCGCCTAATACGATGCATTCGGTATCCAGCAAGGCTTTAAGATTGGCAACCAAATGGCAAATCGCCTGCGCTGAACGTGCGACGAGTTGTTGAGCCTGCGAATGGCCTGAGTGTGCCTCGTCAAAAATCTCACGCGCATTTTTGCCTTTAAGTTCTTGCTGAGCACCTGCGGCAATGGCACGCCCTGAAGCGATGGCCTCGATGCAGCCAACACGACCGCAGCCGCATAGTGGGCCATTTGGATCAGCCTGGATGTGACCAATATGGCCTGCAAAGGCATGAGGGCCAGTTAACAGCTCACCATTGATGACGATGCCCCCGCCTACGCCAGTGGACACCGTGATAAATGTGACGTGTTTAAATTGGCCAGATAAATGGCAATATTCTGCCCATGCGGCAGCCTGAGCATCATTAAGAATGATACACGGCAGCCCAGTAATATGTTCAACGGTGGCCTGCAACGGAAATTGATTAAGCCCGCCAAGGTTGTCGGGATTAAGTGCCGTAAGAATTCCCTTATCAATAATTCCGGTCGAAGCAATCGCAACCCGTTGCGCTTTCCCCTGATAAGGTTCCACCAATGCCGCTAAAGCCTGCGTCAACGCTTCAGGCGCAGCATTGGAAGGATTTGGGATTTCTATCCTTTGTATAATTTCATGCTGTGCGTTGATAAGCGCTGCAGCCAGTTTGGTGCCGCCGATATCAATGGCAAGTGTGTTCATGGTGTCTCCGGCTCAACGCTTAACAGCGTGGCTAAACCACTGGCAAATATGTTCAATTCGGGTAATCGCGGAACCGACGGTAACAGCCCATGCACCGTGCTCAATAGCTTGTGCTGCCAGCTCCGGAGAGTTGTAACGCCCCTCGGCAATAACACGACAGCCCGCATTGCTTAACTCAGACACCATCATCAGATCCGGTTCTTGCGGCGTAACCGCAGTGGTGTAACCAGACAGGGTGGTACCTATAAACCCGACCCCTTGATGTTGGCAACTAAGGCCTTCTTCCAGCGTTGAGCTGTCTGCCATCGCCAGTACTCCATGATGACGAATGCGCGCAAGCAATTCATCAATGGCAACCGGACGCGGACGGAATGTGGCGTCAAAAGCAATAATATCGGCACCGGCTTTCGCCAGCGCATCAACATCATGCAGGTATGGCGTGATACGCACCGGGGAATCTTCCAGATCGCGTTTAATAATCCCAATAATGGGAACATCGATGAGCGGGCGTACCGCTTGCAAGTTTTCTATGCCTTCAATTCGGACAGCAACCGCGCCCGCAGAAACAGCGGCTTGAGCCATCGCAGCAACGATATCAGGCTTGTCCATTGGGCTGCCTGGTACCGGTTGGCAAGAAACAATAAGTCCACCGCACTCTCGTACGCTTTGTTCTAGTTTGGCTAATAGTGACATTCGGCTCCGCCTTGCACACATCAATGAAGCTTAACTCCAAAAAAGAATAGTTGATGGAGTATTACTAATTCAAGCGACAAACGGGAAAAATGTGAAGATAGTCATAACGCGGCGATGGGTGTTTGGGTGCTAAGTGAAAAGGTTTATGCAGGCCAGAGGCACGCGAGCTGCGTTTCTGGCAGAAGGGAGTGAGAAAATGTGTAAGTGAAAAAGGGGACAAGGCTTGGGTAGCCGCGTATACAGAAAATGTGATCAACGTTAACCAGTGGTTGATCACATTCCCTTAGACGGGATTAAACGTCGAGATCCGCCATGTCGCCTTTATCTTGCAGCCAATTTCGACGATCTTCAGAACGTTTTTTCGCAAGCAACATATCCATAATTGCCATTGTTTTATCGTTATCTTCATCGTCGATGGTTAGCTGTACCAGGCGGCGTGTATTGGGATCAAGCGTGGTTTCACGTAATTGCAGTGGATTCATTTCACCCAGCCCTTTAAAGCGCTGAACGTTCGGTTTCCCTTTCTTACGTTTAAGTTGCTCAAGCACGCCCGCTTTTTCTTCTTCATCCAGCGCGTAGTAAACCTCTTTACCGAGGTCGATACGGTACAACGGCGGCATAGCGACATAGACGTGTCCACCTCTGACCAGCGAACGGAAGTGGCGTACAAACAGCGCACACAGCAGTGTAGCGATGTGCAGACCATCCGAGTCCGCATCCGCAAGGATACACACTTTGCCATAACGCAGTTGGCTCAAATCTTCACTATCAGGATCGATGCCGATCGCTACCGAAATATCGTGCACTTCTTGCGAAGCTAACACTTCGTCAGATGAAACTTCCCAGGTGTTAAGGATCTTACCTTTAAGAGGCATGATCGCCTGATACTCACGATCGCGGGCCTGTTTAGCAGAACCACCAGCGGAATCCCCTTCCACCAGGAACAATTCGGTACGACTCAAATCTTGCGCGGAGCAGTCAGCTAATTTACCCGGTAATGCTGGGCCGCTGGTCAGCTTTTTACGCACCACTTTTTTGGCGGCACGCATACGGCGCTGGGCACTGGAAATCGCCAGCTCCGCCAACTGTTCTGCGATCTGAATGTTCTGGTTCAGCCACAAGCTAAATGCGTCTTTCACTACGCCGGAAACGAAGGCTGCACACTGGCGCGATGACAAGCGTTCTTTGGTTTGCCCGGCAAACTGCGGGTCCTGCATTTTCACCGAAAGCACGTAGGCGCAACGTTCCCAGATATCTTCTGCGGAGAGCTTTACACCACGCGGCAGGATATTGCGGTATTCGCAAAACTCACGCATCGCATCAAGCAAACCCTGGCGCAACCCATTAACATGCGTGCCGCCCTGCATCGTTGGGATCAGGTTGACGTAGCTTTCAGTCAGCAGTTCGCCGCCTTCCGGAAGCCATAATAGCGCCCAATCAACTTGCTCAACGTCACCCGCAAAATTACCGACAAATGGCTTTTCCGGAAGCGTAGGCAGCCCGTTTACCGCTTCGCACAGATAATCTTGCAGACCATCCTGGTAACACCAGCGCTGCTCAGTATTGTTCACTTTGTCGGTAAAGGTGATTTCCACACCTGGGCAAAGCACGGCTTTAGCTTTCAGCAAATGACTTAAGCGAGAAACTGAAAAACGTGGGCTGTCGAAGAACGAGGCGTCTGGCCAGAAGTGAACACTGGTCCCCGTGTTACGTTTACCACAGGTTCCAACAACGGCCAGCTCTTGTACTTTGTCACCATTTTCAAACGCAATGCTATACACCTGCGCATCACGGCGCACAGTGACTTCAACGCGTTTGGACAAGGCGTTGACGACGGAAATACCTACGCCGTGCAAGCCGCCGGAAAACTGGTAGTTTTTGTTAGAGAATTTACCGCCTGCGTGCAGGCGGCAAAGAATGAGTTCTACAGCAGGGACACCTTCTTCCGGGTGAATATCTACCGGCATGCCGCGCCCGTCATCAATGACTTCTAATGACTGATCGGCATGGAGAATAACATCAACACGCTTCGCATGGCCTGCCAGCGCTTCATCCACGCTGTTATCAATGACTTCCTGGCCCAAATGGTTTGGACGGGTGGTGTCGGTGTACATCCCCGGACGGCGGCGAACAGGCTCAAGCCCGGTGAGTACCTCAATGGCATCGGCGTTATAACTGGATTGCGTCATGGTTTATTCGTTCAGATTGCGAAACAGGAATTCGACAACAGGCCTTACTGCAGGCCAAGGAAGCCGACGATCTGTGTGAAATAATCTTCGAAGCCCACAAAGGCGTGATTGCCACCGGATTCTACCGTCTGGCGACAGGAGGTGTAGTATGCCACCGCCTGGCGGTAATCAAGCACTTCGTCACCCGTTTGTTGCAACAACCAGATGAGATCTGGCGCTTCTAACGGGTCAACTTGCATGACTTTAAGATCGTAAATATGGCGAGACTCTAGCACATATTGCTGCCCGGTGTAGGGGTTCTCGTTGGTGCCCAGGTAATCGGCCAGCAGTTCAAAAGGCCGTACCGCCGGGTTAACGACAACCGCAGGTAGCATGAAACATTGTGATAACCAGGTGGCGTAATAGCCCCCTAAAGACGAGCCCACAACGCCCAACGGTTCACCGCCATGTTCCAGCACCAGCGACTCCAGTAACTCGGCAGCCTCAGCGGGATATGGCGGGAGTTCAGGCACGACCATTTTGATATCTGGATGCTGCTGCGCAAGCCAGGCTTGTAAACTGGTAGCCTTGGCTGAACGCGGCGAACTATTGAAGCCGTGTAAATACAGTAGCGTTGACATCAATACCCTTCTGAAGCGGTATCAGGGTTAAATACCGCACCTTTCAGTCGGCAAACCTCAGTGGTCACTTCGCCGTTTGGACTCAGCTCCAACCAACGCCAGCCAGGTTCGATAGTATCAAGTGTGAAATTGGCACAGTGCGGTTTAAATTGGACGCATGTTGACGGCGTTGCCAGCATACGGCGACCATTCCAGTCGAGATCTAACTCCTGATGGATATGCCCACACACCAGCGTCTTCACTTTCGGAAATTTTTGCAGAACGTTATCAAGCTCTTGTGCGTTGCGTAGGCTATGTTGATCCAACCAACTACAACCTGCCGGTACAGGGTGATGATGCAGCAGTAAAAGCGTATGTCTTTCAGGTGTAGCAGCGAGTTTTCGCTCAAGCCAGTCGAGCTGATAGTCGCTCAGTTCACCATGTGGGACACCGAATACCTGGCTGTCCAGCATCAAAATCTGCCAATTGTCGCCAAGAAAAACCTGCTTCGCCGGAGATATTCCGGCTTCCAACAACGAGCTAAACATCGCAGGTTGGAAATCGTGATTACCCGGTAGCCAAACGCAAGGCGCAGGGATCTCCGCAATGCCTTCAACAAAATGTTGGTAAGCCTGCGCGCTATGATCCTGGGCTAGATCCCCAGTTGCAACAATGAGATCGTAGTGACGCTGCTCAGCGAGGATGGCATCGATAACAGCCTGATAGCTCATCCAGGTATTGATGCCAAGCAGCGTTTCGTTCTTTCCAGAGAACAGGTGGGTATCTGTAATTTGCAGGATCCTGATTTGGCCCCCACCGGCCACAGGAAGATTTAACAGGCTTTCCAAATGGTGTCCTTAGGTTTCACCCTCACTAACAAACCGGAACCGCCATCGCTCCATGCGCCAAACAATATCGCAGCCAATCGGCTAGAAACTGGTTAATTTGATGCTTTTCATCGCGTTGATGCAACTTTTTATTAGGATAATCATAACGCGCTTTGAAACGAAAGATCTGCTGACTTGAACACACTTCCGCGACCATGGCGTCATGATAAAGCCTGACAGACATCGACGGTAGACTCCAATAGCTTATCGCCGGGACAGTTTGTTCAATTTGTACAAGCGTAGTGTAACGGGTCGACTCAAGGATAGTGAGTCGATATTGTGCGCTACTGACCTGATACGTCATTTTTTCACCCACCTCGTCATTGCGAGGCAGCAGGCGTCGTAGTTGCGCGAAATTGGTTTCACACAGGCGCATCATTTCAGGGAAGTCAGGTGTGTAGCGCTTCATGTTTAGTTGTTCCACTCGGCTTTTAATTTCTCATGATGCAGTTGCAGCCAAAGCAGAGCGATGACTGAAGCTGCGTTGTCGATTTTCCCTTCTTCTACTAACTGATAAGCCCATTCCCGGCTCACGACATGAACTCGAATATCTTCGTTTTCATCTGCCAGACCATGAATACCTTGCGCATTTGTCGCATCCACTTCACCCACCAAAATGGAAAGACGTTCACTGGTTCCACCTGGGCTTGCCAGATAGTTAATCACCGGTTGAGTGCGACCCACAACCAACCCAGCCTCTTCAACGGCTTCACGACGCGCAACGTCTTCGACGCTTTCACCTTCTTCAATCATCCCGGCAACCAGTTCGAGCAACCACGGGCTCTCACTGGTGTCATATGCAGCAATCCGAATCTGTTCTATAAGTACAACTTCGTCGCGCACAGGGTCATAGGGTAGCAGTACTGCGGCATGCCCGCGTTCTAAAATTTCACGTCGAACTTCGCCACTCATTTCGCCATTAAACAAGCGATGACGGAATCGATAAAGATCCAGTGAAAAAAAACCGCTATAAAGCGTTTCCCGTGCAATAATTTCAACATCGTTTTTGCCTAACGTGACAAGTTGAGAGTTTTGCTTAGTCATGTGGTTTCCTGATTTTTATGGTTATGAATTGCGTAATTTCAAGCCAGTGTGACTGCCGTTTCTTTTTCTATATGGTAGATTGATGAAAATTAAGGGCAGATGGCACATTACGCCAAGCCGCCCAGCTGGCAGACTCTGCTAGAATCGGCGATCATTTTCGGCTCTTGTCAGCGCTAACAAACAATTTCTGCTTCACAACAAGGAATGCAAATGAAGAAACTGCTCCCAATTCTTATCGGTCTGAGCCTAACGGGTTTCAGTGCCATGAGCCAGGCAGAAAACCTTATGCAGGTTTATCAGCAGGCACGTTTAAGCAACCCGGACTTGCGTAAATCCGCTGCTGACCGTGATGCCGCATTCGAAAAAATTAACGAAGCACGCAGCCCATTACTACCACAGCTCGGCCTTGGCGCAGATTACGATTACACCAATGGTTACCGTGATGCTAATGGCATCGACTCAAGAGTAGGCAGCGCGTCGTTATCATTGACCCAGACTATTTTTGACATGTCGAAATGGCGTCAACTGACCCTGCAAGAAAAATCTGCGGGCATTCAGGATGTAACCTATCAAACAGATCAGCAAACTCTGATCCTGAATACTGCAACAGCCTATTTTAATGTGCTGAGTGCGATTGATGCGCTCTCCTTCACCGAAGCGCAGAAACAGGCGATTTATCGTCAGTTAGATCAAACAACTCAGCGCTTTAACGTAGGCCTGGTTGCCATTACCGACGTGCAAAACGCCCGTTCGCAATACGATAACGTATTAGCGAATGAAGTGACTGCACGGAATAATCTGGATAACGCGGTAGAAACGCTGCGCCAGGTAACCGGTAATTACTATCCGTCCCTTGCGTCGCTGAATGTTGACGGCTTTAAAACCAGCAAACCAGATAACGTTAATAATCTGCTGAAAAATGCAGAAAAAAGTAACCTGGCATTGCTGCAAGCTCGTCTGTCTCAGGACTTAGCTCGTGAGCAAATTCGTTTAGCCGAAACCGGACACATGCCTACCGTTGGCTTAACCGCTTCTACAGGTGTATCTAACACCACATACAGTGGTTCAAAAACGAACAGCAGCCAGTACAACGATAACGATATGGGCCAGAACAAAATCGGCATTAATTTCTCATTGCCGTTGTATCAGGGTGGCCAGGTCAACTCTCAGGTAAAACAAGCGCAATACAACTTTGTGGGCGCCAGCGAACAACTGGAAGGCGCACATCGTAGCGTGGTGCAGAATGTACGTTCATCGTTTAACAACATGAATGCTTCTATCAGTACCATCAACGCGTACAAACAAGCGGTTGTGTCAGCGCAGAGTTCTTTGGATGCCATGGAAGCTGGTTATTCAGTAGGTACTCGTACCATCGTTGATGTGTTGGATGCGACGACTACGCTGTATAACGCGAAACAACAGCTCTCCAGCGCACGTTATAACTACCTGATTAACCAGCTTAATATTAAGCAAGCATTGGGTACACTTAACGAACAAGACTTAGTTGCACTGAACAGTACACTGGGCAAACCAGTGTCAACGACCGCAGATAGCGTTGCGCCAGAAACGCCTGACCAAAATGCTCGTGCAGATGGTTATTCAGGTGATACCGCCGCAACGACTGAGACTGCAACACCCGCAAAAGCAACACCAGTTTCAGCAACCAGCAAAAAATCAGCTAACCCATTCGGTAACTGATCATAGCTTGAGGGGGCGTGGCAACATGCCCCCGTCACAACTTGAGCCTTTTAACGTAAGGCAACGTAAAGATCCCCCTGCTACCCCCCGTCATCGCTTTAATTTCAACCATTCATCCCCTATCCTAAGCACAACATAAGCTTTACTCCTTTGGGCTCAGGACAGATAAATGAAACGGACAAAAACAATAAACCACGCATCGTTCCGCAAAAACTGGGGCGCTCGCCATTTAACGCCAGTTGCTTTGGCGGTTACCGCGGTGTTTATGCTCGCGGGTTGTGAACAAAGTGATGAAACAGTTTCCATGTATCAAAATGCGGATGACTGCTCGCAAGCCAACCCTGGCAAAAGTGCCGAATGTACAACTGCCTTCAATAACGCGAAGAAAGAAGCAGAACGTACTGCACCGAAATACGCATCACGCGAAGAGTGTATCGCTGAGTTTGGTGAAGGCCAATGCCAGCAAGCACCTGCTCAGGCTGGTATGACGGGCGAACAAGCCCAGGCGCAGCCACAACAAAGTGGTAGCTTCTGGATGCCTCTGATGGCCGGTTACATGATGGGTCGTCTGATGGGCGGCGGTGCAGGCTTTGCGCAGCAGCCACTGTTCACCTCAAAGAACCCTGCAAGCCCGGCTTACGGTAAATATGCCGATGCCAGTGGTAAAAGCTATGGAGCCGCAACACCAGGCCGTACGACAACTGTGCCGAAAACGGCTATGGCACCGAAACCTGCTACAACCAGTACGGTAACCCGTGGCGGTTTCGGTGACTCTGTCGCTAAGCAATCAACCATGCAGCGCAGCAGCGCAACAGGTTCTTCTCGCTCCATGGGTGGCTAAGCATTATGGAAAGAATCGCGATTACTGAGCGCCCGGACTGGCGCGAAAAAGCGACAGAATACGGTTTCAATTTTCACACCATGTATGGCGAACCGTACTGGTGTGAAGACGCTTATTACAAGCTCACGCTACCTCAGGTTGAGCGCCTGGAAGAGGTTACTGCCGAACTGCATCAGATGTGCCTGAAGGTTGTCGAGAAAGTCGTGGGTAGCGATGAGCTGCTGGCTAAATTCCGTATTCCTAAGCACACCTGGGAGTTTGTACGTCAGTCATGGCGTACACAGCAACCTTCACTTTACTCACGTCTGGATATCGCATGGGACGGTTTTGGTGAGCCAAAACTGCTCGAGAATAATGCCGATACGCCAACGTCTTTATACGAAGCAGCCTTTTTCCAGTGGATCTGGCTTGAAGATCAGATCCAGGCCGGGAATCTGCCCGCGGGAAGCGATCAATTCAACAGCCTGCAAGAAAAGCTTATTGAGCGTTTTGCTGAATTAAAACAGCAACATGGTTTCAACTTGCTGCATTTTGCTTGCTGCCAGGACACTGTAGAAGATCGCGGTACGGTTCAGTATCTGCAAGATTGCGCAGCAGAAGCCGAAGTTGCGAGCGAATTCCTGTACATGGAAGAAATTGGTCTGGGTGAAAGAGGCCAATTTACTGATTTGCAGGATCAGGTTATCAGCAACCTGTTCAAGCTCTATCCGTGGGAATTTATGCTGCGTGAAGTGTTCTCCACCAAACTCGAAGATGCTGGTGTTCGCTGGCTGGAACCGGCCTGGAAGAGCATTATCTCTAACAAAGCATTGTTGCCATTGCTGTGGGAAATGTTCCCGGATCATCCAAACTTGCTGCCTGCTTATTTTGCCGAAGATGACTATCCAGCGATGGATAAATATGTCGTGAAACCAATCTTCTCCCGCGAAGGGGCAAATGTGAAGATCATTGAAAACGGCGAAGAAGTTGCTCGTGTCGATGGCCCATACGGTGAAGAAGGCATGATCGTCCAGCAGTTCTATCAACTGCCAAAATTTGGTGACAGCTATGTCGTACTCGGCAGCTGGCTCATCAACGATCAACCTGCTGGGATTGGTATTCGTGAAGATCGTGAGTTAATTACTCAGGATCTCTCACGCTTCTACCCGCATGTATTTGTAGAGTAATGCGAGTTCCCCTTCTCCAGCGGAGAAGGGGAACTCGCATTAGCCAATCTGCACCGAAAGCATACTCAACGACCCCATTTCTATGCCATCGACTGGTATTGTTATCGCTTCTTTGCCATCCCACGCCCCCAGAACATAGAGCAGTGGTAAATAATGGTCGGCTGTAGGGTTGGATAACGAACCACCTTCATGTTGCAAATAGTTCACCAACGGGTGCTCAGCGTTCGGGCCAAGCCATGCAAGATTATCTTTCACATATTGGTTAAACGACTCAGCCCATGGGTATGGCGTGTTTTCTCCATGCCAACGAGCGGTCCGCAGGTTATGTACCACGTTGCCGCTGGCAATCAGCATAATGCCCTGATCACGCAACGACGCCAGTTTACGGCCAATTTCAAAATGCCATTCTGCTGGTTTAGTACTGTCGACACTGAGCTGCACCATTGGAATATCGGCATCCGGGTACATTTTAATTAAAACGCCCCAGGAACCGTGGTCAAACCCCCAGGCTTCTTTATCTTGCATCACCGGAACAGGCGCAAGAAGATCAACTAATTGCTGGGCCAGTTCAGGAGAACCCGGGGCCGGATAATGGGTATCGTAAAGTGCTTGCGGGAAACCGCCGAAATCATGGATGGTTTTCGGCGTTTCCATCGCTGTAACACCAGTACCTTTAGTGAACCAGTGAGCAGATACCACCACAATGGCTTTTGGCCGCGGTAAGGTTTCTCCCAAATGCCGCCACGCCTGGGTATAGTGATTATCTTCCAGCACGTTCATTGGGCTACCGTGTCCGAGGAACAGTGCGGGCATTCTTTGTGTTGTCATGGTGGTGTCCTTTATCTGAGATTCCAGCTTATAAACACCACAGTACGCGCTTTTATGTTTTGAAGAACGTAGATAAGCATGATGAAGATCTTCAGGAAATTTGAATGTAAGCGATGTGTAAAACTTTTCATCTGGCTCTCGATTTTTATCCCATCGCCCATTAATATAAATGAGAATCATTATCAAAAGGAGATGTGAATGTCAGTACCCTTGATTCTGACCCTATTAGCAGGGGGAGCCACGTTTATTGGCGCTTTTCTTGGCGTTCTAGGCCAGAAGCCTTCAAACCGTGTGCTGGCATTTTCTCTCGGTTTTGCAGCGGGCATTATGCTGCTTATCTCACTAATGGAGATGTTGCCCGCAGCACTTCATACCGAAGGGATGTCACCGGTACTGGGTTACGGCATGTTTATGCTGGGGCTTTTGGGTTATTTTGCCCTTGATCGCGCCCTTCCCCATGCGCATCCACAAGATTTGATGGATAGCAAACCACTGCCTCGTAACTTGCGGCGCACCGCGTTATTGCTGACTTTAGGTATAAGCCTGCATAACTTCCCGGAAGGTGTCGCGACATACGTTACCGCCAGCAGCAATCTGGAATTAGGTATGGGGATTGCGCTTGCCGTGGCATTACACAATATTCCTGAAGGATTAGCCGTAGCAGGCCCGGTGTATGCGGCGACAGGTTCAAAACGTAAAGCTGTTTTCTGGGCAGGAATATCAGGGCTTGCCGAAATTCTGGGTGGCGTGCTGGCCTGGTTAATTCTCGGAACGATGGTATCGCCGGTTGTTATGGCAGCGATAATGGCAGCTGTCGCAGGGATTATGGTGGCGCTGTCAGTCGATGAGCTGATGCCGCTCGCAAAAGAGATAGATCCCCATAACAATCCGAGTTACGGCGTACTTTGCGGTATGGCGGTAATGGGATTTAGCCTGACGTTGCTGCAAACAAACGGAATTGGATAAGAAAAAGCCCGGTGTAGAAACCGGGCTTTTTACATCTTAGCTGGCCTTGCGTTCGTGGGACTGGCGATACTCAACCAGGTCTTCAATCGTCACAACAGCCATATTGTGCTGGCGGGCAAAAGTGATGCACTCAGGCGCTCGCGCCATGCTGCCATCATCGTTTGTCAGTTCACACAACACACCCGCAGGTTTGAAACCAGCAAGAGTAACTAAATCAATAGTCGCTTCAGTGTGACCACCACGGGTTAACACACCACCAGGCTGAGCGCGCAGCGGGAATACATGCCCCGGACGGTTCAGGTCGCTTGGTTTTGCGCCATCAGCAATAGCTGCACGCACAGTCGTAATACGGTCAGCGGCAGAAACACCTGTAGTCACACCGCTTGCGGCTTCGATAGTGACAGTAAACCCGGTGCCATAAGCACTGGTGTTGTTCTCAACCATCATTGGCAAATCGAGTTGTTTACGGCGTTCTTCGGTCAGGCACAGGCAAACAATACCGCTTCCGTGGCGAATGGTCAGAGCCATTTGCTCAACGGTCATGGTTTGTGCAGGGAAAATCATGTCGCCTTCGTTCTCGCGATCTTCATCGTCAAGAACCATTACACCGCGGCCTTCACGTAGTGCTTCAAGAGCGTGTTCTACGCGTTGGGTTGGGGTGCCAAATGCAGAAAGGAGCGTCTGATTCATGGTAAAAAAACCTCATTAAAATTATGGTTACCAGAATCAGGGCAGTCTTAGGAGCTATAAAAATAACGTGCGCAGGCTTACAAAAGCTTAGGCTTAGTCGTTACTCTCTCCCATCCGGACTATAACCGTCGGCTCCGGAGTTACACCGGATCTGCTGACCTCCAAATTGCTCTGGAGCGCTCGCGGGCTTTCAGCGTACGCTGATTTACCGCCGGTGGGGAGTTACACCCCGCCCTGAGAATAAGCAGACTTACTATAACGCCGATGATTTTCTCTGGCAACGCCAAACCTTAGAACATTTCAGGTTTCTAAGGAGCCTCACAGGCATTACAATTAGTGTTAATACCGTAAGACAATCCCGTAAGATTATGGAAGCCGCTATGATTGACCCGAAAAAAATTGAACAGATCGCACGCCAGGTCCACGAGTCAATGCCGAAAGGGATTCGTGAATTCGGGGATGATGTCGAGAAAAAAGTTCGCCAGGTTTTGCAATCGCAATTAACCCGTCTTGATCTGGTAAGCCGTGAAGAGTTTGATGTTCAGACTCAAGTGCTGCTGCGCACCCGAGAAAAACTAGCCTTGTTGGAACAACGTCTGACAGAGCTTGAGAATCGTAGTGTTCAAGCGCCAGAAGTCACTCCACCGACTGAACCACAGATGTAAAAAACGCCCCGTTGCTGGGGCGTTTTTTATTATGCGTCGTGGCTTTGAATCTTTTTAATGATATTGGTCGTTGAACAACCATCTTCAAAATTCAGTACCATCACTTCACCACCGTTGGCCCACACTTCTTTACTCCCGGCAATATCATCCGGTTTGTAATCGCCACCTTTGACCAGCAAATCAGGTAAGATTTCGCCGATTAAACGTTGTGGTGTGTCCTCTTCGAACAGAACAACCCAGTCCACCGCTTCCAGCGCACCTAACACGATCATACGTTGATCCTGTGGGTTCACCGGCCGAGTTTCCCCTTTCAGCCGTTTGGTCGAAGCATCGCTATTTACCGCAACAATTAAACGGTCGCCCAGCTTACGTGCATTCGCCAGATAAGAAACGTGGCCAGCATGGAGGATATCGAACACGCCGTTAGTCATGACGACTTTCTCACCGCGCTTACGCGCAGCAGCGACTGCAACTTTTAACTCAGCTTCGGACATCACGCCAAAACCGGTATCGGCACGGCCACGGACTGCGTTTTCCAGTTCAATGGGAGAAACAGTAGACGTCCCCAGCTTGCCGACGACAACACCCGCCGCAGCATTCGCGAAGTAGCATGCTTCTTCAAGACTATTGCCCGCAGCAAGCGTTGCCGCCAGCACGCCAATCACCGTATCGCCTGCACCGGTTACATCGTAAACTTCTTGTGCCTGAGTGGGCAGATGGAACGGCTTCATGCCCGGCTGTAGCAGCGTCATTCCGTGCTCGGAACGAGTGATCAGCAAAGCGGAAAGATCGTATTCAGCGATTAGCTGCATACCACGTTCTACCAGGTCTTCGTCGTCCTTACACTTACCCACCACCGCTTCAAACTCAGAAAGATTTGGAGTCAGCAGTGTCGCGCCACGATAGCGATTAAAGTCTGTACCTTTTGGATCGATAAGCACCGGTACTTTAGCTGCGCGAGCAAGACTAATCATGTGCTGAACGCTCGCTAACGCGCCTTTTGCGTAGTCAGAAAGCACCAGAGCACCAATGTGTGGCAGAGCCTGGCTAATACGTTCGTGCAGCGGTTCAGGATCGACACCTTCAAAACCTTCTTCGAAGTCGAGGCGAATCAGTTGCTGGTTACGGGAAAGTACACGCAGTTTGGTGATTGTCGGGTGGGTCGGCACAGACACGAAATCGCATTTAACGTTCACACCAGCCAGCGTTTGGCTTAGCGCACGCGCTGCATCGTCGATACCTGTCAGGCCAACCAGGCGCGAATTTGCACCCAACGAAGCAATGTTCATTGCCACGTTTGCCGCACCACCAGGACGTTCTTCAATGGTATCGACTTTTACTACTGGCACCGGAGCTTCCGGGGAAATTCGGCTTGTAGGGCCATACCAGTAGCGGTCCAGCATCACATCACCAACGACCATGACGCCTGCACGGCTGTATTCGGGCAGCGTTACTTTCATTCCTGGCTCTCCAGAGAGGGATAAAATTTTGTCGCGGATAATATCACAATTAATATTATGCGCGTGTTTGCGGCTCACCCAACCAGGTTTGCCAGCTCCTCAATACTTGCTCGCGTTCTTGAGTGAAGGTATCTATTGCCACGTTCCCAGGCAGCTCTTGCAATGCAAGATGATGGAGTTCATCGCGTAACGTGACATAAGCATGCGTCAGTGCCTTCGCTTCGTCTTCATTCATGATGTCGTTTTGCGCCATTAATTCCAGAATGCGTACATTGTCAGACCAACGCGTCAGTTTTGGAGCCTGCGCCGCATAACGTAACACCAGGTATTGAGTAATAAATTCAATATCGGTAATACCACCTTCATCCGCTTTAATATCAAAGCGCTCACGATGTTTTCCGCCCAAATGCGCACGCATTTTTTCGCGCATTTCGCGCACTTCAGCCTGTAGTTTTTCGCCTTCGCGGGGAATACATAATATGTTGCGGCGAATAGCATCAAATTCCTGCTTGAGCTGGGGGTCGCCATACACAATTCGCGCCCGCACCAGGGCCTGATGTTCCCAGGTCCATGCTTCATTTTGTTGATATTCCGCGAAGGCTTCAACGGTGGTAACCAGCATTCCGGCTGCGCCAGATGGGCGCAAGCGCGCATCGACTTCATACAAAATGCCCGACGACGTTCGGGTGCTAAACAGGTGCATAACACGTTGTGCAAGACGCAAATAAAACTGGCGACCATCGATTTCGCGCTCGCCATCCGTCATCACATCTGACGGGCAATCGTGCAGGAATACCAGGTCCAAATCAGAGCTGTAACCCAATTCCCAGCCGCCGAGTTTACCGTAACCGACTACAGCAAAACCGCGCCCTTCGCGATTCTGTAAGTGTTTCGGCTGGCCGTAGCGCTGCACCATTTGCACCCACGCTTGCTGAACTACGGCGTCAATCATCGCCTCTGCCAACCAGGTGAGATGATCGCTGACTTTCATGACCGGCAGTGTGCCAGTGATATCCGCCGCCGCAACGCGCAGCAATTGCGCCTGTTTAAACTGACGCAAAGCTTCGAGCTGCTGCTCTTCATCATCATCCGGCACGCGCAGCAAATACTGGCGTAGCTCATCACGATAAGCATCCGTTGCCGTCGGTTGGTAAAGGGTATTCGGGTCGAGCAGTTCATCAAGCAGTAGTGGATAACGGGCCAGTTGGCTGGCAATCATCGGCGACGCCGCGCACAGCGTAATCAGATGCTTTAAGGCCCCAGGATATTCCGTCAGCAGCTCAAGATAAGTCGTACGCGTGACAATGCCGAGTAGCAGGGGCGTTAAGCGGGATAACGGCAATGGTGCATCGTTACGGGAACAGGCCTCACACAACAAACGCGGCATCAGTTGATCCAACACCTGGCGGCCACGCGGGCCGATGGTGCGCTTGTCGGTATCCTGTCGAAAATCACTCACCAGGCGTAACACTTCGTCACGCGCTTGCGGTGTTAAATGTTCCAGAACGGGCGTATTCGCATCAGCGTCCAGCGCATCCTGCCAGAGCTCACGCCAGGCTTCCGCGAGCTTGTCTTCACCGGGCTCCGGCTCATCATCGCCAATTAATTCGTTAAACACCTGGCGCACGGCATTCATATGTTGCTGCAAAATTTGCAGCAACTCGTCCCATGTTTGCGCGTTCATGCCCCACGCCAGACGGGCGCGATTTAGCTCATCGCCAGGCAGCGTCTGAGTTTGTTCATCATTGATACTTTGCAGGAGGTTTTCGAGGCGGCGAAGGTATAAATAGGCACCCTTCATTTTCACGGCGTCGTTTTCTGGTAACAAGTGCAAATGCTGGATAGCTTCAAGGGTCGGTAGCAACGAACGAGACTGCAACGCGGGTTCGCGCCCACCGCGAATCAACTGGAAAACCTGAACGATAAATTCGGTTTCGCGAATACCACCAGCGCCGAGCTTGATGTTATCCGTCAAACCTCTGCGGCGCACTTCACGGGCGATCATCCCTTTCATGTTACGCAGCGACTGAATCACGCTGAAATCGATATAACGACGGAAGACGAAAGGCCGCAGCATGTTCCGCAGCTCCTGGCTCCATACGTCATCGTTATCCCCCATGATTCGGGCTTTGACCATCGCGTAACGTTCCCAGTCACGCCCTTGTTCCTGATAGTAATCTTCTAATGCGGCATAGCTCAGCACCAGCGGGCCACTGTCACCAAAAGGACGCAAGCGCATATCCACGCGATACACAAAACCGTCCTGAGTGGGCTGATCCAGAACTTTTATCAAACGTTGGCCCAGGCGGGTAAAGAACTGTGCGTTATCAAGCTCCCGGCGCCCACCCTGTGTCGAACCATTTTCCGGCCAGGCAAAGATCAGGTCGATATCGGAGGAGAAATTCAATTCGCCACCGCCAAGTTTACCCATACCGAGAATCATCAGCGGTTGAGCCACGCCAGCCTGGTTGCACGGCGTGCCCCACTCGCGGCAACAGGCGGCAAATAGCCAGTCCCGAGCCGCAATAATCAACGTTTCAGCCAATGCACTCAGCTGCTGGAGAGAGTTTTCAGTCGGCAGCAGTTGCAACGTCTGCGCCCATGCGATTCTTACCATCATGCGACGGCGGAACAGGCGCAGCACGGCCATTAACGCGGGTTCGCTCTCGACACCCTGCAATTCCTGCTGCAGCCATGCTGCATAGTTCTGCCATTCATCGGCTTGCGGAGGCGATTGTTCAAGCTCCGCAAGCCATGAGGGATGAGCCGCCATGCTGTCACAAACAAAATCACTAAACGCCAATACAGCTTGAGCTTTCTGGCTTAGCGTCTGACGGTCAATCTCTTGTGGCAGACGCGCCAGCGCCGCCTGCAAATGCTGCTGTAAAAGTGGCGCTTGCGACATCATGGTCGTATCCCTTACAAACGATGGTTATTTCCCGCTATGCAGCCAGAAAGGTGCCTGCGAGATAGCTTCATTACGGTAATGTTCAATTTCAACCTGTTGGCGAGTCACAATGGCATGGCGCAGACCTTGCCAGTTTTCCAACCACGGTTGAGTTTTCGCCTCGTCATAGACACCCGCCAGCAAACGGATAGAACCTGTTTCACGCGCCAGACGTGGTAGTTGGTCAGCGTAGCTATCGCCCAGCGGGCGCTGGAATGTTTCTTTCAGCTCTGCCGCGTGTCGGGAAAGATGGGTATCTGCAAAACGCTTATATGAACCCGCCAGTTTTACATTGGCTTTTTCATCAGTGAATTTCTGCCATTGGCGTCCAATCAGCCACTCAGTGAGTGCCAGTTTGGCCTCGCTGCTTTGTGCGCTGAAAGCCAGTTCTGGCGCTTTCAATTCTTGAGTCAGCATGGTTTCGTAGGTTGCTACCAGCTCACGTAATTGAGTGCTCGCTTTTCGTGGGACAATGCCACCGAACAGAGCCAAAGCATGGCGCACAAGCCCAACCGCTTCCAGAACCTGAGCTTTCGCTTTGCCGTTGCCACGCAACCACAGTTCTTCGTGATATTGCCAGTGGCTCAGCGCCAGTTCCAGAGAGCCTTCAAGGCCTTGTTCTACTGTTGCTTTCGGTGCAACACGCAGAACCGTTAACGGTCTAATCTCCCTTTCCGTATTTCCCTGGGCCAGATGGTAACCACGTGCTGCTTTACTCAGGTTTCCCTGACGTAAGCCTGGCTGTGCAACCAGTTGTTTGGCAAACGCCAGAACATCTGCTGTTTCACCTTCCAGCAATTCAAGCTCCAGCTCACACAGGGGCTCAACTTCTTCGCCTGCTTTAACTTCACCTAAATCCAGAGCAAGTTCGATGCGGCTTTTACCGTGAGTGACCACCCACTTTTCACGCGCAAAGTCCGTGCTAAACAGCGGGTTAAGCTGCGTTTGCAGAACATCAGGTGCCAGCCCTGCCGGCCAGACTTCTTGTGGGAACAGAGACAAATCCAGCTCCGGCCCGTTAAGTTCCACATTGTATTCCGGACGCTGGTGCAACCCACCGGTCACACGGCCTGCAATTTTCATCGTCATTTCATAGCGGCCATTATCACCACGGATACGCAGCCCCATGTCATGACGGCGCAGATGGTTGTCGGCCGTTTCATAATAGATGTTGAGTAACTGGCGAGGCTCGCTGTGCTGACTTTCCAGCGCGTTTAAAGTGTTACGAAGAGAATCCAGTTCAGCTGGATTAACAATAAATTTGAGTTCGATTTCTTGAGTCATCGTCTTTTTACTTTTAGTTGTGTCACATCGGGCTCACACCCGGCGAACTTAATCGGCTAATAGCGGTCAGTAGATAATATTTTTCGCTAAATTACCATGAGTGGCGCGTATTTTGACGGGCCACTGAGTGTGAGCAATTGGTCAAATTGACACCAGGATGATTCTCATTCAGGTTTACGGATTGCACCGTCAGACTGATGCCACTACTATCGATCCACTATTTATGACAATAATGACGAAATCATGCACAAATTCCGCCTAATTTGCCTTACTTTGCTCTCTCTAAGCGTTTCTGTTGTGGCTCATGCCGATGAAAAACGTTATGTATCTGATGAACTGAACACCTGGGTGCGTAGTGGTCCCGGAGATAATTATCGCCTGCTCGGTACCGTGAATGCGGGTGAAGAAGTCACCCTGCTGCAGAGCAATGAAGAAACGAAATACGGCCAGGTGCGCGACAGCAATGGCCGTACTTCCTGGATTCCACTTGCGCAACTGAGCACCACACCAAGCCTTCGTACGCGTGTGCCAGATCTTGAAAATCAAGTTAAGACACTGACCGATAAGCTCACCAACATCGATACCACCTGGAATCAGCGTACCGCTGATATGCAGCAAAAAGTGGCGCAGAGCGACAGTGTCATCACCAGTCTGAAAGAAGAAAATCAACAGCTTAAAAACCAATTGATCGTCGCGAAGAAGAAAGTTGATGCCGCGAATGTCCAGTTGGATGACAAGCAACGTGCCATTATCATGCAGTGGTTTATGTATGGCGGTGGTGTCGCAGGTTTCGGTCTGCTGCTTGGCCTGTTGCTGCCGCATATGATCCCAAGCCGTAAGAAGAAAGACCGCTGGATGAACTGATCTGCAACCCTGTATCCTACACTTATGTATTATCGTGATTGGTTAACAGATGCAGGGGCATTAAAGCGTGAAGATTTATCTGGTCGGTGGTGCAGTACGTGATGGGTTGTTGAGATTACCGGTCAAAGATAAAGATTGGGTGGTTGTTGGCGCTACACCGCAAGAAATGCTGGATGCAGGCTACCAGCAAGTGGGGAAAGACTTCCCGGTGTTTCTGCATCCTAAGTCTCGTGAAGAGTATGCGTTAGCGCGTACCGAGCGTAAATCAGGCCAGGGCTATACAGGTTTTACCTGTTATGCCGCGCCAGATGTCACGCTTGAGCAAGACTTGCTGCGCCGCGACTTGACGATCAACGCAATTGCCCAGGACGAACACGGCGAGTTTATCGACCCCTACAACGGGCAAGCCGATATCGCAAAACGCCTGTTGCGCCATGTCTCACCCGCTTTCAATGAAGACCCGCTACGTGTTTTACGCGTGGCGCGTTTTGCTGCGCGCTACGCCCATCTCAACTTCCAGATAGCCCCTGAAACCATGGCTCTGATGACATCAATGGCCGCGAATGGCGAATTGGCGCATCTGACACCTGAACGGGTCTGGAAAGAGACGGAAAATGCGCTCACCAGCCGTAACCCACAGGTTTATTTCGATGTACTGCGCAATTGCGGCGCGCTGGCGGTGCTGTTCCCGGAAATCGACGCCTTGTTTGGGGTTCCTGCGCCAGAAAAATGGCATCCAGAAATCGACACCGGCATTCACGTTCTGATGACGCTGTCGATAGCCGCCCAACTCAGTCCGGAAGTCGACGTGCGTTTTGCTACGCTGTGCCACGACCTGGGCAAGGGATTAACGCCAAAAGAATTCTGGCCACGTCATCACGGCCATGGCCCGGCGGGTGTGAAACTTGTCGAACAATTATGCCAGCGTATGCGCGTGCCCAATGACATCCGTGACCTTGCCAAACTGGTTGCCGAATATCACGACCTGATCCACACGCTACCGGTTTTACAGCCGAAAACCATCGTCAAATTATTTGATGCCATCGATGCATGGCGTAAACCACAGCGCGTAGAACAAATTGCCTTAACCAGCGAAGCTGACGCTCGTGGACGCACCGGTTTTGAAAGCAGCGATTATCCTCAAGGCAGGTTGCTACGCGCAGCATGGCTTGCGGCACAAAGTGTTACCAACAAAGAAGTCATTGATGATGGTTTTAGCGGCCCGGCAATTCGCGATGAGCTAAATCGCCGCCGTATTGCCGCCGTTGAAGTCTGGAAAAAAGAAGCTGGATTGGTTACGGCGCCCGCTAAGTGATGACCGGTGGTTGCCGCATCCTTAAGCCAACCAGCATCAACAGCAGGTAACCTGCGAAAGGTAACAAAAAGCTTATACGCAGCCCCACGACATCCATCAGCCAGCCTTGCAAAAACGGCAGCACCGCGCCGCCGATACCCGCCATAATCAGAAAGGCGGAAGCCAGGCTGGTTTTATCTCCCAGGTTGCGCACGCTTTGGGAGAAAATCACCGGATACATCAGTGAGTTCATAAGCCCAATCAGCAGCAAACACATTCCTCCCCAGCGGTTTCCAAAAACCATCGCCAGTATCACCAACACGCCCGCACAAGTTGTCGCAAGACGAAACACACCTACCGCATTCACCCGATGTGCAACAAGGCTGTACAGCATTCTGCCGGCAAGCGAACCGCCCCAGTAAATCGCAATCAGCGAAGTGGCTTGTTGTAGGTCTAAATTCCCCAGAGATGCGTCGCTGAGATAACTCAACGCCGTGGTGCCAATAGCCACTTCCACACCGACATAGATGAAAATAGCCAGCAAACCCATTACGAAATGAGATTCACGAAACAGTGCTTTGGCGCTGTGAGTTAATCGCTGCATTTGCTGTTGGCGAAAATCGGGCAACCGGCTGGTATACAGCAGGCCAATCAAGCCACACGCCAGTGCCCCAAGCGCCATGAAAAGCCAACGCACCGGCTCCTGGTGCGTGGCAATGCTTACCGGGACAAGAACCAACAACCCAGCCACCAGCAGCGGCGCGATGGTGGTGCCCATTGAGTTGATGGCAGAAGCAAAACTTAAGCGCCCTGCCGCAGTCGCTTCTGGCCCCAAACGCGTGACATAAGGATTTGCCACCACCTGCATCGCCGCAACACCAATAGCCAGGATAAATATTGCCACCAGCACCAGTGAAAACAGCCGTTGCCACATAGCCAGCGCCATTAAGAAACAACCTGACACCGCGAACCCCACTGCTAATATCAGCGTTACGCGGTATCCCAGTCGCGCCATCAATGCAGAGCACGGTAAACAAGCCACAAACGGAGCCAAATAGAAAGCCACATTGACCAGCATCGCATCACGGTAAGTCAGTGAAAAATAGTGATAGAAGAACGGAATCAATACGCTGTTAATACTGGTCAGGCATCCCCACAAAAAGAAGGCGCATGCCAGTACCGCCAACGAACTGCGTATGCTTCGAGCTTCACCAGGCAAAGTGGTGGTTAACGTCATTTCCTTTTTAGTCCTTTAAAGTGTTAGTTCTGCCGACAAAAGATCCTTTATTGCCGCGGCATCCGATAGCGTTTGTAGCTGTTCACGAAAATCGCTGTGCATCAGTTTGCGAGCCAGGCGCGAGAAAATTTTCATGTGGTTATCTTGCTCCTGCTCATTTACCGCCAGCATGATAACCATTTGCACATCAATATCTTCCCCCCAACTCACCGGTGAATTTAGGCGCAAAAGAGAAATACTGCTGTGCGACACATGCGGGGATTTGCAGTGCGGAATCGCCACTGAAAACCCGAGAGCGGTAGAGAACACAGCTTCACGATCCCAAATTGCCCTTTCCACTTGCGACCCCGAGATAACACGCTGCTGCACTTCAAGATTATCAGTGAGCAATTTGATCGCTTCTTCTTTGCTGTGCACTGTTTTATCCAATAACAGCAATTCAGATGCCAGCACCGGTTTTTGCGATTGGGTTCGTGTGAATTTTTCTACCGCGTCCAGCACATCTTCACCGGTATCGCAGGCTATAGCCGCTTCCAGAAGCTTTTGGCATAGCTGAACATTCAGCGTAGTTAGTGCTTCCTTACATGATGTAATCGCTCCCGCAGCCATACTCAACTGCGTTAACCCCATACCCACGAGCAGCGGCAGCATTTGCTTATCCGCCGCCATTTCACCGCACAGGCTAATCGCCAGCCCAGCAGCCTGGGCACGCTGTATGATGTCGCGCATTAGCGCTAAAAACGTGGGATTCCGATAGTCGTACAGATGGCGTACATAAGGATTTCCGCGATCGCACGCCAGGAAATACTGCACCAGATCATTACTGCCAATAGAAACAAAATCGAGATAATTGGCGGCTTTTTCCAGAAGATAGAGCGTTGATGGAACTTCCACCATAATGCCAAGATGCCACTCCCCGAGCGGAATACCCTCCTGCTGTAAAACGGCGGCGATGTGCTGAAACTCGCTGTGTAACCATTGTATCTCCGCAAGCGTTGCCACCATCGGCACCATAACATTCAACGGCCCAACCGCACTCGCTCTTAATAACGCGCGGGCTTGCGTGGTAAAAATGTCATGAAACTGGGGGTACATCCGCACGGCGCGATAACCCAGGAACGGGTTTTCTTCTGGCGGTAAATCCAGAAAGGTGCAAGGCTTGTCTCCGCCGATATCCAGCGTACGAATGGTGATTTTTTTGCCCGCAGCACGTCTTAATACTTCGCTATATGCCTGAAATTGTTCTTCTTCATCAGGTGCGTGGCTACGTTCACAAAACAGCATTTCGGTACGAAACAAACCCACACCATCAGCCCCCTGGTCAAACGCAATTTGCGCTTCGATAGCGAGTGCAATATTCGCCAGCACGCTGACTGTCGTACCATCAACCGTAGATATCTGTTGCCCGCGCAACGGTGCACTCCGCTCCGCAATCGCCTGATACTTCGCTGTTTCAAGCCGATACCAGCTTTCCATGGCTTCATTTGGATTCGCCACCAGCACACCGTAGCGGCTGTCCAGAATCAGCATGCTGGCATCCTCCATCAACGCCTCACTTTGCATCACACCGCACAGCAACGGTATACCGAACGAACGTGCCAGAATCACAGTGTGCGAAGTTTCCCCGCCGTCACCCATCACCACGCCTTTCAGATGTGGATTACGCAAGCGCAGAAATTGGCCGGGAGTCAGCATGCCGCTACAAATCACAATGCTATCCTGTGTAAGCGCTTGCTGGCTTTCCAGTGGCCTCCCTAACAGGCTCGTGGCAATGCTCTGGCAAAGATCACGAATATCAATAGCGCGTTCACGCAGATACTGGCTGCTGCTGTTGAGCAACGGTTGGCTCAACGTCTGCGCTGTCAGCGCGATAGCCTGTAATGCGTTGCGTGCCGTGGTGTGTGATAGCAAACACGATTTAAAAGCAGGGTCGATGAGCAATTTACGCTGCGCCGCCAGAACATGTTTGGCCCCCGCATCACCATTGCACAACATCTGTTGCGTTAAGTTCCATGCGTCAAACAGCTGCTGCTGTTGCAAAGCAGCGCCCGTCACAGGTTCTTGACGCGACAGCTCATGGAGATCAACCGTATCAAGATGAACTGGAACACCCCGCCCAATCCCTTTGCTGACGCCATTACCCCGCACGTAATTCGGGCAGGCATGCTCAATAAAGACCGGCAGCGGTTGTGTGTGATTGTCTGGCGATAACTCCAGAGGCTCGTCACAATCCTCAAACTCATCGCGTATAAACGTTTGAAGCACTTCAAAAGCCGCCTGTTGATCGTCACCTTCAATTAAAAACTGGCACTGGTCGCCATACGTAATATCTGCACCAATCATACCCAACACGCTTTTCGCATCAGCCTGCGTTTTTTTGCTCAGATTTATCAATGTGATGGAAGCTTTAAACGGCTGCGTACGCTGTTCTATTTCACTGGCCGGACGTGCATGAATGCCATTGGGCAGAGTACAAATAAAGTCGAGTGTTAACATATTTTCTCTGCCCTCAGAAAGTGATAACAAAAGTCACAGGCGCGCATGTAGGCACCGTTTTTTGATGTGTTTTCAATGCAGTTTCAGCAAGCGTCGAGTGGGTAATCTCCCCGTTTGCGTTAACCGTTCCTCGCTGCATGGGTTGCGCAGACGGGTTCCAGCCACGCACGACCAACGCATCGCTGTGTTGCGCTTTTTTCAGCACGCTGAAATGAAGATCGGTATCCCAGCTTAATACGCTGAAATGATGCGGGAAAATGCGACCATGGGGATTTGAACGGAAACGCGACCAGCCCGTAGCAAGCCAGGCGTGGAGTTTGCTTTGAGCACGTTCAACGTCACGCCAGAACACGCTATCCGCACCGTTATTCATCGCAAGCAGGCTGAGTTTGAAGTGGTGTATTCCCTGAACTTGCGACTCTGGCGACGGCAAAACCATACCGGATGCACGACCAGGGCGATAAGGCAGATTGGCCTGCCCGAGCCAGCCAACACTACGCAGTAAAGTCACTGCCATTACATCCTGCCGGTTTTCTGGAATTTGATATTCACGCAATCCTTCAGTCACTGTACACAACCCGCGCTGTTCGTCGAACATCATGACCTGGCTTTGCATCGGATAGAGTGCGGCTGGGGCTTCGGTCCACTGCTCGTCTTTCCAGACGTCCATTTCAGGCGGCTGGTTATAGCGCTCAATCAGGCCAAATGGCTGATCGGCAAAGTGAATCTGCTGCTGAACACCTGTCGGTAATAAAACCTGCAAGCGATGATCGCAAACCGTGTTATTCACGCTGATAGCCACATCTAGCCAGGCATTACTGTGCGCAAGCGTGATGACCATCGAAATACCGAGTCTGCCATCGGCCCGGCGTTCGTTACGCGCCGTTAAATCCTGCGGGACAACCATCTGCCAGTTCAGCGTTATATGGCTTTGCAACGGCCCATGCTGGCCACTGAAGGAGGTCAGGAAAGTGTCGCTAGTGATAAGCCAGTCATCGAACGGGGGTGAATAGTTGTAGTTATCTCCGGCGTCGCCACCATCGACCAGTTGCAAAATATGGGGATAGACCTGGCGGCTGCGCTTGTCGGTCAGGGTCAAAATACCTTGTTCATCGGCGTCCAGTCGCAGCCATTCGTTTTCAAGTGTCGCCGTCGGCCTACTTTGCTTATCAAAACCTGCGCTGACACCCTCCTGCAGATACAACGTTTGATAACCACACGCAGGGATATCGGCGACTTCCAGCAGCAACTTGCATTTACGGTACCAGGTGGTTTCGGTACTGTTTGATAGCTCCTGAACGATTATCGACATGTCCTGGCGGCCTTCTTCGACAATCTGCCAGCGGCACTCTTTGCCAGTGCCATCCACGACACGGAAATCGTGCTCCGGTGTGAAAATCGTCAGTTCGACCAGGCCGCTGCTGACGTGCGGGCGGGCATTGAATATGATGATTTTCTTGCCTTTTTGCTGTGCCGAAATCCCTTCAGAAAGCATTTTCATATTCAGTTCGATAAGCTGCTCTGCCATTTCCAGTCCAGATTCAAGGCGATTTTTCACCATCGCGTTCACCCGGTCTGAATTGCAGCCGCCAATGCTGTCGTGCGCGTGGGACTTCATCGCTTCGCGCCAGATGTTTTCCACTGCATGTTGTGGATACGGAAGGCCCAACTGCCAGTTTACAGCCAGCAAAGGCTCCAGATGTTGGCTCAGCGTCTGTTCAAGGCGCGCATTCAGCAGTTTGATATCGACGCGAGTTGAGAAAATACCGCGATGAATACGCATGTATTTTGGGCTGATTAACTCCCCCTGATAAGTCAGCAACTCTGTATTGCGACTTTCCAGCGCCTGGAAAAACTGGCTGAAACTACTGCGTATAAAACGATAGTTGTCTTGCTGCTGATTAAGCTGGTCGAGCATCGCCGGAACGCGATATTCAAACGGTGACTGGTCGTTGCCATTTGGTAGCAGAACCTGGTCGGTTGATGAGAAACGAGTCTGTTTTTCCAGAATCGTTTCCAGTGTCTTAAGCCCGTCTGACGGGGAATCTGGCAGCCATTTTGCGCAACCATATCCCCACGGCAGTACGGCAGTGGTGACTTTGCTGCCGTCAGCACTTTGCCAGCTAAATTCACTGTGCGGCACATTGTATTCGCTCCAGCCACGCCAGATAACGGCCCGGTCGATAGCAAACTGTTGCAAAAACATCGGCAATTGTGCACTTTGCCCAAATGAATCAGGGACATAACCTATAGGCATTAAGCCGCCAAAGCGCTGGCAATCAGCGTGCCCTAACAGCAAGTTACGGGTTATAGATTCTGCTCCCACTACCAGAAAATCACTTTGCGTATACCACGGGCCAGTAACAATCCGGCCCTGTTCGATTAAATTCCGTAAACGCGCTTCCTGATGAGGTGCCACATTTAAATAATCTTCGATAACGACCGTTTGCCCGTCGAGAACGAATGGCCCTAATGTTTTATCTTCTTCCAGACGCTGCATTAAATCGTCCATGAAATAATAAAGCACTGCTTTTGAATCATTCTCAGTAAAATACCACTCACGATCCCAATGAGTATGTTGTACCAGATGAACAGTTTTCATATGTAGACCCTGGATGACGGCAATTTCATATTAATCGCGACATCATAAATTTATTTTTAAATGTAGGGAGCCCTGAGACGAATTGCTCCCATTTATATTTACTCGGTACTCATCAGCCCCCCATAAAATAAACCGCTAACGGCTTACCTTAAATTTTGGTGCTGGCGCGACGGATTTTTCTTCTTTGTTGGTTAATGGTGTCATTTGGCGAAAAACCAGCAGTGAGCCCACTGCGACAATCGCAGAACCGACGGCAATCGACAGAATGTAAACCGGCCAGCCATCCACAGCCAACCAGCCATAAAATCCGGAAATAGGCGCATGGTTAACCGCACCTAAACCTACCGCCATCGCGGCCCCCGTAGCAGTGCCTACGACGTTGATAATAATAATTTTTGGATTTGCCAGGGCAAACGGAATGGCCCCTTCTGAGACGCCAATCAAGCCCATCAGCGTTGACGCTTTACCCGCTTCTTGCAACGATTCCGGGAAGCGGTTTTTCCAGATAAGTGAAGCGACGCCGAGGCCAATTGGCGGGATGATAATCGCCACTTGTGCCGCTGTATTGGGGTCGTAAATACCCGAAGCTAGCAGCGCCATTGCGGTAGTGACTGCCGCTTTGTTTACCGGGCCACCAAGATCAAAGCCCACCATGCCGCCAACCACCGCCGCCAGGATAATTTTGTTGGTGCCGGACATCGCCATCAACCACGCTTCCATACCGTGATTTAATGCCGCCAGAGGTGTGCCAATCACAAACGCCATGATGATGCAGGTCAGCAGAGTCCCACCGACCGGGAGAATAAAAATCGGCCCGGCAGAGGCCAGAGAGCGTGGTAATTTTACTTTTGCCGTCAGTAAGCGAACGATATAACCCGCGACAAATCCCGCAGCCAGTGCACCCAGGAAGCCCGTACCGAGGTTGCTCGCCAGAAGCCCCCCTACCATGCCCGGCGCAATCCCCGGTTTATTGGCAATCGCAAAACTGATGTAACCAGCCACAATCGGCAACATCAATGACAATGCCAGTCCACCAAACCCATCGAACTTATGCAGCATCTGCACGACCAGGCTTGCAGCCTGTTCATGGCTTGCATCCCAAATATTATCAATGCCATACAGAGATGCGCCAATACGGGCGATGCCCATAATCACCGCGCCAGCAATGACAAATGGCAGCATGTACGACACACCCGTCATGATGGCGTTTTTAACTTCTGTACCCGTGGAGGATTTCGGCCCGCCGCCCTGAAATTTAGCCATGATTAATCTCCTGCTCGATGGCTTCAAAGACGGCCTCACCAAACTTTATCGGGTCTGCCACGCTGCATTCCAGTTTTAGCATGCCATCGAATCGTTCTTTGTTATTGATAGCAACATCGGCGGCAATGATCACACCATCGGCACGAGCCAGGTCTTCTGCGGTAATTTCGTTTTCTGCCCCCATGCTGCCCTGGGTTTCGACTTTAATTTCATGACCACGGCTTTTGCCGGTGATTTCCAGAGCTTCAGCGGCCATAAAAGTATGAGCGACGCCTGTCGGGCAAGCAGCTACACAAACGATATACATAATGGTTTCTCTCTCGGGTCGGATTTAGACAATAAAAAAAGCACAATGGCGATGAGGCGCATTGTGCTTTTTAAGCGATAAAACAGCATATTATGTGAATCTGAGTTGGCGTCTGACTCACCGCT
>DASXXQ010000238.1:0-2633 GCA_036502985.1 Buttiauxella sp.
GCTTCATTGAGGAAGGTCTGGCTATTATTCCAGCACTGGACGGTATGACCTAAAGCCTCTAATAAAAAGCGGCATGAATCGGTTACGGCGGCATCATCATCGACTAAATGGATCATTTGTTCTCCGTTAGGGCTACGCGGGAAGTGTTATCTTAACCAGTAAACCCGCGCGCAGGTCAGGGGCGGTTTGATTGATGAGCTGTATATTGCCATTTACACTGCGTAGCAGCCGTTGGCAGACCACGAGGCCAAGACCCATACCTTCGGGCCGGGTGCTTCTGAATGGCTGGAGGACAGTCGCTAATTGCGCAGAGTCTATCCCACCGGCGTTATCCTGAATGTTGATATTCATCTGTCCTGAACTATTCGCAACATCTAGCCAAATCGCCGTCGCCCCAGCCTGCACCGCATTGTTAATAATGTTGGCGAGAATCTGTTCGAGCAAAACCGGCGGCAACGTCAAAGTTGACGTTTTATCCCCGGTGATATTAAGTTCTATTTCTGGGTGTTGCTGAGCGAGATGCAGCATGGACAGCACTTGCTCAATGGTGCTGATGAGATAAATAGTCGACCACGTTGACGTTGCCTTATCCGACCAGCTTCCGCTGGTTGCCCAATTCCGCAGGTTGCTAATAATATTGCCGCCGCGCTCAGCCTGTAGCTCAATATTTTGTATCGCTTCGCGTAAAGGCTGCTGCTCTTTTGGGTCCGATAAGCGAATTAGGCAGCCTTGTGCATACATCCGAATGGCTGACAGCGGCTGGTTTAATTCATGAGCAAACCCGGAAGCCATTTCTCCGAGAATACTCATGCGTCGAGCCTGTTCCAGGGAAAGTTGCTGATCGCGGAGGGTTTCATTGGCCTTTTCCAGAGCACGGCCTCGTCGGTTGACGAGGACCATAACCCAGATGTAATTCACTACCGCGAGCAGCAAAACGACCAATAACAAACCAATCAGCCATTGATGCCCAATGAGCCAGTTTTTGACGGTAATCCCCAGCCGCAGTTGCTCCGGGTGCTGGTTAAGATCGCGAAGCAAGGTTTCGACATCATTCGTTGAAGCGGGCGCTCCCCAGCGCCAGGAATTGTTATCGGTGGAGTTCATTAGTGCACGGGTAACCGCACCGGCCACTGCATCGTTTACGCCGGGTAAAGCAGCAAAAGACCAGTCTGGATATAACGCAGTGCTCGTCAGACAGGGTAACTGAGAGGTTTTTTGCAGCAGTGCCCGAAACGCCGATTTATTCACCAGCCCTTCTTGATTCATATTTTCCAACAGACAAACCGGCACGATAGCGGCCTGAATGACATCTTCACGCAGAAGATAGAGGAGGGCATCTGCGGGGAATCCGGTGAAACGCATCCGGAAGTCTGTTTCAGGGCGAAGCCCGGAGTCACGCAGTTCTTTGTATCCCAACAGATAACCGCCAAATGCCTTTGGGTCAACCGCACCTACCGTGGTACCCATCAAATCATGCGGCTTTGTAATCTTGTTATCATTACGCACCAGGATGACGCTTCCTGTGGTACTGCCGGTAGCCTGTGAAGAATGTGTGGAGCGTAGCGAAGCCAGCCAGCGCAAATGGTAATTGCTATTGAGTTGCACGAACTGGGCAGGGTTGGTCAGCACAAAGTGGATTTCCCCTTCGTTCACCGCCTTACGCATTCCGCTGAGATCAAGCGGGACTAACCGAAAGTGGGCATCGGGGACAGAACTATTCAGCGTATCAATCAATGGCTGCCACTGTTTGTGAGTCGCCAGCTCGCCGCGCATCGCCAGCACGCCAATGGCCCAATCAGCGGCCTGAATGCCTGGTGCGAGCAGCAGGCACAGTGCCAGTAGTATGACTTTCCACATGAATTGTCCCTTTCAAATGCCCTGCCAGTTGTTTTAGATCAACCCTGCTCTGGATATGTGGTTAACCACAATAGAGGGTGACCGGAAAGAATTTTTACACTGTAAATCATAGCTTTTGGATATGCATTGCAATGTGTCATTTTTCTCTTCACCGCGCACGAAGCGGAGGTCACGATGGACATCAGTAAGCGTCAATTTTTACAGCATCTGGGAATAGTCACTGCGGGCGCTGCACTGGTCCCGTTTGCCCAGGCGGGCATTTCATTAAAGCCGGAGCGGCGAGAAGGGTCGGATTTGCGTCGCTATGCGATGCTCATTGATTTACGCCGCTGCATTGGCTGCCAGTCCTGTACCGTGAGTTGCGCGATAGAAAACCAGTCGCCGCAAGGATCGTTTCGCACCAACGTCAATCAGTACCAGGTCAAACTGGAAGGGAGCGACGAAGTCACAAACGTTTTGCTGCCGAGACTGTGTAATCACTGCGATGAGCCACCCTGTGTACCGGTTTGTCCGGTGCAGGCGACGTTCCAACGCAAAGATGGGATTGTGGTTATCGATAACACACGCTGCGTCGGCTGCGCTTACTGTGTTCAAGCCTGCCCTTATGACGCCCGATTTATTAATCACAGCACCCAAACCGCCGATAAATGCACGTTCTGCACGCACCGCCTGGAAGTCGGTTTGCTGCCAGCCTGTGTGGAATCTTGCGTCGGTGGTGCGCGAATCATCGGAGATATGAAAAATCCGCAAAGCACTATTAGCAAAATGCTTGCGCA
>DASXXQ010000239.1:0-2578 GCA_036502985.1 Buttiauxella sp.
CGAATGCACGTGCAGAACCGCCGTAGGTTTTAGCCAGAACGGTAGTGATTGCTGCAGTCAGAGTTGTTTTACCATGGTCAACGTGGCCGATAGTACCGACGTTGACGTGCGGTTTTGTACGTTCAAATTTTTCTTTAGACACGGCTATATTCCTTACTGTTGCGCTCTCCCCTCAAGGAGAGAGCACGGGATCAATGTTTTTAAACCCTGGGCTTATTTACCGCGGGCTTCGATTACGGCCTGAGCAACGTTGTTCGGCGCATCATCATACTTCAGGAATTCCATGGAGTAAGATGCACGACCTTTAGTCAGAGAACGCAATTGAGTTGCGTATCCGAACATTTCTGACAACGGAACTTCAGCATGAATCTGAACGCCAGTAGCGTTAGATTCTTGACCTTTCAGCTGACCACGACGACGGCTAAGGTCACCGATAACGTCACCAGTGTTCTCTTCCGGAGTTTCAACTTCAACCTTCATGATAGGCTCAAGCAGAACTGGTTTCGCTTTCTTAAAGCCATCTTTGAAGGCAATAGAAGCGGCCAGTTTAAACGCCAGTTCAGAGGAGTCAACGTCGTGGTAAGAACCGAAGTGCAGACGCACGCCGAGATCTACTACTGGGTAACCCGCCAGAGGACCAGATTTCAGCTGCTCCTGGATGCCTTTATCAACAGCAGGGATGTATTCCGTTGGGATCACACCACCTTTGATGTCGTTGACGAACTCGTAACCTTTCGGATTCGAGCCCGGCTCCAGTGGGTACATGTCAATAACAACATGACCATACTGACCACGACCACCAGACTGCTTAGCGTGTTTACCTTCAATATCGGTAACTTTCGCGCGAATCGCTTCACGGTAAGCAACCTGAGGTTTACCAACGTTAGCTTCAACGTTGAATTCACGTTTCATACGGTCAACGATGATGTCGAGGTGAAGCTCACCCATACCAGCGATAATGGTCTGGTTGGTTTCTTCATCAGTCCATACACGGAATGATGGATCTTCTTTAGCCAGACGACCCAGAGCCAGACCCATTTTTTCTTGGTCAGCTTTGGTTTTTGGTTCAACAGCGATCGAAATTACCGGTTCAGGGAATTCCATGCGCTCCAGAATGATCACATTGTCCTGATCACACAGGGTATCACCGGTAGTCACTTCTTTCAGACCAATAGCTGCAGCGATGTCGCCTGCGCGAACTTCTTTGATCTCTTCACGTTTGTTAGCGTGCATCTGTACGATACGGCCCAGACGCTCACGCGCTGATTTCACCGGGTTGAACACGGTGTCACCAGAGTTAACCACGCCTGAATAAACGCGGAAGAACGTCAGGTTACCAACAAACGGGTCAGTTGCGATTTTGAACGCCAAAGCAGCAAACGGCTCGTTGTCGTCGGAGTGACGAACTGCCGGAGTGTCTTTACCGTCGTCCAGCATACCGTTAATCGCAGTAACATCAGTCGGAGCTGGCAGGTATTCAACAACCGCATCCAGCATCGCCTGAACACCTTTGTTCTTAAATGCAGAACCACAGGTTACCAAGATAATTTCGTTGTTCAGTACGCGCTTACGCAGAGAAGTCTTGATTTCTTCTTCAGTCAGCTCTTCGCCACCAAAGAATTTCTCCATCAGTTCGTCAGAACCTTCAGCAGCGGCTTCAACCAGCTTCTGTCGCCATTCTTCGGCCAGTTCCTGCATATCAGCTGGAATCTCTTCGTATTCGAAGGTCACGCCCTGATCGGCTTCATTCCAGTTGATCGCTTTCATTTTCACCAGGTCAACAACACCGGTGAATTTCTCTTCCGCGCCGATAGCCAGTTGCAGAGGAACCGGAGTTGCGCCCAGACGTTTTTCAATCTGATCAACAACTTTCAGGAAGTTAGCACCCATACGGTCCATTTTGTTAACGAACGCGATACGTGGAACTTTATATTTGTTTGCCTGACGCCATACGGTCTCGGACTGTGGCTGAACACCACCAACAGCACAGTAAACCATTACCGCGCCATCAAGAACACGCATGGAACGTTCAACTTCGATAGTGAAGTCAACGTGCCCTGGGGTGTCGATGATGTTGATGTGGTGTGGTTCGAACTGCTTCGCCATACCAGACCAGAAACAGGTGGTCGCAGCGGACGTGATGGTAATACCACGTTCCTGCTCCTGCTCCATCCAGTCCATAGTTGCTGCGCCGTCATGAACTTCACCGATTTTGTGGTTTACACCGGTGTAGAACAGAACACGTTCGGTAGTCGTAGTCTTACCGGCGTCGATGTGAGCACTGATACCAATGTTACGGTAACGCTCAATGGGTGTTTTACGAGCCATTTGATTCCTCTATATCCTGGGACGTTCATTTAAGTAACCCAAAGCGGGCAGCTTATGTGAAGCGCCCGCTTGGTGACTAACACTCCGAAGGGATTACCAACGGTAGTGTGCGAACGCCTTGTTGGCTTCAGCCATACGGTGAACGTCTTCACGTTTCTTAACTGCAGTACCTTTGTTCTCTGCAGCATCAGAAAGTTCGTTCGCCAGGCGAAGAGCCATGGATTTATCACCGCGTTTACGAGCAGCTTCT